>JAFIER010000242.1 GCA_020832465.1 Bernardetiaceae bacterium
AGTTCCATACGATTAGGAGAAACCTATGGTATTTTTAAAGGAAATGGAATTATCAAAATTCATAATCGGGTGTATGAGCAAGTCATTTACATTTATATGACTAACAACAGATTAGCAAAAAGTATTCGTGAGCAGCAGCATAATTTCAGAGATACTTATTTAGGCACTCAATTCACAAAAGACGCCGGCAGCTTAGACTTAGAACCCGTGTTGCGTAAGTTCCAAGCTTTTATGAAAGAACAGTACAGCAAAAAAGACAATAAAATGTTAGAACGGGAATGGCGATTGATTTTCTTGGCATTTTTGAAACCCATTCTAAACGGACAAGGGCATGATTTTAAGGAAGTAGAAACGTCAGAAGAAAAACGCCTTGATATTGTCGTTACCTATTTGCAATGGAAATACATCATCGAACTCAAACGTTGGGCGGGGGATAAGTCGCATGAAAAAGGCTTGAATCAATTAGCAAATTATTTGGAGATTCATGGCGTAGAGGAAGGCTTTTTATTGATTTTTGATGAGCGTGAAAATCCAAGTTGGAAAGAGGAATTGATACAGCACAAGGGCAAAGAGATTTTTGCCGTGTGGGTGTAATATTTCTGTCTGAATCAGGATTCAAAGATTTGTAGCATAGACTTTAGTCTGTACCTTCTGCGCTGAAACAGACTAAAGTCCGTTCTACGGCAATTTTGCAAATCCTGATTCAGACAAAAAAGTTATGCTGGTAGCGACTCGGAGGTTTTATGGTCTTTTGGCTCAAGTGCTTCGAGACTTAATTCTTTGAGTGCTTCAATCCAAAGTGGGTGGTCGTTGAGGCTATCAACAAGTGCCCAGTGTTCTCCTCCTTCTTCTTCAAATAGTTCTTTATACTCTTCACCTACTTCTATGGTAGTTTCCAAACAATCAGCTACGAAAGCAGGGCTAAATGCGAGTACATTTTTTTTACCTTCTTTTGCTAATTTTTTGATTACATCTTCGGTATAGGGTTGAATCCAAGGGTCATTTCCAAGACGGGATTGAAAGCATACGGTATAATCTTCGGGTTTGAGGTGTAGTGCTTCTGCAAGTTTACGTGAGGTTTCGAAGCATTGTGCGCGGTAGCAAAGACGGTTGCGTTGCGTATAGCTATCACAGCAACTACCGATTTTGCACTCTTTATCGGCCTTTTTGAGCTGTCGCTCTGGCAATCCGTGATAAGAGAGAATAAAATGATCAAAATCGTGCTCCGCCATGTGTTTGCGCGCACGCTCGGCAAAAGCCTCAATGAGCTTAGGGTGGGCAGGATAATTATCCAAAAGTGTTATTTTAGGAATAAGTTGCCACGTAGAAATAATTTCCATAACACGTTGATGCACAGAACCCGTAGTAGCTGAAGCATACTGTGGAAATAGCGGTATAACAAGCAAATGCTCAAGTTGCATTTCTTTAAGCTCTTGCATAACTTTATCCATTGAAGGATTTTGATAACGCATAGCTAAATGCACGCTATACTGTGGAAGTTGCTCCTGTAAAAGTTCGCACATACGTTGGCTATAAAGCAATAAAGGAGAGCCTTCATCTGTCCATACTTTTTTATACTCCTTTGCAGATTTAGGAGCTCGAAAAGGAGCTATAATGCCATTTACCAACAAATAACGTGGAATCGTGGGAATATCTATAACCCGAGGGTCTAATAAAAACTCACGTAAGTATTTTCGTACATCGCCCGTATTAGGAGAATCAGGCGTGCCGAGATTGACTAACAATATCGCTTTTTTGACTTGCATGCAAAAATATGGTTATATAGACATTCATAAGCCAAAACAATAATATTTATAGCTAAAAAACGTCTATGTAGTATGATACGTAAAAAAGATATACGTCAAGTTGATAAATTGACTTAGATAGCTCATTTAACAAAATTGCCGCATACCCCATAAAAAAAGAGTTGCGCATTAAAGAACAAAGATATAAGCACAAAGTTTTGAATTTGCTGGTCGAATTTGTGTAATTTTGGCAATAATATTTTTTATCCTTTGCCAACCTTTTGATAAAAAATCAATTTTCATACTTAGACATTTACCCCTAAGAACTGTTGGTTCTACAATGAATAGTAGTGTAATCAATTTTAAATTTTTTGTATTATGAAATGTGCGCTGATAGCTGCTGTTTTAAAGCCCGCCAATGATGTGCGCATGTATCATAAACTGGGTAAGTATATAGCCGAAAAATACGATAAAGTACATATATTGGGCTACTCGAGTGCGCAACCAAAGGATTCGCCTTCAAATATTTATTTTTATCCAATCTTTAACTTTCAGCGTTTGCAACTTCGTCGCTGGTTGGCAGGCTGGACATTTTTTCGTTTAGCGTACCGGCTACAGCCCAACTTACTCATTGTATCGGCAGTAGAGTTATTACCTTGGGCAATGCTTTATCGCTTATTCGCAAAAGTCAAAATTATCTATGATGTACGTGAAGATTATTTTAGCAATATTTATCATCAAAACCATTACCCCCTTTGGCTAAGATTACCATTAGCCCAGAGCGTGCGGCTCTGTGAATGGATTTCTCGAAGTTTTGTATCTGAATATTGGCTCGCAGAGCGAAGTTATGCCCAAAGCTGTACTTTTACCAAAGCGAGATTCAGAATTATAGAAAATAAAGCTATCCAAAATCATTTTCAAAAACCTATTAAACAGTCTTTAAAAACGCATTTTAAGGCCGTCATTGTCGGCAACTTTTCTGATACTTACGGAACGCTAAAAGCCCTACAATGGTTTGCACCCTATTTAGCTAAAGGCGCAACCCTATCAATTGTAGGAAAAGCCTCTGACAAACACTACAAAGATAAAATTATAGCCTATTGCGCTAATTACCCCAAAAGCATATATATACATATCAATACAAAACCAATTGCGTGGGAAGATATACAGCAAGTAATGCAAAAAGCCGACATCTTGTTGTTACCCTATACACAAAACCTAAGTACACAATATTGCATTCCAACCAAAGTATTTGAAGCCTTAGCGATGCACCTACCCATGGTTTTGCCTAAAAATCCGCTATGGCAAAGTTTATTAAATCCATACAATGCCGCTTTTTTTACCGATTTTGAGGATTTTGCATACAAACCACAAATTTTTGATACAATTTTTTATACCAAAGCACCGCCAGCTGCCGTATATGACTGGACGCACGAAGCCCAAAAACTCGATAGTTTTATCGCAGAATAGTAACTTGCAATACAAATTTTGTGTTATATTTGTGTATAGAAAAATAGCAAATGTACGTCAATTTCGTAAATTGAACCAAGACATTTTCATCAAAGCATCAAGACCTAACATTTTTCTAAAAACTATTAGGTCTAACACTCACTGAGTTGATTTGCCAACTTGACGTACAAGCAACTTCTATGAGTGCGCCTAAAGTACACCTTAAATCACTATTCATTATCAAAACAACAGACAGCCACCATATCAAAATTAGCGTGCTACTGGCAGTGCGAAACGAAGAGCATAGGATTTTACCTTGCTTAGAGGCTTTAGCTGCTCTCGATTTTCCGACAGAGCAGATAGAGGTACTCATTGGCGAGGATTGCTCTACGGATAATACAGCTATGCTCATTGAGAATTTTATCAGTGATAAACCTCATTTTCGTTGTATTCCAATTAAAGATACACTAGGCGATGCACGTGCAAAGGCAAATGTATTGGCACATTTAGCACAAGAAGCACGGGGTAAATTTTTTTTAATTACAGATGCTGATGTGCGTGTACCACCGACTTGGGCAAAGGCTATGCAACAAGCAGTAAATACAGAGCATGCCATTGTCAATGGCGTTACAGTTATTGAAGGTACAACATTTTTTGAACGTGCACAATCTGTAGATTGGATGTTAGCTATTTTTGTGCTTTATCAACTTTCTAAAAGTGGGATACCACAAGCTGCTATTGGCAATAATATGCTATTGCGTGCCGAGGCTTATTTTGAAGTTGGCGGTTATGAAAACCTCCCTTTTTCAATAACAGAAGACTATCAAATGTTCTGTGAAACACAAAAAAAAGGCTGGGCTACCCAGCAACTTTTTGAGCCTGATGTACTCGCTCGCTCGGAAGCTATGCCCGATGCCTCTGCTTGGTTTACACAGCGATTAAGATGGATGCGCGGTGCGATGCGCATTCCTCTACAGCTACGCCTGCCCTTGATGTTTTTGAGTTGGCAACTCCCTATTGTATTGGGTTTGTCTTTTTTCGCACCCTTATTGAGCTTGGGCATTTGGCTTAGTTTAGCGATTTTTAAAATTTGGCTCATCAATATCGCTTCGCAAAGACTTGGACTTCGCAAAACTTTTTTTGATGCTTTGCTTTATGTTTTCTATTTTCAAATTTTTTATGGCAGCCTCTTGCTATTACATTTTTTGCACAAAGACAAAAAGCTCGATTGGAAAGGGCGAAAGCTATAACCTGTAACGCCTCCTTAGTGCAAATCAAAACTTCATAATCCCCGCCTCACAACTTAGCAATAGCATTGCTCAAAGAAATATCACAGTGCTCATACCTAAACACAATAATTTTTAAAGCCTAAATTTAGGCTTATCTAACTCTGCGCTCTCTTTTTTCAGGGGCTTTGAACCTTACAGTGCCAAAACCTCTGCTTGCACCCTTTCCGATACCGATGTAGTTAGGTAAAAACAAATTGGTTTGGAATCTGATAGAAAAAGCACTCAAAGGCGTAGTTTTATAAGGTACGACATAACTGCTTTCAATTTCCTCGATAAAAAGTTCGAATTTGTTCTCTATGTGCCAATCTAAACCTGAAGCCATGCTTAAAATATTACCTTTTAGTATGCACTCTAAAATCGAGATGCGTTCGCCAAGCCCCTTTGCATTTTGATATTTTTGATAATTTTCACTATTGAGCGCAAGCCAATAGTTGATGCTATAGGTGCGTAACTCTTCACAAACATTGAGTTCATACTTTTGCATATCGAGTTTTTCTATACGCAAATCAATTTCTTTGTTGTGTAATAGAATGCGCCAATCTGACTTTTCAAATAAATGATGAATCTCATCTACGGCATCACCTAAGCAAACCATAGCAGCCTTGCCAAAAAGACGTTTGTATTGAATACGAGGGTAGCGGTATAGCAATTTAGATTCGCCCGTCTCCTTATCTAAAAAATGATGATGAAAAGCCACGTGCGCCTCTCCCACTTTCGTAGCTACAGCCCCACGAAAGGCACTCACCTGCTCGAAATGAAGAGGGAGGTCAAAGCCCACTCGTAAATAGCGTAATTCCATGATTTTGGTTTTAAGGTATGATTATTTTTTGTCTAAAGTTGAATATGAGAAATAACATTTCGGTAACAAATGTTATCTCTCATATCTAAAATATTTATTGCTCAATAGACTTTATCACGTTTGATTTTGTAGTCTGAACTCTCCAAGTATTTCCATATTAGAACTAACAGTTCTGGCAGAACTGTTAGTTCTAATATATTCCTTTTATTTAAAATCCAAAATTGTCTGCTCTATAATATCACAACAAGCATTGAGCTGCTCTTCTGTCATCACAAGTGGCGGTGCAAAGCGAATGATATTGCCATGCGTAGGTTTTGCCAAAAGTCCATTATCTCGCAGTTTGAGACAAATATCCCAAGCCGTGCTGCTATCTTCACTGTCATTGATAACAATGGCATTGAGCAAGCCCTTTCCTCTGACAAGCGTTACTAAATCGCACTTTTCGGCGAGCTTTTGCATACGCTCACGGAATATTTTACCTAAGCGTTCGGCATTTTCGGAAAGATTTTCTTCTTTCACTACCTCCAGGGCTGCCATAGCTACGGCGCAAGCCAGCGGATTACCACCATAAGTAGAGCCGTGCTCGCCTGGCTTAATGGAAAGCATAATCTCATCGCTTGCCAACACTGCCGATACGGGATAAACCCCACCTGAGAGCGCCTTACCCAAAATCAAAATATCGGGCTTAAAGCCTTCATGTTCGCAACAAATCATCTTACCCGTGCGTGCAATGCCCGTTTGCACTTCATCAGCAATGAAAAGTACATTTTTCTCACGGCACATATCGTAGGCTTTTTTCAAATAGCCATCATCTGGGACGACTACACCCGCCTCACCTTGAATAGGCTCGACCATAAAACCGGCTACATTAGGGTCTTCTAATGCTTTCTCGAGGGCTGCTAAGTCATTATAAGGAATTAGCTCATAACCCGGCATATAAGGACCGAAGCCTTCATAGCTCGAGGGGTCTGTAGAAGATGAAATCGCTGCCAAAGTGCGCCCCCAGAAGTTGCCCTCTACAAAAATAATTTTTGCCTGATTTTTAGGTACTCCTTTTACCGTATAAGCCCACTTACGGCAAAGTTTGACAGCAGTCTCTCCGCCTTCAACGCCTGTATTCATCGGCAAAACTTTATCGTATCCGAAATATTCGCAGATATATTTTTCGTATTTGCCCAACACATCGTTGTGAAAAGCGCGCGAAGTGAGCGTAAGCGTCTGCCCCTGCTCATAAAGTGCTTTCAGAATTTTGGGATGGCAGTGCCCCTGATTGACAGCCGAGTAAGCCGCCAAAAAATCATAATATTTTTTGCCTTCTACGTCCCAAAGATATACGCCTTCGCCTTTAGAAAGTACTACGGGAAGTGGGTGATAATTGTGCGCGCCATACGCTAATTCTAAATCGATGGCTTCCTGACTTGTATTGATGTCGGTAGTGTTCATATTTTTTTTTAAGATTGATAATTTGCATTTGCGTCACTTTGATAAAGCCTTGGGGTAAAGTTCAAAACTGTATTGTGTTTGCTGAGGACCGCAAAAACGGCAGGTGTAGTTGTTTTTAGACTGTTCTAGAACTACCTACACCCAATTGCGCCCTTAAGCCCCCAGCTTGCTCAAAGTGAAAAATAAAGATACAATTTTTTTTGTAGCAAACCAAAAATAAGCACCAGCACTTTTTTATTACTCCTACAGGTATCTGTTTATGAACTGATTAGCTAAATAATAACTGGAATTACGCAGCTTCATAACTAACAGTTTTCAAAAAACTGTTAGTTATTGTTTATCAGCATGTTGAAAAATAACATTTCTCAGAGAAATGTTATTTGTAGTTTTTACATTTTTTTACAAAAAAAGCGATAAAAAATTTTGAAAAAAAAAAAAAAAAATAAATTACTTTTACAATATAAATTTAGCTAAGTGTATTTTTTTTATATTTTGTACTTTAAACTATTTATTTTATGAAACAATTTATTTTGATAGCTGTACTGGTTGTTCTTCTTACCGTACCTTTACTTCCTCCTGTTTCCCTTTCTCAAAATCAACAAGATTATGACAACGATTGCTTCACAGAAATGGGAGACAACCAAGTTCGTTATAGTTTTGATGGTGAGCCTAATAATTTCAAAAATATGCAGATTTCTATTTGCTATGGACACCAAACACGGCGATAGTAGCTGTCTTTAGCTGAATTATAGAACTAACAGTTTTCGAAAAACTGTTAGTTCTTGAAACTACCTAAGTCGATTTGCTAACTTGACATACACTCGCAAGAAGTCTAAAACTAATTATTTATTTTACACACACTAAAATTACAAGTATTATGAAATTTCAAAGTATAGTTTATGCCATTGTTATGGTATTCTTATTTTCGGCATGCCAAAAAGAGACACAGCAACTCACCGAACTTTCGGAAAAAGAGCGTGCCAAGCAAGAGTTTATAGCCGAACTTCCAAAAATGATTGAGGAGAGCAAAACATGGTCTTTTGGAGTGAGACCCAATGTATCGCAAGAGGAGCATGCCGCTTTTTTGAAGCGTGAGCCGGGTGCAAAATATACCTTGAGCTTAATGAGCAACAAAAATTTCGACGGCGATTGGCGTAAAGCCTCTGCTATTGTACGCCAAAATAATGAAGATTGGGCAGATATGCCTGCCGCTTTTATGACCGCTCAAGAGCAAAATGGTGCGATGCTCAAAGATTGGCTTTTAAAAGAAGAAAGCACGCCTGAAGTGCAAGAAGCTATGGCGTACCATTTGCAAGCCTTAGTCGATTTTGGCAATCATGATTATCGCCTGATTGCACGCACCCTCAATGCACTCAAAGGACATTGGACAAGCGAAGAGATACGCAATTTCGCCACACCTTGGCAGCAGAAATTAGCCGAGCACAAACGCAAATTGGAGCAACCTTTAGAAACCGAGGGACTTAGCGAAGGCAAAATTGAGGCGCAGAAACTAATACGTAGCAATGGTATTTATATTGCTCAAGATGCTGAAAAGTGGTTTGAGCGTGCGCTTACGCCAGTGAGGTAAGCAAAAAAAATTAAGATATAACAAATAACATTTCTTAGAGAAATGTTATTTGTTATATCTTTTTCTTTACTGCTCCGTATCATAGGGTGTTTGAAATATTACAAATTCGTATATTATTACAGTGTTATCAAGTCAGTAATAGTATTTATTGAAGGGGTATTACTATTAAATCGCCTTTCAAAAATATAAGATTCTTAGCACTAAATCGTATAAAAAGAATAATATCACCATAATTTTATGTAAAATCAAAAAAAAACAGTTAAAATATTTGCTTTTTTTTTTTTCAATATATTGCTTTTGATATATCAATTTTATTTAAAATGTAGTATTGCATTGTATTGTTTAACATTTAATGATTTTTAATTATGAAAAAATTATTGTTAATCATCATTTTCTCAATGACTTATTTATTGTCTTTTGGAAATGGTTGTGGTAGCAGGGCAAGATGATAATGGTCCTTTTACCATTCAAATAACTTATGAATCTAGTGGACCTTGCGATGATTACGCTAGCGTAGATTTACGTAGTGGTCAAGGCTTTTTCTCTTATGACGATAAGCCAGAAGAAGTCAGAAATTTAGGAAATGTTAATGTGAATCCTTGTTTCTCAAATTAATTATTGTGTTTTATCACCTTTAATCCCTTATATCATCATGAAATATGTAATTATTTTTATTCCATTACTTTGTTTGCTTTTTGCTTGCAAAGAGTCAGAGTCTGTTACGACAACAGCAAAAGTCCCACAACCCATAAGTGCGTCGCAGCCGCTGCTTCTTGATCATTCACCTGATGGACTCGGGCTTGTATTCATATGCAAAGAAGGCACAAAAATGAAGGTACTTCATTCAGGCATCTACAACGAAGTCCGTAATGTTTTTTATGATAACCATTCGGACAATCACGAGGCGACGCATGAGTTTATGCAAAACTATTTGCAAGACATTGCAGACGAAGATGTGCGCTATGTAGCCGAGCAATTGGTCGCTCAATACATGCTTATAGAAAACCTTTTGCCTTACGCAAGCCAAAAGAATCCAGAGATACAAAAGCTCATTGGTTTTTATGTAGAGGAATTGATAGCAAAAGAAAATAGCGAGATGACTTTAATCTATAACGGCATTGTCGCTATGGAGGGCTATTTAAGCCTTGATGTGCAGCAGGCACTTGCGCACCGTGCGCTTGCCATCGCCGAGGAGCGTGAGCAAAAACTTGCAGAGGGCAGGAAGAAGGTTACTGATCCTACTCCGAAAGAGGGCTTTGAGTCTGTGCACACCCTCATGAAAAAAGAGCATGAAGCTCGCTGTGAAGCTGTCGTACGTTTGAAAGCATTGGTAAATTCGTAAAAAATTTACATCATACACAAAAAGCCCATTGCTCCCGAAAGGCAGTGGGTTTTTTCTGTTATTTTTGGTATTCTCACTCATACGACTATACATTTTTCCATAGCATGGGGTTTGCAACTTTCACGCTATGGAAAAATGGGCTTAGAAATAATATTTCTTTGAGCAATATTATTTCTGGCTGCCAAATGTCTATTTAGTATAGTTCTCACTAAATAGCAATTGAGTAGTTTTGAAATATACCCAAAACTCTACGTCTAATAATTACATTTTTTGAATACTTCTAACTACTTTAATCGCCACATCTGCATTATTATGTAATATGGTAATGATAAAATTTAGCTCTCCGTCGGGGTCTAACATGCAAGCAAAAAAAGTCGGTATGCCCTCAATGTCGCCTTCTGCATAATAGCCATAAAAACCATTAAATTCAATTTCAGAAGCTTCATCAACCTGCATACCACTTTCTGATGCCATAGCTACTAAGAAATCTTCTAAGTTTTCCATAGTAAGATTTGCATCAGCAATAGGATAAAGTCCAAAAAGGGTAAGGCCCGCCCGCTCTGCACTGCCTTCAAACTTATCCCCAGTACTGGCACTGGCTTTAAAACCTGCTGGGACTGAAAAACTAAGCCCATAATCGTCCCATTCGTAAGCAGTTTGGGCTTGAACAGTACTGAACCCTAAAAGGGCAGCTACCAATAGAAAATAAAACAAAATAGATTGTTTTGACATATAAAAATAAGGGTTTAAATACAAACTTAGCCTTATCAAATATCAAACCAAAATATAAAAATAATACAATCCCCAAAAAAATAATAATTAAGTCCACACTCAATCTTGTAATAAGTGTAGGTTAAGTTGATAAATTGACTTAGGAGGTTTCAGCACTAACAGTTTTCACGGTGCAGATACTTAAAATAAAATTAGAAATAACATTTTTTCAAAAAATGTTATTTCTAATTTTATTGCATTATTCCTATAATCAACAAAAATATGCCACTTAGCCATCACTCAAAAAAACGTATAGCCGTGTTATTAACTGAAGTTACGCATATAGCGTCAAAATAGCCTAAAAATAACATTTCTCGAAGAAATGTTATTTTTCAACATGCTGATAGACAATAACTAACAGTTTTCAAAAAACTGTTAGTTATGAAACTGCGTAACTCCAGTTATTAACTATACTACTTTTTTGCCTTAGTTTGGCATGCTTAGAAGCCTAAAATCGATAATTTTAGTGTTTTTTGCTTTTAAATTTAGAAATTTCAACTACAGTCATTATATTGCCTATTCGTTAAATATTCAAAATCTTATGGTTAGCAATATGCAAGGAAATGTAATTGTAATTGGTGCGGGTGCGGCAGGGATTTATGCTGCTTATTTACTTAAAAATCAAGGTTTTGAGGTGCAAATTTTGGAAGCCTCTGAACGCTGGGGAGGTCGCATTTTTTCTTATGATGGGTTTGATACTCGTTCAATAGAGCTGGGTGCTGAATTTGTGCATGGGAAGCGTACCATATTCCACCAAATGGCAATAGATAAAGGTATTGCTATTTTGAAAAATTTAGGTAAAGATTATTATTGGTACAAAAATGAAATCATCAAAAGCAAAAAACTTGAGCATAATCCTGACTTTATAAACTATTGGGAATTTCACGACTATCATTACAATTATAGGGGGGAGGAAATCGGTGTAGCGGATTATTTACACAGCTTTGATATACCTGCGGATATGTGGCATATCTATGAAGATTTTGCTGCCGAGTATGGTACATCACTCTCTCGTTTGGGTATGCAAAGCTTGGCTATAGAGTCTAATCGCTGGGACGCTGGCGAAGAGAACTACCGCTTGCAAAATACTACATTTTCGGCTTTGCTTTCAGATTTGCATAGCCGCATTGCGGATTGCATCGTGTACGGTGCAGATGTACGGCATATAAGTCATACTGCGAGTGGGGTGCAAGTCGTTAGCAAAGATTGCAAAATGTATGTTGCCGATAGGGTCGTGATTAGCGTACCGCTCACTATACTAAAATCTGGAATTATAAATTTCGAGCCCACACTGGGCGAGCGTAAACAAGTGGCTATCCGTCAGATTGGCATGGACAAAGCGGGTATTAAAGCCTTTTTTAAATTTGATAAACCCTTTTGGAAACGCAAAATGGGATTTTTAATTGGTGCGCAAATAGCCAACGAATATTGGGTATCGCATTACGACCCGGAGCTGCAAAGCAACATACTTTGTGCCTTTATCATGGGAGAGAAAGCCGAGCGGCTGGCAAAGCTTGGTAAAAAGGCAGGCATAGAGCAACTTATCGCAGAGCTTGATTCTATGTTTGACGGAGAGCCTTCGCGCCGCCTTACTGATTTTTATTGGAAAGATTGGGGGCAAGACCCTTTTATTCAAGGTGCCTACTCCTACCCCTCACCACACTCTGCCAAATTGCGCAAAGCACTTGCACGCCCTATAGAAAATAAAATCTTTTTTGCTGGTGAAGCTACAAATTTTAACGGGCATTTTGCCACAGTACATGGTGCATTAGAAACCGCCGAGCGCGTCACCGAAGAGATTTATGAGAGTTTTTTAAGACCCGTATAACATTAAATTTGTTTTTTAGAACAAAATATCGTTTTTTGCGTACAAATCACAATCATATCAAAGTTTGTAACACATGCTCTTATGATAACAGCTAACAGCATTCAAAGCACTGTTAGTTGTTATCTCACAAGGCTAAGACATTCAAAAGTTATATTTTTTTTTCACACCTACTTAATGATTATTACAAAATACCATCAAATACGTTCACATGAAACTATTCTACCGTTATTTACTCGTCTTTTTTTGTGCATTAAGTCTATTACTTCTTCTTTCAGTACCCCAACAAGTCGTAGCACAAGAAGAGCACCCCCCCGAGGACACTGAGCAGGTCCAAACAGAAGAAGCAGCAGATATTCCTATTGATGAGCAGATTGATAAATCGTTTCAGCCCATAGTAGATGCAATGGCTACCGTGCTTTTCTTTGATCCATTTTCAGCCATCGGAATTTATGATCCTCAAGTGTATGATGCCAAAGGCAATCTTGTTTTAGATGCTCAAGGTAAACCCGTGCGTTCTGAAATTCCGCTTGTTGTAGTTTGGCTTATCTTAGGTGCCATGTTTTTTACTGTGCGCATGGGTTTTATCAATATTAGTGGCATGAAGCACGCCTTCAACTTAGTGAGGGGCAAATATGATGATCCGAATAATGAAGGAGAGGTCTCTCATTTTCAAGCACTTACAACTGCACTTTCGGCTACAGTAGGGCTTGGCAATATTGCTGGTGTAGCTGTAGCAATTACTTTGGGCGGTCCGGGTGCTATGTTTTGGATGATTGTAGCGGGCTTTTTAGGCATGTCTTCAAAGTTTGTAGAGTGCACCTTAGGTGTAAAATATCGGCAAATTAAGGACGGTATTGTTTTTGGCGGTCCGATGTATTATTTGAGTGAAGGCTTAGCCAAACAAAATAAAAAAGGATTAGGCAAAGTATTGGCAGCTGTTTTTGCCGTGCTTTGTATTGGCGGTTCTTTTGGCGGTGGTAATATGTTTCAGGTAAATCAGGCTTATAGCCAGTTATCACAGCAGATGACGTTCTTAGAAGGTTATGGATTTTTGTTTGGAATCTTTTTTGCGATTGCCGTAGGTATAGTTATTATTGGCGGTATTCGTTCTATTGCTAAGGTAACAGATAAAATAGTGCCTTTTATGTGTGGCATGTATGTATTAGCAGCCTTAGTAGTTATTTTGATGAACTACGACAAGATAGGCTGGGCATTTGGTGAAATATTCCAAGGTGCTTTTGCCGCTGATGCAGCTTTAGGTGGTTTTGTAGGTGTATTGATTCAAGGATTTCGCCGCGCGGCCTTCTCTAATGAAGCGGGCGTAGGTTCTGCCTCTATTGCACACGCAGCCGCCAAAACCAAAGAACCTGTAAGCGAAGGCACTGTAGCCCTGCTCGAGCCTTTTATAGATACAGTAGTAGTCTGCACAATGACTGCCCTTGTCATTATCATTACGGGTAGTTATAGCGATGGACAAGGCTTAGAAGGTGCTGCCCTGACCTCACAAGCCTTTGGCTCGGCTATTACTTGGTTTCCTTATGTACTGACCTTAGCTATTGTGCTTTTTGCCTTTTCTACAATGATTTCTTGGTCTTATTATGGTGAAAATGCATGGGCTTACCTCTTTGGAAAAACGCCAGCATCTATCTTGTTTTACAAAGGGTTATTCTTGATATTTGTCGTTATTGGCGCATCTACAAAAATGAATGCCGTTATTGACTTTTCCGATATGATGATTTTAGGTATGGCATTTCCCAATATTTTGGGGCTTGTATTGCTCTCACCAGAGGTCGCCAGAGAAATGAAAATTTATTTTAAGAAAATCAAAACAGGTGAAATACCGACCTATAAATAGCTAAAAATGTTATTCTGACTTATACTTATTTCTAAAAGATAGGCTAGGTAAAAACAAACGGGTGTACGTCAAGTTGGTCAATCGACTTAGATAATTTCAGAACTAACAGTTTTTGAAAAACTGTTAGTTCTTGACAATTAGCAAGTTATAGAAATAACATTTCTGCCAGAAATGTTATTTCTGGGCATATTTAGCAAAGTTGTCGTACACCCAAAAAAACAAACTTAGCCTGTCTTTTTCCTAAATTTATGTGTTACTATACTTATCTACTGAGCAATAAAAAAACATCATCTTTGGTATATTATTTTACAATATGCTACTGTATGTTTATTAGTTTTTCAGCATGCGTAGGACAAGCCCAATACTCTGACGATGCCTACAAACGCACCCAGCGAATCAGAGAAGAAACCTTGCAAATTATGAATAGAGCTACAGAACCCTTCGAAAACTACAAAAACTCCGCACAAAATCTTATCTATATACTCAAATACCATTACGAAGAAGAAAAAAAAAGACCTCAAAACAAAAAAAATACAGAGCTACTCGCACAGCTCCTCGATGAAAAACAAGGAAAACTTCATCTTTTTCTTGAGCTTTGGAAAGAAAACGAAAAGCTCCCCGTCTTTACCGTAGTCGAACAAAGAAAGCATATTATTCATATTTTTGATAATATGCTCGAAAATGAAAAAAATAAATCACAATAGCATAGCCCACACCATAAGATTCCTACCTAAAGCATTAGCCCTAATGCCAAAATCATAAGACTAAACATTCTCCAACTATAAATAACATTTCTATCAGGCATGTTATTTATAAGCAAGCTCATTTTTCCATAGCGTCATGAGGCTTGCAAACCCCACGAAGCTATGGAAAATAGCTAATAGTATGTGCCCAAACTATGATTATATCAAAGGATATAGCCTCAAATTTATTGAAAAGCGTCTAAAGATTGAGCTTTTTGCCATCAGCCAAAAACTGCTCAAGCCCTCTATCTGTCAAAGGGTGATTAAGTAAAGAAGTGATTACTTTAAGTGGACAAGTAGCAACATCTGCACCTATTTTAGCGCACTCAATGATGTGCATAGGGTGGCGAATAGAGGCTGCCAATACTTCCGTTGTATAAAGATAATTGCTGTAAATATCTACAATCTCATGAATGAGTGCCAAACCATCATTAGAAATATCATCAACCCTGCCAATAAAAGGAGATACATAAGTAGCGCCCGCCTTAGCAGCCAAAAGTGCCTGCCCTGGTGAAAAAATCAATGTACAATTTGTCTTGATGCCTTTATCAGAAAAGTAGCGCAAGGCTTTTACACCATCTTTAATCATCGGTACTTTTACGACTATCTTATCGTCTATCTCGGCAAGCTCCTCGCCTTCGCGTATAATATTTTCAAAATCAGTAGCCAATACTTCTGCACTTACATCGCCACTTACAATATCGCATATCGCTTTGTAATGCCTAAAAATATTGTCTTTGCCCTCCACACCTACTTTTGCCATAAGAGAGGGATTAGTCGTAACGCCATCTAAAACGCCAAGGGATTGCGCCTCACGAATCTCATCGAGGTCAGCTGTATCTACAAAAAATCGCATAAAAACTATGAATCTAAATTCTGAAAAAAAATTTAAAATAAAAAAGATTATCACGTTTGATTTACGTCCGTAGCGTATGATAAATTCCTAAACGTGATAATATTCAAAGATGCTACAAAGATGCAATTTTTTTGGCGTAATTACGAATTGCCATATTAGAATTTTAGCCACGCATAACTACAACCCCACAAATTAAAATTGTATGCTTATGCAATATTAAAAACTCAATGCCGTTCTGCATATATACAAACATATATGTTTTCAATCCAATTTCAAAACTTTATAACGAATCAATTGTCATGAACATTATAAAAAGTAAGATTTTGATATGTTTGCTACTTATTTCTATGGTAGCCATATCTGCAAACACCCAAGCCCAAGAATTTTATAACCAAGATTTGGCACAATCTTATAATACGCAATCCGTAGCCTCAAAGCAGGTACATAACGCCTATAAATTTTATCAAAAAACCCTTTGGTTTCAAATAGATTTTACCGAAAAGCAAAACCACGCCCTCATGGCACGCGGAAACGAACTGCCAACTATCATTATAGAAGCTGCTAAAAACGGAATTATAAGACCTTATCAATCTGATGCGCTCAAGATGCGTATGGATAATGAAACGTTTAGCAATAACCTACTCCTGCCCGGCGAGGGGAGCGGACTCACACCTGAAGAAGAAGCCATCTTTGGAAACAACCAAAATGACGGATGGGGAAATGATGGCTGGGTTACTGATGAATGGGAAGACGACGAAGTTACTGAAATAAGTGATGAATTTTTTGCCAAAGATTTTTCGCTTATGCGTGTGAAAGAAGACCTCTTTTTTGATAAAACACGTGGACGAATGATACACGATATTCAATCCTTAGAAATCATTCTACCCGCTGAAAAAAATATCGAAGGTGGTGGTATAGATAAAACAATTGCCGTCTTTTCTTACAAAGAAATTGTGAATAATCTTTTTAGAGGAAACCCCGAAGCTACTTGGTACAACGCACACAACAGCGCAGCCAACAACCACAGAAACTTAGAAGAAGCCCTTGAGTTGCGACTTTTTGCTGCCAATATAGTCAAATACGACAATCCCAATGAAGATTTCATTATTGATATGAGTGGCAATGATGAAAGAAACAAAATTCTAAAGGCTATGCAATACGAGGCAGACCTCATAGCCTACGAAAGCCACCTTTGGGAAAACTAAAGAACACAATTATAGCTTTTTGATCATACGACTTAGACATTCTCCATACAGAAATAACATGAAATTTTTAGAAATAACATTTCTGACAGAAATGTTATTTCTAAAAATTTTCCATAGTATAGAGCTTGCAAAGCCTATAATATGCCCCCCCCATACTTACTGCTTAGTACACAGCCAAAAGTATTAGATTTCAAATCGTGTTAGACCATACTACTATACATTTTTGCATAGGGCGTGGGGTTTGCAAACCCCACGCTATGCAAAAATCGGCTTAGAAATAACATTTCTCAAAGAAATGTTATTTCTATATGGAGAATGTCCAGTAGTATGGTATTAGACTACAAAACCCCAAGCTATGGAAAAATATATAGTGATATGACTTATCCTAATTCTTTCAACTCTCTCTCAAAGCCACTTGAAAGTATCGGAAAGCGACACCAAGTTTTGGGGTCGAGGTTTTTGTCATCTAAATGAAAGGAGGGTGCGTAACGCTCTCGTTTCCATTGATTGCGACTCCAAAGTGTAAAAAATCGCTTTATCCAAACTAAAAGTTGGGCATGCGTATATTGCGGGAAACGATTTTGCATCAAAAGCAAACACTCCGCAGGCATTTTTTTGTCTCTAATGGCAGCCTCTTCGATTTCATCGAGCAAGTCATAGGGCATTAAATCATCTTCATCGGTTTGTTTGCTCTCCTGTGGTCGTAGCTCGGCAGTGGGCTGTTGGCTATTGATATAGGAAAGCCCTTCGATACGCAAAGTATCATTGATACCGTACTTTTCGAGCCAAACCAGCCATTTTCGTAAAAATGCTTTATCAATACCAGCAATAGGACTAAGCCCGCCCGAGGTATCTCCATCCATAGTAGCATAACCTACGGCTGCTTCGGAGCGGTTGCTCGTCGAAAGTAGCAATGCACCTTGTATGTTTGCCAACATCCAAACAGAGGGGGCGCGCACCCTTGCTTGAATATTTTGCAAAGCAATATCATCGTTCTGCCAGCTAAGTTTGCGATTAAGACTACCCTCAATAATAGCGTGATAATTTTTAACAATATTATTGATGTCCATTTCGCTATGGTTAGCAGAGATAGATTTTGCGACCTCCTCGGCAGCACGGCGCGTAATTTCGGAACTATTTTCACTGGGCTGATAAGCCGTAGTGATAAGTTGCATTGCTATTTCTTCGGCACTTGTACAGTCTTTGAGTGCAACGATATAATCAATTTTAGCTTTAAAAGCCTCTAATCCAATACTTTCTATGCCTAATTTGATAGCTAAAAAGCAGCATACGGCTACTGCGGCAGAGTCAGCCCCCCCACTTAGCGAAATGACAAATCCCCTTGAGCGGCTTTTTCTCATATAATCGAAAAGCCCTAAGGCAACGGCACGTGCAAACTCCTCTTCTTTACGCGTCTCGCTATACTCCCAGTCTCTTTCTTTTTGGTCAAAAGGTCGGGTAGTCATGCTTGGAAAAGTAAACTGACTTTGAATGCGGCGGTCTAAGAACTCCGGCACTTCAAAGAGTGTACTTGCTTGCGATTGTGCAATGCGATTCGCATTGATATCGATAACCGCATCAGTAACCAATACATCGTGAAAAGATAGCCTTCTTCCAATATTAGCAATTTCGCCCGAGGAGGCTATAATTACGCCGCCGTCGTAAATAGCACGCCCCGCTTCGTTGCCCAAAAGATTGGAGTAAAGATAAGCGACCCCAAAAGCCCGTGAACCTTCAAGTACGAAACGCTTACGCACATCGATTTTATTAAATGCAAAATGGCTTGCACTGGGGTTCATGATTAAATCAATACCGTATTGATAAAGTTTGCGCCCAGGACGATTGGCTACCCAAGCATCTTCGCAAATTTCAAAACCAATTTTAATACCGCTTACTTCAAAAAATATATCGCCAAAAGGATATTTATGCGCCTGCCCTTCATTGTCTTTAATTTCAATCATCACACGCTTTTCAGATGTCCAGGGCGTAAACCAGCGCGGTTCGTAGTGTATGCCATTACCAGCCAAAAACTGTTTGGCAGCAAAACCTTCTATTTTGCCATCGACAATCATAGCACATACATTAAAAATGCGATTTTGATACATCATAGGCAAACCCAAGCAAGTAATAATACCTTTTGTATGGGGTAAAATATCAAAAAGTGTACGCACCGAAGCCTGCCAAAGCCCTGGCGCATAAAACATATCCTCACACCCATAACCCGAAATGCAAAGCTCGGGGAGGCACAAAATACTCACCTGCCTACGCTTGGCCTCTTGAAGGGCTGCAATAATACGGTTTTGATTACCCTCCCAATCCATAGGCGTTTGATTAAGGGCTGCACCAGCTACTTTGATATAATCGGACATACAGTATTGATTTTTAGTTTTTTTGAAATGATTTTGAAACAATAAAAGGCAGTATAAACTAATTTTGCTATTTTTACAAAAAAATATAGCTACGGGTTTTAGATTATAAGTAAATTTTCGTAAAATTAGACTTCTCTTGCTTTATGTTGCCTTATCTTTGCGCACAATTTAGCAAGAAACTACAAAAATTCCTATTCTAACGATACAAAAATGGCGTTGTAAAAAAGCCTTTTTTTGTACGCATTAAATCGAGTATTGATATGAAATCAAGGGTAACACCAGACGACATCGAAAAGCATTCATTCCGACGCGCAACCTTTGGTGGCTATAAGCCCTCAGAAGTTTCGGAGTACCTTGCCGATATTGCTGAAAATTTGCGTCGTTTAGATATGCACAATCAAGAACTTGAAAAGCGCATCAACGAAGCCAACGAAGAGCGAAAAAGATTGCGCTATGCAGAAGCTGCACTGCATAAAACACTGATGCAAACCCAAGAGGCTAACCAACTTACCGTTGACCAAGCACGTAAAAAAGCAGATTTAATGATACTCGAAGGAAAAGTACGCGCAGATACACTACTCAAAGAAGCCAAAGAGCAGTCTAAGTTTATGATGCGAAAAGCACAGCAAGTCGCAGAGGATACGCTCGTCGAAATGAAAAAACAAGTGCTTCGTATGGAAAACGACTACAGACAAGTAGAAAAACTCAAACACGAGACACTACAAGAATTATCTGACTTCTTGAAAGATACATTTCAAAAAGTACAGAAAATTGCTATCAAAAACGATGCGCATTCCGTCGCACAGCTCATAGCACGCACAGACGAACTCATAGAAAAAAATCATAAGCACGTGCATTATCAAATCGAGCGAATCAATGCCAATGAAATGCCCGAAGACTTCGTACCCGAAGCATATCAAAGACCCGGAGAAGCAGAAAAAAAACAAGCAGAGGCTACAGCTGCAAATACAAAACAAACTCAAAGCAAAGAAAGCCATATTGCAAACATCAAAACTGAACCCGAGGATATAGGGCGAGGAGGGCTTGTGTTTGATACGGCTATGTTTGAAAATTTATAAAACAAATATACTATACTACTATACACTTTTTCATAGCGCGGGGTTTGCAAAGCTCTGCGCTATCTAAAAAATAAGTAACTTAGACATAAGACTTCTTGGCACTAAGCTACACCAAATTATGCAGGAAAAAATACAAAACCTTATTGGAGGCAAACTCTGCCCCCCTATCAATCAAACTTATTTTGATAATATCAATCCCGCCACAGGCGAGGTATATGCACAAATACCAGATTCACAAGCCGAAGATGTAGCCACTGCTATTGAGGCCGCTGAGAAAGCCTTTCCGAGCTGGAGCAGCTGTGGGCAGGAGCTACGTTCAAAATTTTTACATAAAATTGCCGATGCCATTGAAGCTAACCTCGATGCGCTCGCCCTCGATGAGTCTATCGATAACGGCAAACCATTGAGCTTGGCTAAATCCGTGGATATTCCACGTGCGGTGTCTAATTTTCGTTTTTTCGCCTCAGCAATTTTGCATACGCACAACGAATCGCATTATACCGAACCGATAGCCATTAACTACACACACCGAAGTCCGCTGGGTGTAGTAGGTTGTATATCGCCTTGGAACCTGCCTCTTTATCTTTTTACTTGGAAAATCGCCCCCGCTTTAGCCGCTGGAAATTGCGTTGTGGCTAAACCATCTGAAATAACGCCCATGACTGCCTATCGCTTATCGCAAATTTGTGTAGAGGTAGGGCTACCTGCGGGTGTGCTCAATATTGTACACGGTTTTGGTGCTTCAGTAGGAGAGCCTATAGTCGTTGCGCCTACAGTTAAAGCCATTTCGTTTACGGGCGGTACGCAAACCGGTGCACGCATCGCAGCACTCGCTGCACCTATGTTCAAAAAATTATCCCTTGAGCTGGGCGGAAAAAATGCCAACCTTATCTTTGCCGATTGCAAGCTCGAGGAAGCCGTAGCGACAAGTGTGCGCAGTTCGTTTGCCAATCAAGGGCAGATTTGCCTCTGTGGCTCACGCATTTTGGTAGAAAAATCTATTTATGAAGATTTCAAAACCGAGTTTATCAAACAAGTAAAAGCCCTAAAAACTGGCGACCCGCTAGACGAGCATTCCAACTTAGGGGCAGTCGTTTCAGAAGCACATCAGCAAAAAGTGCTCAGTTATATTGCCTTAGCACAAAAAGAAGGAGGCAAAATACTAACGGGTGGGAATGCTGTAAAACCCGAAGGGCGATGCGAAAATGGATTTTTTATTGAGCCTACAGTCATCGAAAACCTCAATCAAAATTGCCGTACAAATCAAGAAGAAATCTTCGGACCCGTAGTTACACTCGATACTTTTGATAATGATGCCGAAGCCTTAGCCAAAGCCAATGCCACTACTTACGGACTTGCAACAAGCGTATGGACAGAAAATCTCACCCGTGCACACAACTTAGCCCAAAAGCTCGAGAGCGGAGTCGTATGGATAAACTGCTGGCTGTTGAGAGATTTGCGCACGCCCTTTGGAGGCATGAAGCAATCGGGCGTAGGCAGAGAGGGCGGTTTCGAGGTGCTCAAATTTTTTAGTGAAGAAAAAAATATTTGTATCAAACTCTAAACTCAACGAGTGTTTGGTGAGGACACCCAAACACGGCGAGCCACAGCGCAGGTCTTTAAGACCGACCTGCCAATACCGATTTTTTCGGCACAAGCTCTAAGTTAAATTATCAGCAACTAACAGTTTTGCAAAACTGTTAGTTCTGAGATTCTCTAAAACAAACCAAATAATTTTATTATATGAAACTTACTTTTCGTTTATTTTTCCTTTTGCTTTTGCTCAGTACGACGGCTTGTATGTATAGCCCCGAGGATTTGCCTCGTTTTAAGAAAAAATTCAAAAAGCAAATAGAATCTTTTTCAAAGCAAAAAGAAAAAACTGATGAGCTTGTCATCAAAAGTGTAGAAAAACTCAGTGCGTTACAGCAAGCCATTGCTAATGCGCGTAACGTAGATAAAGAGTTCAATCAAGTTTATGGAAGTTGGGAGCGTGTCAATAACAAAGTCAAGAAGCTCAATAAAGAGTACGAGCAACTTCGCTCACGTGCGGAGGAGCTTTTCTTAGCCATAGAAAAACAAGTCAATGGGTTGAATGATGAGAACAACAAAAGGCAACTGCTCGCTGCTTTGGCTAAATCACGTCAGGCTTATGAGCAACAGCTCGTCAAGACAGAGAAAGCCATTGGCAAACTGCGCACACTACATACCTTAGCTACGGATAATATCAAAGCCTTAGAAGCAGCAGTAGCGATTGGTCAGATTGGAGAAATCAATACTGGATTGAGCAATATTGAGTCGCAAGTAAGTGAGATTATGAACGATTTGGATATGACTGTGAATGAGAGCAAAAAGCTTTACGAGCAACGCATGGGCGAGCTGTAAGTTTTAGTCTTCACCCACAATAAGATATTGATTAGCAGATGCCTTATTTTCTTTAAGTTTTTGATTTTCAGCACGCAATTTTTTGTTTTCGCTATTAACTTTAAAGAACCTCATTTCTATATTATGCAATTCTTGCGTGAGGTCTGCAATGCGGTTGTTAGCATCTTTTTGTGTTAGTCTTAGCTCTTCTATAAATCCTCTCATTTGCTCTTCCGCAGTAGATAGTTGCTCGGAGTATTGCTGTGAGGCTTCGAGGAGCATTTGAGTTTGCTCGTTCATGTGTGTATTATGAATGGTCGTGGCTATACTCTCGCTGAGGCGGTCGAGGAAGTCGAGTTGATAATCTTCCATTTCATAGAGCGAAACAATTTCTAATATACCGACTTTCATATCAGAACTAATAAGCGGGACGAGGACTACGCTTCTTGGTTGTACTTCATCGAGCCCATGCTGGATGTACGTATAACGCTTGGGTAGGTCTGTCATATAAGTAATTTTACCTTCGAGAAAAGTTTGCCCGAGAATGCCCTCTCCGGGATACATACTTTTTTCGAGGATTTTCTTTCTGTCATAGGCATAAAAGGATTTGAGTACGATTTCAGCCTCTTGCCCTTCTTCCTCTTCGGCATATACTCCATTTTCGTTAGAAATAAATAATCCTGCTTGTGCGGCGTTCAAAAATCTTACTAAGGCAAAGGTAAGTTTGTCGTATAGCGATTGTAAATCTTCATTATGACGGCTCATAAGCTCTGCAAACATAGCCATGCCGTCTATAATTTTTTTACGGTTTTGGTCTTTTATTATTGCTTCTTGAAGTTTTTGCTCTATATTTTTGAGTGGCTTATAGAGTTTATCGCCTTCAAATCCTTCGTAATCAATCCCTGTATTGCCCTCTATTAAGTTATTCATATAGTCAAGGGTTCGCTTTTTTTGTTTGATTTCAGCTTCCCTTAGTGCTTCTGTATGCTCAAAACGCAATTGTATTTTTTGATAAACTACGGACAAAAACGCACAAAGCAGTAAAAATGCAGACAAAAATAACAGATGCCATACCAAATCTTTCATATCCCAATTTAGATTGATAAAATAAGGCTGTAGGTCATAAAATTTTTGATAATCAATATAAAAAAGTGCGCCGTGGTAGCATACTATAAGCAAACCAAAAATTACAAATAAAATGGGCTTTCGAAAACGAATCAATGAGACAGCATAAAAAGCGATAAGCCATTGAAAAGCATAGCTACCGCTCATTTGTGCCAAATACTGAAAAATAAAAAAAGCATAAACTAATGGACTGAACCATTTTAAAAGCTCTTCATTATTCCAAATATAGCGTACAGTTAGATACAAAAACAGATTTAAACCACCGGCTACAATAGCTATGGACCAGCTTTGAAAAAATGTAGCCAGTATAAGCCCCACTACAAATGATGTCCAGACAATAGTATCTGCAACGTCGTAGTTAGAAAATCTATTGAAATAATTTTTCTCTGGCATAGCAAAATATATGATAAATAAAATCCATTAGATAAACTGAGGGTGTACGACAACTTTGCTAAATTAGCTCAGCAATAACAGCTCTGACGGAAATCTTATTTCTATCATTTAATGCTATTACTGTAATTTGATTTGACAATTTAGCAAAATTGCAGTACATTTCTTTGCAATAATAAGTTTTGTTTACAAAATATTATTTTTAGGCTACTGCCCCGCTGAGCCTTCAGTAGTTCGAAGTTTCTTTTTTAAATCACCATCTCTTAAAGATTTAATAAACCTAGACCATGCAAAAGGATTTGTCAGTGGCAATGCAGGGTTAAAGTAACGATTAGCTTGAGCAAGGTCTCGCTGGTTCATGTGGTAGCGATAATTTGCACCCGCACTCATAGGCATAGTAGCTGACATTTCGGAGAGCCGTTCTTTGCTCAACTCTTTTCTGACCCGAGCGATATCACTCTCTGGAAACTCTAATGCCAAAAATGCTTCTTTAAACTCACGCTCATTAGCAAAAGGAAAAACCTCAATTTCGCTAAGCGTCATAATATCTTCTTGCATATCTATCAAAACAGAGTATCGAGATTCGCCCCTACGAGGTATAACAATAGTCTCGGTTTTATAACCCACGGCACTAATCTGTACAGTATCCCCTTCTAAACTTGTAAGCGTAAAATAACCCAAACTATTCGTAACCGCACCACGACCCGCACGAGGAACATAAACGTGTACGCCAGGAATACCATAAGCACTATCCCCCTCCACAATTAAGCCCGTAAAACTCACCACCTGTCGCTCTCCTTGACCATAAGATGCTAAAGGCATTAAACAAAATAAAAAAGCAATACATAGCATAAACACAAACAAAAGTCTGTTGTATTGCATAATACAGAATATAAATTTAAGTTTTAGAACTTGCATATAGTTGTGATTAATATATATTAAAATTAAAACCACTATTTTATGCCTAAAAATAAGCAATTTTATCCGAAAAAAGAAAATATCACCGCACCTTATTTACCTTATATCGGTAAAACCTCATAAAAAATCGATTAAGCGTACAGATTTTTAAGCACAGCACAAAAAAAGTGCAAATTGCAGTTTCTATTAAATATTATTGTCCCTTTGGGATATATAGAAATAATATTTTGACCAGAAATATTGCCTCTAATGCCGAAACCAGATAATCTTTAATCTTCTAAAATCTTCATCAACAAATAACATGTCTCAAAGAAATATTATTTATAAACCCTTTTTTCCATAACGCTATGGAAAAATGTATAGCAGTATGATCAATACCTAATAGTTTTAGAAAAAATGCTAACACTGAAACTAACTAAACCAACTGACCAAATTGATATACACCTTTTTTTGAAACAATGGCATTTTTTTGTAGTTTTGATGTTGAAGCTGTTTAAAAGGGCGTACGACAACTTTGCTAAATTAGCTCAGAAATAACATTTCTGCCAGAAATGTTATTTCTATGATTAACTAATTATCAATAACTAACAGTTTTCGAAAAACTGTTAGTTTTGAATCTTCCTAAGTCGATTTACCAACTTGACGTACACCCGTTTAAAAGAACTAAGTACTTGCATAAATTTAGCTTATATCATTATTTGTGTTTGGTGGGGACTCCAAACACGGCGATAGTACCTGTCTATGGCTGAATTTTAGATGTAGCCTTCAACCACCCCCTGCCCCTCCTAATCTTAGGAGGGGAGCTCGAAAATCCCACTCCCCTCCTTAAAAAGGAGCGAATTAAGGGGTGGTTCTCTCGCAAAGAGGGGACTAAAGGGTGGTTGAAAAATGCCTTACAAAAGCACACAAGCCAATGTACGCCTGTAGCTATTGTAAAAGCTAATCTTATTGAGTTTTAAGAAATATTTTTAAACAGCCTCATTAAAATACATACCACTATAACTATACCTTTTTATGTAGCCTATAGGGTTTGCAAACCCCACGCTATAACAAAAATGGGCTTAGCAATAACATTTCTTTAAGACATGTTATTGGCGGGCTGGCGAATGTCCAGTAGTATGGTTAAAGTATATTTGTTATCATTTTTAGAAAATACTATATTTAGGCAACACAATCATGGAAGTAGGCGATAAAGTAAGATTATTATCAGACAAAGAAGAGGGTGTAATTACAAATTTTTTATCTAATGCACAGGTAGAGGTAGAAATTAGCGACGGTTTTCGTATCCCTGTATTGCGGAGCGAAATCGTAGTTATTCAAGAGGAGGAGGCACAATATTTTGGAAAAGGCAAAATAAGCCTACCGCCGCCAAGCACGAGTGCGTCGCGCCCAAGAGCTGCGCAGGCACAAAAAATAAATTTAGAACAAGGCGTTTTTTTAGCCTTTGTACATTTTAATGACCAAATTTTAGATGTATATCTACTCAACTGTACGGATTTTGAAGTGCTTTTTGCGATAAGCGAACAAACTCAAAGCATACAAAAAGGCATTGCAGCACATAAAATTGGTAAACAAAAAATGCAAAAAATTCATCGCTGTGATTTGACTCATTTTGAAAATTGGAAACCGCTTATTACACAGCTTATTTTTTTTAAACAAGACCAAATGACCTTTCAGCCACCCGTAGTACGCACTTTGGGATTCAAAAAAACTACTTTTTTTAAAAGTAAAAAACAAGCACCTTTAATTTTTAAAGATGCCTATCTCTTTCGTATAGACGAATCTGATAAAGCAAGGCAACAAGCCGCGCCTATCCTGCCACCTATTGATAGTCAGAAAATTAGAGAACAAATGCTCGAAGGCGAACCTAAGAAAACAATGCCTTATAAAGTCAATAAACCCAAAGCAGAACTAGATTTACATATAGAAGCACTCGTAGAAAAACCAGAAGAGATGAACCCCGCAGATATTTTACAGTATCAACTCCAGCGTTTTGAACAAAATTTAGAAAATGCTATAGCCGCAGCTATGGATAAAATTACATTTATTCACGGCGTGGGCAATGGCAAATTGCGCATGGAGATACACCGAATTTTGAGTAAGCACCCACAGGTTCGTTTTTATGAAGATGCGCAAAAAAATCGCTTTGGGTACGGTGCAACAGTCGCATATTTGAAGTAAAATTTTATGTAACCATACAGTCAGAAATTCATAACTAACAGTTTTCGAAAACTGTTAGTTATGAAACAACCTCTGTAGATTTACTCACTTGATGTACACCCAATTACACTAAAAATTATTTTTTTTCGTTTATCTTTGTAGTAGCCTAAGGTTTCTCAAAAAGTACTTAGTGCTTATCATCTCGCCACTTCAATTTGTAAGGCGTAATTACTGGGTCTTTTACCCCAAATTATACTAAATATTTTTTTTATGCAAAAGCATATTATATCCTTGCTAAGGCGTATAGAAAAGCAATGGGGGGCTGGAAAAAGCCATGTAAAACATCATTCAACCCCTTTCAAAGCACTTCGCTCAATAGCTATTTTAGCAGATAAGCAACAAAAACAAAGCCTATATCCATTCTTACAAGGTATTGAAAATCAAAATATTGAATATCAAATCCTCCTTTTTAGTGCCGATACACAAAAAGAGCCAAGCACTACAGAGCTTAACTTATCTGAAAAAATTACAACACAAATATTGCACTGCTCGCCACAAAGTTTTGCGATATGGGGAACGCCAAAAGACGAAGGTTTGCAGTCTTTTTTACAAAAATCTTTTGATTATTTGATTTGTCTAAGCGATAATCAAAATCCTTTTATAGAGCGTATCCTACACAAAAGCCAAGCCCATTGCCGTATCGGACTAAAGCAACCCGATTCTGATGATAATTTATTCGAAATGCTTATCCAAAGTCCCATAGAAGACGCACCAAAAGAAATTCTATCCCTGCTCAAAAAAATATAAAAGATTGCCCACAAATAAATTTGTAGGCTTAATCAAGTAAAACCCGCAATTTTAATCCTGGGAGCTAAAAAGCCGTATAAATCGTAGCAATAACATTTCTTTAAAACATGTTATTGCTATGATTACTTGACTTACACCCATTTGAAATTTTCCGATGCCAATACCGATGTAATTACACATAATTTTTGTAAATTTACGTCCTTGAATGTATGAAATGCGAGTAGTTTTATCCTCTGATAAGCAGGCGCTAAGCCTATCAATTATTCACATCTTCTGTAGCATAGGCTTTCCGCAGTAGCGAGAGCAGATTGAAACTTAATATTCATTAAACAAATGATTATCAATTTTTTAGCTACTAAATTTTATTCTAAAACCCAAACTCATGAACAAGTTGTTAGAAGCAAATAACAGCACCCCATGCTACATAGACTTAATACATAGATTTACCGCTGCTATATAAAAAAGGACTTAGAAAAAGAGGGGCATTTAAAGCCCCCCTACTAAGATTAGAAGGGGTTGGGGGTGGTTGAAAGCCAAAAACAAGATATACGTACTTGGTTTTAATATTATTTTTTAAACAGCTTCATAGATAACTTATTACTACCCAAACATTGACACATAAAAATATGATGAACGAAAAAATTATGATTGTAGGCGGCGGCTTAGTAGGCTCGTTGCTCTCTGCTTGCTTAGGCAAAAGAGGATATACTGTAGATGTATATGAAAAAAGACCTGATTACCGGCAAAGTGGCGGTCCTGGTGGTCGTTCTATCAACCTTGCTTTAAGCGATAGGGGCTGGCGCGCTTTGCAACAAGTAGGTGCTGATGAGGCGGTAAAACCTTTTGCAATTCCAATGTATGGACGCAGGTTACATGCTATAGATGGCAAGCTTGATTTTCAATCTTACGGAAAAGCCAATCAAGCAATTTATTCTATTTCACGTGCGGGGCTGAATGCCAAGCTCATAGATATAGCCGAGGGTTATGATAATGTAAATTATCACTTTTCACATGCCTGCGAAGAGATAAACTTAAATGCAGGTGAGGTCATTTTCACAGATACCCATCAACAACATAAAAAAGCTACTGCCGATGTTATTTTTGGTGCTGATGGTGCATTTTCTGCCGTAAGGCAACAGATGCAAAAAATGCCAAGATTTAACTATTCGCAATACTACCTCCCGCATGGCTACAAAGAACTCACGATTCCGCCTACGGCAGAGGGTGAGTTTAGAATGGAAAAAAATGCACTGCATATTTGGCCTCGCAAAGATTTTATGCTCATTGCACTTCCCAATCCTGACGGTAGTTTTACTTGTACGCTATTTTTAGCCTTTGAAGGTAGCGAAGATTCTTTTGCAGCTTTGGATAGCCCAAAAGCGGTACGTCATTTTTTTGAAAAGTATTTTAAAGATACGCTACCACTTATTCCAAACTTAGAAACCGAGTTTTTTGAAAATCCTACATCTGCACTTGTTACGGTGCGTTGCAACCCTTGGATATATGATAATCGTTTTGCACTCATAGGTGATGCCTCCCATGCCATAGTGCCTTTTTACGGGCAAGGTATGAACTCTGGGTTTGAAGACTGCCGAGTGCTCAATGATATGATTGATTTACACAAAAATGATTGGCAACGCATACTCCCTGCTTATCAGCAAGAACGTGTACGCAATGCCGATGCTATTTCAGACTTGGCACTGCAAAATTTTATTGAAATGCGAGACAAAGTCGCTGACAAAGATTTTTTATTGCGCAAAAAAATTGAAGCCAAAATCAATCAACGCTATCCCGATAAATGGATACCGCTATATTCTATGGTAACATTTAGCCATATACCCTATGCAGATGCCCTCGCTATGGGAAAAAAACAAGAAAAGGTCATGGATAAAGTCATGCAATCTGAAAATATTCATAACAATTGGGAAAACATCAATACTGATGCAATTATAGCAAGTTTGGAAGCTGAAGGCTAAAAATAATTTAGAAATAACATTTCTTTGAGAAATGTTATTTCTAATATCCAACCTTGTAAATTCCATTTATTAGAGGTAGTTTTTGATTTCGCTAAGGCAATGCACAACTTGCACTTGCGGGATTTGCTCTTTCTCTTCTTTTTGAGGGTTATAAAATATGGCTGCAAGCCCTGCGGCTACTGCTCCTTTTATATCAGCCTCCCAGTTATCGCCGATCATAATTGCTTCTTCTGCTTGGCAAGGGGCAATGCTTAGTGCATACTCAAACATATTTCGGTGTGGTTTGCGTGCACCCGTAGTTTCAGAAGTTATGATATGACTAAAAAATTGTGTAATATCCGTAGCTTTGAGTTTGCGATGTTGCGTACCATCAAAACCATTTGATAAGATATGCAGTTTATAGTTTTTGTGTTGCAAATACTCGAGCACTTCACGTGAATAGGGTAGCAAAATTTTACCATCAGGACCGAGCATTTGATAGGCATTTTCTAATTGTTCTATATCTTTCGGCGTAGGCACACTCAATATTTCAGCAATATGAGCAAATCTATGGGTATGTATATAGATTTTATCAATTTCCAAACGATTGTATCTATCCCAGAGCGCATGAGTAGCTTGGCGAAACGCTCGCTCAAAATCTTGTAAGGCTACCTGCCACACCTCCTCGAGTTTATAATTAGCATATACCTCTGCCAATGCTACGGCAGAGTTGCGTTCATAATCCCAAAGTGTATGGTCTAAATCAAAAAATATGTGTTTAAATTTATTTTTCATAAAGACTAAACCACGAATTTATACGCAGATGTTTAAAATTTTAATAAATTGCACTTGATTCTTAATTCTTTCTCATAGCAAGCAGTATGCATATAGCCTGCTTTCACAGACTAAGTTACTGACAAACTATCAAACACCAATTATTTAAGTTTATGTATTTACTTTTTGATACAAGCCTACCACTGCAAGACCCAGTGCTCACCTTTGCACTCGTATTGTTTATTATTTTGCTCTCTCCTGTATTGCTTACACGTATTAAAGTACCTTCTGTAGTGGGGCTAATTATTGCTGGTGTGATTATAGGACCTCACGGTCTTGATATTTTAGAATACAATATTGCCATTATTTTGTTCAGCACGGTTGGCTTGTTGTATATTATGTTTTTAGCTGGGCTTGAGTTGGATATTATAGAATTTAAGAAAAACCGCAATAAGAGTCTTATCTTTGGGGCCATTACATTTATAGTGCCTTTTGGTATCGGGACTTTGATATGCTATTATTATCTGAACTATGGCATATACTCTTCTTTGTTGGTCTCGAGTATGTTTTCGTCTCATACTTTGGTAGCTTACCCTATTGCAAGCCGTTTAGGACTTACTAAACATGAGGTAGTCATTATTGCAGTAGGTGGTACAATTATTACAGATACCGCCGTGCTTTTAGTTTTAGCGATTGTTAAAAGCATGTTTTTGGGCGATGCAGATTTGATATTTTGGTTATTATTTATTTTAAAAATATCTGCCTTTACATTTACAGTAGCTTGGGGCTTCCCCCGCATAGGACGTTGGTTCTTTAAAAATGTAGAGCCTGACAACGTAAACTCATATATTTTTATCATACTTATGGTGTTTATAGCTGCTTCACTGGCAGAATTGGCAGGTGTAGAGGCTATAATAGGTGCTTTTTTAGCGGGGCTTTCGCTCAATCGGCTTATTCCACATCATTCATTACTCATGAACCGCATTGAGTTTGTAGGGAATGCTATTTTTATACCCTTTTTCTTGATAGGAGTGGGTATGCTTGTCGATGTCAAAGTGCTTTTTTATGGCTTAGAAGCGTTTGAAGTTATTGTAGTGCTTTCTATCGTTGCAATCATGAGTAAGTTTGTAGCAGCTTGGATTACACAGCTTTTGTTTAAGTACAACGGGCGTTTACGAAATTTTTTATTTGGGCTTAGTAGTGCGCACGCTGCTGCTACACTTGCTGTTATTATGGTAGGTTTTAATATTGGACTTGTAGATGATAATGTACTTAATGCTACCGTAGTTTTGATTTTAGTAACTTGCATGGTTAGTTCTTTTGTTGTTGAAAATGTAGGTAAAAAACTTGCTGCCGAGCTTGAAACAGAAATAGACTTCTCGCACTTCCCAGAGCGTATTCTCGTACCCATTGCCAATCCAAGCAATATTGCTAACCTTTTAGAATTAGCTTATAGCTTTAAAGGAAATCATAGCGCACCCATAGTACCGCTTGCTATTATCAAAGACGATGAGCAGGCAAGAGAAAAAGTGCAAATCAATAAACAAGCCCTCGATAGAGCTATTCAAAATGGTAGAGTATCTGCTGATGAACTACAACCTATCACACGTATTGATTTGAATATTGGTGGCGGAATTTTACGTGCTGTAAAAGAAATGATGGTTACGCACGTTATAGTCGGTTGGAATGGTGAAGTAAAGCAAGGCGATAAACTCTTCGGTTCTATTTTAGATAATCTTATTATCAAAACAGATAGTATGCTTACGGTAGCTAAAATCAAAAACCCAACCAATACATTAAGCAAAATACGTATCGTTATTCCGCCGAAAGCGGCGCAAGAAGTTGGATTTAGAGACTGGCTCAAGAGTATGCACAGGTTAGCCAAAAGAATAGATAGTGATATCGTGCTTTTAGGTGATAACAGCACTACTGCACAAGCAGCGGATATACTACTTGCTAAACAAGATGTAGACCTTAATATAACAGAATTTGATGACTGGGAAAACTTTGCAAAACTCAAAAAAATCAATTCAAAAGACGACTTACTTGTCGTCATCAGTGCAAAGGCGGGCAGTGTATCGCATAATCCTTACTTAGATAAGCTCCCACAACTTTTAGCAAGAGAGTTTGCCGAGCATAGTTTTCTTGTTGTCTATCCTAAGCAAGATGCGGACTAACATTATCGTCAGACTAAGTAGTCATACAGAATTTAGGCCTTTTAGTTTTTAATGATAGAAATAGCATTTATAAACCCATTTTTCTATAGCATAGGGTTTGCAAACCCTATGCTATAGAAAAATGTATAGCAGTATGGTTATCCATTTTTAAATTGTTCACTTACTTACTATGCGATTTATACATTTATTTAGCTATGCAATAAGCAGTCTGCGCCGTCATCAAAGTAAATATATAGCTCTTACGCTGATTTATGCTATTGTCGTAGGCTTTTATGCCTCTGTAGTATTTTTTACTACGGCTTTGCGTGAGGAGACCCAAAGTGTATTGCAAGATTTGCCCGAGCTATGGGTGCAGCAGCTTGCGGGCGGGCGTTTGACTCCTATTTCTAAGGGGGTCGTTAATGAGCTTGCGCAGATACGAGGTGTAGCCGAGGTGCACCCAAGAATATGGGGATATTATTTTGATGAAACAACAGGGGCAGTTATGACTTTGATGGGTTCTGATAGGGCTTTATCAGAATGGGCATTCCTGACTACTGATTTTCAAGAAAAATTACAGCGTGGAAAAGCCGTTTGTGGTACGGGCTATTTAGAAGTGCGTGGCTTAGAAATCGGAGATTTTATATCGCTCAATAATCCAGAAGGGGTTGCCGAGAGTTTCGAGATTGTAAGTAGCTTTGAAGCTGCATCTGATTTGCTCACACGCGACTTGATTGTTGTAGATCATGCCTCTGCACAGCGCCTTTTGGGCTTAAAGCCCAATGAGGCTACAGATATTGCACTTAGTGTGTACAACGAAAGCGAAGTGCCTAATATCGCTCGTAAAATTACGGCAAAATTTCCAAACTTGCGCTTAGTAGCTTTGCAACAGCTAAAAGCGACCTATCAAACACTGTTTTCCTGGCGTGGTGGTATTTTTGTATATGGTGCAATGGTTTCAGTATTGGCATTCTTGCTACTTGTATGGGAGCGCGCCTCTGGGCAGAGTGGTACAGAAAAAAAAGAAGTCGGAATTTTGAAAGGCTTGGGCTGGCAGGTAAGCGATGTGCTTTTATTAAAACTTTTTGAGCACGCTACAGTTTCTATTATAGCGACACTTTTGGGCATGCTTATGGCTTATTTTCATGTTTTTATATTAAATGCGCCATTACTTAAGCCTTTTTTAATCGGTTGGTCTGAATTATATCCATCTTTTTCCTTATCTTTGCAAATTCAAACGGGAGACGTGCTTGTTATTTTTGCGCTATCTGTAGTGCCTTATTTGAGTGCTACTTTGATTCCCGCTTGGCAAATTTCCATCACAGACCCAGCAGAAGCTATGCAGGGTGGAAAATAATCTTTGATGGTAACTATTTGATTTACAATTTATTGATTTATAAAGAGCTAATTTTAACATAGTATTTTTTAAGCAATTGCATTTAATATTTGCGAAATACAAATGCAAATACTAACTTTGCAATCTTAAAACTAATTGATACATAGTTATTTACTTAGTTCAGTTATTCTAATTAAACAAACATCGCACAGTGACTAAAGCAGATCTTATAGCTCAAATCTGTAAAACTACAGATTTAGACAAGTTTATTGTTCAAGACGTATTAGAGGAATTTTTCGAGGCTGTCAAAGAAAATATGGCGGCTGGCGAAAATATTTATGTACGCGGTTTTGGTAGTTTTGTGAATAAAAAACGCGCCAAAAAAATTGGTCGTAACATTTCACAGAAAAAACCTGTTGTTATCGAAGCACATTACGTGCCGAGCTTCAAACCCTCTAAACTGTTCGTTGAAAGCGTCAAGAACAGCAAGAAAGTATGGGAGGCTAATGAAGACGACGACAAGGAAAGTCAGCGCAAAGAAGAAACCGTTGCGCAAAACGCTTAATTTTCTAAAACAATGCCTAAATCTCAAATTTTGTTGGTAGTAGCCGGTATTTTACTGCTTGTTACACTCATGTTTTTACCCAAAATCGTTGTAGAAAACGAGCGAGAAAAACTTGCTGCTACCACACAAGAGGCTGGCTCAAATAGCGAAAGCCAAACACAAGATGTAGCCGAGCAAATGCACCATACAACGCTCGCAGAGGAAGAAAAACCACTGCTCGAAGCATGGATAGCTAAACTCCAAAGCGCAGAAAATAAAGATGATGCAATACAAGCACTCGATTCTGTTATTATGTATTTGCGAAAAGCAACACTCTTTGATAGCGCTGCTTATGTTGCCGAACGGACAGCACAAAGATTCCCAAGTCTCGAAACAGATAGAATCGCTGCCAAAGCATATTATGAAGCCTATAGCTTTGCTATAAATCCAGAAAAAATGGCAAACTTAGGAAAAAAAACGGCGCAGCTTTATCAAAAAGTCTTGGAAAAAGACCCTAATGATTTAGATGCAAAAGCCAATTATGCCATGACATTCGTAACGACAGAAACACCTATGCAAGGCATAACACTACTACGAGAAATCGTAACACAAGATCCTAAGCACGCCAAAGCATTGACAAATCTCGGATTATTATCTATGCGCTCAGGGCAATATGCCAAAGCCGTAGCACGTTTTGAAGTATTATTAGAAAATTATCCCGATGATTTGAACGCTTACCTCTATTTAGGTGTTAGTTATATAGAAGTGGGTAGAAAAGAAGAAGGGCGAAAACACCTTGAGTATGTCATAGAACATGCCAAAGATGAAGCCCTACGAACTACTGCCAAACAGTACCTAAAATAAATCCAAAAGCATTGAGCTATATCATTAGTTAGCATAGCTTTTGGTAATTTGATATTTTTTATTTGTCAAAAATTATTATTTGCAAAATAAAAAGTTTTTATATTATTTATTTTTTAAACAAAAAAGGAGACAATTATGCCATGTGGTAAAAAACGTAAAAGACATAAAATTGCGACACACAAACGCAAAAAAAGATTACGTAAAAACAGACACAAAAAGAAATAAGAATTTTTAATTCTTATACGATACGCCTATTGCCTTACAGCACATAGGCGTTTTCGTATTTGTAATACTGTTTTACAACAAGACTGAAGATTTTGTATGCCCACACACCAAAGGCAAACCAAAATTTTAATGCTAAATAAAAATAAAGCAGGCTGTGCTTTGTATATTTTTACAAAACAAAAGCCATGCACGATTACATAAAGTAGCAAGTCTTTTTTATCAAGAAGGTATTTTTGAGTAAAGGCTCATACTACTATACATTTTTCCATAGCGTTATGGAAAAATGGGCTTAGAAATAACATGTCTCAAAGAAATGTTATTTCTTGATGGAGAATGCATAGTAGTATGGTAAAGGCTTAAAAATCCTCTTGCTTTGACCTATTTTATTCACTTTTAACTTCTCATTACATTGAGCTGCGAGTTAGTCATCAACGCAAACGACGAAGGAGGTCGAATTGCGCTTTTGCAAGATAGAAAATTAGTTGAATTTCATTACGATGACAGTCAGAACAGCTTTACAGTAGGAGATATTTATCTCGGTACGGTGCGCCGTATTGTGCCGGGTCTCAACGCCGCTTTTATAGATATTGGCTACGAGAAAGATGCTTTTTTGCATTACTTGGACTTAGGTCCGAACATACGTTCATTGACAAAATACACGCGTGCTATCAAAAGTAGCAGACGCAATGCGAGTTACAAACTCAGTGGGTTTCCTATGGAACCAGAGATTGATAAACTTGGCAAAATCGGAGACGTACTTAAGCCCAACCAACAAATACTGGTGCAAGTCGTCAAAGAACCCATTTCTACAAAAGGTCCGCGCCTCTCTTGTCAGCTCTCATTAGCTGGGCGCTACCTCGTACTTGTACCTTTTAGTGATAAAGTGCTTGTATCGCGAAAAATAACACGAAAAATGGAAAAAAGAAGGCTTGAAAGACTCTTAGAGTCCATTAAGCCCGAACATTTTAGTGTTATTGTACGCACTATGGCTGAAGATAAAGATGTAGCAGAGTTAGACCGAGATTTGAGTGCACTATTAGATAAATGGAAAAACGGAGTTGAAAAACTTACACGCGCCAAACCCAATGATAAAATTATTGGAGAAATGAGCCGCGCTACTTCCATTTTAAGAGATATGCTCAATGAAACCTTTGATTCTATTACCGTAGATGAAGAAGAAACTTACGATGCTATTAAAGGATTTATCCATAAAATTGCGCCTGATAAAGAAAAAATTGTCAAGCTATACAACGGAAAATCTAAAATCTTTGAAGCCTTTGGTATTGAAAAGCAACTTAAAATGCTTTTTGGAAAAACGGTAAACCTACCTAGTGGTGGATATATCATTATCGAACACACCGAAGCGCTACACGTCGTAGATGTAAATAGCGGTAATAAATCCAGTAGAGAAGACGACCAAGAATCTACTGCACTAAAGGTAAATATAGAAGCCGCAAGCGAAATTGGAAGGCAATTACAACTCCGAGATATGGGCGGAATTATAGTCATCGATTTTATCGATATGAAAAAAAGTGAGCACAGAAAGCAGTTGTACGCTCACATGAAAGAATGTCTAAAAAGAGACCGCTCAAAACATACCATACTCCCACTCACTAAATTCGGACTGATGCAAATTACAAGACAACGCGTCAGACCCGAACTCAATATTATTACAAGAGAAAAATGCCCCACCTGCGACGGAACTGGTAAAGTAGCCGCTACAATTGCCATTTCTGATAACATCGAGACCCAACTCGACTATATCCTTACGAAGCAAAATGCACCAAGCATTAGCCTCAACGTTCACCCTTATTTGCACGCTTTCTTTACCGCCGGATTCCCATCGAGAAGAATCAAATGGTTGTTTAAGTATTACAAATGGGTAACCATTGTCAAAGATACCTCCCTTGCCCTCAATGAGTTTAACTTCCTCAATAAGCAAGGCGAAAAAATAGAACTGTCCGTCTGAATTTTGACATTTTATTTGCAAAAGCAGTCCTTATTCCCTCCTTTAAGTCAAAAGTCCGATTTTACACTAAAATTAGTGTAAAATCGGACTTTTCTTGTTCGAGCATATATCATCTATAATGAGTTAGTCTTCAAACCCGCGCTTACTGCCTTTTTTACGGCTAGGGCGCAAAGCCTTAGGCGCACTTTTGCGTTGCTCGAGCCACGCTTCATGAGCTTTTCTATTTTTGACAATATCGCAGGCCAAAAATAAGGATTCTCGTAGCGAAGTAGCATCAGCTATATTTTTACCCGCAATATCGTAAGCCGTTCCATGATCTGGGGAAGTCCGAACTACAGGCATACCAGCTGTATAATTTACGCCATTAGCAAATGCTAAAGTTTTGAAAGGGGTAAGCCCTTGATCGTGATACATGGCTAAAATAGCATCAAATTTTTGGTATTGCAAAGATCCAAAAAGACCATCAGCAGGAAGTGCACCAAATACAAAATGCCCTTTTTCTTTGAATTGCTTAATAACGGGATTGATTATCTTAAGCTCCTCATTGCCGAGCAAACCCTCTTCGCCTGCATGAGGATTTACGCCAAGTACTGCCACACGAGGGCGTTGAATGCCAAAATCTTGCTTTAATGATGCTAACAAAATATCTAATTTTTCAGCGATTAGCTCTTGAGTAAGGCTTTCGCTTACTTTAGATAAGGGAATATGACCCGTAACGACACCCACACGCAAGCTACCACTCACAAGCAACATCAAGTTTTGCTTAACACCAAACCTATCAGCATAATACTCCGTATGCCCAGCAAACTGAAAACTATCAGATTGCATATTATGCTTATTGATAGGTGCTGTTACTACCGCATCTATAAAACCATTTTTGAGTGCCTCGGTGCTTTTTTCTAATGCCATGTGCGCACAAGCACCAGCCTCAATAGTGCTTTTGCCCGGTTGCAAATTTACACTATCTAACCAGCAATTGAATATATTGATTTTGCGCTCATGCAAATTTTCACGCTCAAATTTATTGTTTTGATGGTAGGCAAAATCCATATTGAGCACGCGTTTATAGTTTGCCATAAGCCGACCAGAAGCAAAAATAATCGGTACGCAATAATTTTTTATACGCTCATCTTGTAGCGTTTTGAGTACGACTTCTAAGCCTATGCCATTGAAATCACCAACGGTAAGTCCTATGTGAGGCAAATATTTCGTACTTTTTTTATCTGATGACATATTTCAAGACATGTTTTTGCGTTTATAAAAAGGCTTACAAACAAGCACTAACAATTCTCAAAAAATTGTTAGTGCTTCTTTGTGGCACACTTAACTTGTATATAACATAAACTTTATGCTAATACTTGCGCTAATATACGATTTTTTGAGTAATTAGGGCTTCTTAATCGCTTTAAAGTTGGAATAATGATTTTTTTTGATTAAATTTCAATTGAAAATTATGCTTTTTAAAATTTTACTTGTAAATTCATAAATGCTTAAGAGGTTACAAATAAATAGCTAACACTTTCAGGTAGTTATAAGCTATTTAGCAAAATGCAGTCTATTCGTTACAAACAACCCACAGGGCAAGAAAAACCGTGAGTTGTTGCATATTTATAAAACAAAACACACCAATCCACACGTACAAAATGGCAAAAATTAGAAGAGAAGAAGCCCTTGATTATCATTCAAAAGGTAAACCGGGTAAGATAGAGGTCATTCCTACCAAAGCAACCAAAACACAGAGAGACCTTGCTCTGGCTTACTCACCAGGCGTAGCAGAACCATGTAAAGAAATTGCCGCCGATGTCGAAAACGTATATAAGTACACTGCTAAAGGAAATCTTGTAGCCGTTATTTCTAATGGCACAGCAGTACTTGGACTGGGAGACTTAGGACCAGAAGCATCTAAACCTGTAATGGAAGGTAAAGGTATTTTATTTAAAATTTTTGCGGGTATTGATGTATTTGATATCGAAATCAACTCGCGCGAAATAGAAGAAATTATCACCGTAGTAAAAGCCTTAGAACCTACTTTTGGAGGAATAAACCTCGAGGACATCAAAGCACCCGACTGTTTTGAAATCGAGCAAAGACTCAAAAAAGAACTCAAAATTCCAATTATGCATGACGACCAGCACGGCACTGCCATTATAACGGGTGCCGCACTGCTCAACGCCTCTGAACTTTTAAATAAACCCCTCGAAACCCTACGCATGGTCGTATCAGGTGCAGGTGCCTCAGCGATTTCTTGTATCAAAATCTTTGTAGATTTGGGTATGAAAAGAGAAAATATTATTGTCTGCGATAGCAAAGGCGTGATTAGAAAAGATAGAACCAACCTCGATGCCATTAAAGCACAGTTTGCTACAGATACTGATGCCCATACGCTTGATGACGCTATCGAAGGTACGGATATATTCCTTGGTTTATCAATGGCTGATGTCCTTACGCCCGAAATGCTGATGAAAATGGCAGAAAGACCCATAGTATTTGCACTCGCTAATCCAGACCCCGAAATTAACTACGAACTAGCCATGGCAACAAGAGACGACATTGTCATGGCAACAGGGCGATCTGACTATCCAAACCAAGTCAATAACGTACTCGGATTTCCTTTTATTTTTAGAGGCGCACTCGACGTAAGAGCTACAGAAATCAATGAAGAAATGAAACTCGCAGCAGTACGTGCCATTGCACAACTTGCAAAAGAACCCGTACCAGACCTCGTTAAACTCGCTTATAACCAACAAAATATGAGCTTTAGCGAAAACTATATTATTCCTAAACCATTAGACCCACGACTGCTCACTACAGTAGCGCCTGCCGTAGCAAGGGCAGCTATGGAAAGTGGAGTCGCAAAAGCACCTATCACAGACTGGGTAGCTTACGAAGACGAACTCGTCGAAAGACTTGGAAGAGACCAAAGCCTTATCCGAAGACTTAACAGCACAGCTAAACAAGACCCCAAAAGAGTCGTATTTGCAGAAGCTGATAATGCTAAAGTCCTCGTTGCTGCACTTATGGCAAAAGACGACGGAATTGCAGAACCCATACTACTCGGTGATAGAAAGCGAATAGAAATACTTATCGCTGAAAATAACCTCGATTTAGATGGCGTTACAATCATAGACCCAAGAGGAGATGAAGCCGAAGAAAAACGTAAAATCTATGGTGATATCTTCTTCGAAAAACGCAAAAGAAGGGGTTACAACAGATACGAAGCGCATAAAATGATGAAAGAACGAAATTATTTTGGCGCAATGATGGTTGAAGAAGGCGAGGCTGATGCCTTAATCTCCGGGCTTACCCGAAAATATGCCGATACAATAAGACCAGCACTCGAAATTATTGGTACATATCAAGAAGGAAAAAAAGTATCGGGCATGTATCTGATGCTCACCCGAAAAGGTCCGCTTTTCTTCACTGATACAACAGTAATTCCAAATCCTACTGCTGACGAACTTACTGATATCGCAGCACACGCAGCAAGAGCTATCAAAGAGTTTGGAATCGAACCGAGAATTGCATTTCTGTCTTATTCTAATTATGGCTCATCAGAAGGAGAAGAACCTCAAAAAGTCAGACAAGCCGCACAAAAACTCCGTAAACTATATCCAAACCTACTCATAGACGGTGAAATTCAAGCTAATATCGCTTTTAATAAGGATATTTTAGAAGAAAATTATCCATTCTCTGACTTCACAGGCCAAAGCCCGAATGTATTGATATTCCCAAACCTCTCGGCTGGAAATATTGCATACAAACTTATTCAAGAACTCGGAAATGCAGAAGCCATAGGGCCTATACTCCTCGGACTTAAAAAGTCCGTACACGTATTGCAACTCGGTAGCTCCGTCAGAGAAATCGTAAATATGGTTACGATTGCAGTAGTAGATGCCCAACTCAAAGAACGAGTAAATAAGCACGAACAAGATAAACTACAAATAGAAGAACTCCCCGCAGACCTCTCTATGAAGTAAAGAACAAACGCATATAATGCTATACCTGTATTTGATTACTAACAGTTTTCACACAACTGTTAGTAATCAAAATACATCAAAAAAAAAGTAGATGCTTACAAAACGTAGCATCTACTTTTTTTTTACCTTGGCGCGCTCGGGAGGATTCGAACCCCCAACCCTCAGAGCCGAAATCTGATATTCTATCCAGTTGAACTACGAGCGCAATAAAAACTAAATAAGAATGCAAAAATACAAAGTTCGAACGAAAAAAACAAAAAATTATCCGTAAATATCATACTACTGTACCATTTTTCCATAGCGTGGGGTTTGCAAACCCCACGCTATGGAAAAATGGACTTAAAAATAACATTTCTCTTGGAAATGTTATTTCTTATCTTCTTTTTGGCAAGCTGCTTCTTTTTTTGTTTATTTGCAACTATGAAACTAAGAGTAATTATAAGTGGTGGGGGCACAGGTGGGCACATCTATCCTGGTATTGCTATTGCAAAAAAAATCAAGGATTTAGAACCCCAATCTGATATCCTTTTTGTAGGCGCTAAGGGTAAAATGGAAATGGAAAAAGTGCCAAAAGCTGGATTTCCTATCGAAGGCTTGCCTATTCGTGGCTTGCAGCGCAAACTCACGCTCAGCAATATCTCTTTTCCATTTCGTTTGGCTGCCAGCCTTTGGCAAGCAGACCGCATCATACGGCGATTCAGCCCCCATATCGTTATCGGTACGGGTGGCTATGCCAGTGGGGCTATGCTACAAGTCGCTACTTGGCACAAAATACCGACCCTTATACAAGAGCAAAATAATTATGCTGGACTGACCAATCGCTTATTAGCCAAAAAAGTAAGTATCGTTTGTGTGGCTTATCCCAATATGGAAAAGCATTTTCCCAATACAAAAATTGCGCTTACTGGCAATCCTGTGCGTCAAGATTTAGAAAATATTCCAGAAACAGCAGCCCAAGCACGCGCATTTTTTCAACTTAATCCTGATTTACCTACGGTGCTCGTTATGGGTGGGAGTGGCGGTGCGCTGCGTATCAATAATTGCATTCGCCACGGCATTGAAAAAATGATTGAAGCCGGTGCACAACTCATTTGGCAAACAGGCGCAAATTATTATCCTGAAATAAAATCTTTTTTAGAAGCAAATCCCCCTTCTATACCCGAACGAATTTTTGTATCGGATTTTATTTATGATATGCCAAAGGCTTATCGTGCTGCTGATTTGATTGTCGCTCGTGCAGGCGCGCTTACAGTAGCCGAGCTGGCAATTGTAGGCAAAGCAAGTATTTTGGTGCCTTCGCCTAATGTCGTGGCAGACCATCAAAACAAAAATGCAACAGTACTTGCCGATGCTCAGGCCGCACTCTTAGTAAAAGATAATCAAGCAGAAACCATGCTTATGCCTCATATTATATCCCTACTTTCGGACAATAAAAAACGGGACAGTTTTGCACAAGCTATTCGTCAGTTTGCTTTTCCCCAAGCTGCATTAAATATTGCAGAGCTGGCTTTAGCTTTGCGCAATGCAGTCTAAGAGTTTGAACTTTTGAGAATAGAATTTTCGCAATTCAGCATTTTATGCGTACTTTTACGAAACCAATAAGACAATACGATATATCAAATCAAAAAACCTTTTTTATCCCACATCAAGATTAAAAAATTATGGAATTCGTGAACTTACATCTCAGCCTCGAAGCGGGCATACTTACTATCAAAGTCAATAGACCTACAAAACTCAACGCACTGAATATCAAAACTATGGAAGAGGTTTCCGCTGCTTTTGATAAAGTCTATGACGAAGATGACATCAAAGGTGTTATCTTGACTGGCGAAGGAGAAAAAGCCTTTGTAGCAGGTGCTGATATCAAAGAAATTGGTGAACTTAACCCTATGAGCGCACGTAAGTTTGCTGAAAAAGGACAAGAAACTTTTGCTAAAATCGAAAATTGCGGTAAGCCTGTCGTAGCTGCAGTCAATGGTTTTGCTTTAGGAGGTGGCTGCGAATTGGCTATGTCTTGCCATATTAGATTAGCAGCTGAAAATGCACGCTTCGGACAGCCCGAAATCAACCTCGGTATTATTCCCGGCTATGGCGGTACGCAGCGTTTGCCTATGCTCATTGGCAAATCTAAAGCCCTTGAGCTCATGCTTACAGGTGATATGATTAACGCCGAGCAAGCACTCCAGCTCGGATTAGTCAATGCCGTATATCCACAAGCAGAACTATACGAAAAAGCACAAGCTATGGTGCAGAAAATCATTACAAAAGCACCTATTGCTATCGGACAAATCGTAGATAGCGTAAATGCCTTTTATAATAGCGAAGACGGATACCAAACAGAAGCCAATGCCTTTGCTAACTGTTGTAAAACCGAAGACTTCAAAGAGGGTACGGCTGCATTTTTAGAAAAAAGAAAGCCCGAGTTCAAAGGAAAATAAGCAATTAGATATTTAGCACGCTTGAGCTGGTCCTTGTCCCTACTCATAAGGCTTAAAAACAGATTAAAGCTCGTTTTGCGTACTTTATGAATGCTAAATGAGTTAATATCTATTGAGCATAGAACTAACATTTTTTTGAAAAGTGTTAGTTCTTGCATCAATTTTATAAAATTATATGCGCATATTCAGACGACTTATTAGCTATTTAGAGCCACTTCATATTTTTATACCTGTTTATTTTGTAGTGCTTCTGCTCGGTGTTATTTTCGGAGCAGCTAATTTTACATTACTCATACCGCTTTTAGATTTGCTTTTCGGAACGAGCAGTATAAGTACGGATTTGCAAGCCGCCCCTGATTTTTCGTTTAGTATTAGCTATATCAAAGAGAGCTTTCAGTATCATTTTATTACCTACTCTGAAGCCAATGGCAAAGTAGCTACTTTGTGGTTTGTGTGTAGTATTTTGATTATCACGGTTTTTTTCTCTAATTTTTTTCGGTATATAGGGCATGTCATGGTCAATCGCAAGCGTTTGACGGGAATTACGGCTTTGCGCAAAGCACTTTTTGAGCATGTGATGCGCCTGCCGGCAGCTTATTTTAGCAATGAGCGCAAAGGCGACCTTATGGCAAGGCTTTCTTCTGATGTACGTGAAGTGGAGGTATCGGTATATAATCAAATCAAGGTCGTGATTAAAGAACCGATTACGGCGGTGGTTTATATCGGTTTGTTGCTTTTTATCTCTTGGGAACTGATGTTTTTTTCGCTTATATTTCTCACTTTAGCGGGCGGGCTTATCGGCACTGCCAAACGCCAACTTCGCCGCACAGGACGAGAAGTGCAGGGTTTGTCTGGTGATTTACTCAATACGATTGAAGAGTCTTTGTCTGGCATTAAGATTATTCAGGCTTTTACGGCAGAGCGTTTTATATTAGGTCGTTTTTTTTATCAAAATGACGCATATCGCAAAGTGGCCACAAAAAATGACAACAAAAGAGATTTAGCTTCGCCACTTTCGGAATTTTTGGGCGTAGCTACTTTAGCAGGCATTGTTATCTATGGCGGTTCTTTGGTGCTTTCGGAAGAGAGTACGCTAAGTGCTTCAGCATTTGTAGCTTATGCCGCTTTGTTTTCGCAGGTCATACCGCCCTTACAATCGGCACTCAACGGCATTAGCACTATGCAACGTGGACTCGCCTCAGGAGAGCGCATTTTAGCAATTATGGATACTATACCCGATATTACTTCTCCTCAAAATCCTATTCATATCAAAAGTTTTGAAAGAGAAATAAGCCTGCAAAATGTTTGTTTTGCCTATGATGAGAAAATGGTATTAGATAAGCTCAACCTCGATATTCCCAAAGGCAAAACAATTGCACTTGTAGGGCCTTCGGGAGGTGGAAAATCCACCGTAGCGGATTTAATACCTCGTTTTTATGACCCCATAGCAGGTCAGGTAATGATTGATGGTATAGATATAAAAGATGTAGCACTCGAGGATTTACGCCAGCTTATGGGGGTCGTTACTCAGGAAGCTATTCTTTTTAATGATACTATTTTCAATAATATTGCCTTTGGTATAAGCAAAGCAAGCGAGGAAGATGTAATCAAAGCAGCTAAAATTGCGAATGCGCACGATTTTATTATGCAAACCGAGGCGGGCTATCAAACCAATATTGGCGATAGAGGCTCAAAACTCTCGGGCGGGCAACGGCAGAGAATAAGTATCGCCAGAGCAGTGCTTAAAAATCCGCCGATTCTAATCCTTGATGAAGCCACCTCTGCCTTAGATTCTGAATCGGAGAAACTCGTACAAGAAGCCCTCGAAAATCTTATGAAAAATCGTACTTCACTCGTCATTGCTCATCGCTTAAGCACGATTCAACATGCTGATAAAATTATCGTTTTGCAAGAGGGCAAAGTCATCGAAGCTGGAACGCATCACGAATTATTAAAACAAGAAGGTGCATATCATAAGCTCCTAAGCATGCAAAATATGAAGTCATAACCCCATACAAAAGCAAAGAAGCTGAGTGCATCTCACTTAAAAGTCATAAAAATGGGCTAAATTTCTGAAAATTCATAATTTTGATTATTTTTGTGAGAACTAACATATAGACGAGTTAATCGGTATTTTTTATAGATTTTGAGCATAATTCTCAATAAAATCAGAATTTTATCGCAATAGAAATATTTTTTGTGTAATTTACATCAAACTACTATACATTTTTCGGTAGTCTTAAAGATGTAATGCTCAAAGTCTTTCAAAACTAACAGTTCTCAAAGAACTGTTAGTTCTAAGCATTACTTGTTATACACTACCAATTCATATACTGAATAACGATCATAACGCTTATTTTTTATTCTTATGCTTTTAGACAAGACAGTCAATAATCTGAATCGAATCCGTCAGGTTTTGCAGGTACTTATCAAATACGGTTTTGAAGATGTCATTACTGGTACGCCTGCGCTTAAGCGTCTTGTTCCTCCGAAGCAGCAGTTGGCTTGGAGCCGTGCGGAGAAGTCTGTTTTTGAGTATAATCGCTGGGAGCGTCTTCGTATGATTATCGAGGAGCTTGGTCCTACTTTTATTAAGCTTGGTCAGCTATTAAGCAATCGTCCTGATGTATTGCCTAAGGGTTTGATTCAAGAGTTTGAGAAATTGCAAAGTAATGTTGCGCCTTTCAATGCAGAGACTGCCCGTAGCATTATTGAGCAGGAGCTGGGCAGCCCTATTGAGGAGACCTTTCTTTATTTTGATAATGTGCCGATAGGTTCTGCTTCTATCGGTCAGGTGCACCGCGCGCGCTTGCGCAATGGCGATGATGTCGTTATTAAGGTACGCCGTCCGAATATTTATATGAAAGTGCAGACCGATCTTTCGCTTTTGCGCGAGTTTGTAAAGCTCACTGAGAGCTATTTCATAGGTATTGGCATTCTGAATCCTTTGGATATTGTCGATACTTTTGAGCGCAGTATGCGTTCAGAGTTAGATTATAACAACGAGGCGCGGCACATGGAGCAGTTTCGTAAAATTTATAGAGACGAGACGCTATTTTATGTTCCACGTCCTTATAGGGAATACTCTACCGACCGTATTTTGATTATAGAATTTGTGAGCGGTTGCAAAATTACCGATGTTGCCCAGCTTGTTTCTTGGGGGCTTAACCCCGAAGAGGTGGCTGAAAATGGCATGCATATCTATTTGAATCAAATATTTAACTACGGATTTTTTCATGCTGATCCTCATCCGGGTAATGTATTGGTAAAACCGAGCGGTATGATTGTACTGATAGATTTCGGTATGGTCGGAAAGCTCATGCAACAGCAAAAATATGCTTTTGCGGGTGTATTTATCAGCCTTGCACAGCAAGATGCCAAGATGATGGCATTAAATCTACGCAAATTAGCTATTGATAGTGAAATTCCAGATATGCAGCGTTTTGAGCAAGATTTATCAGAATTAATAGAGGATTTTGTCGTGCTCGATGTCGATGATATGGGTATGGCAGAGCTTACAAGCCGTTTGCAACAGATTATTTATCGCTACCGTTTGCAAGTGCCTGGTTCGATATTTTTAATTTTGCGTGCGTTAGCCATTTTAGAAGGCATTGGCAAAACGCTTCACCCCAAAATGCAAACCCTCGAGTATATCAAACCTTATGGTGTAAGCATTCTTGCAGAGCAGTTTTCTTGGGATAATATTACGAATGAGTTGCGCTATTCTTTTTCGCAGCTCGTCTCGATGCTCTATGGTGCACCTATAGAGGTTAAGTATATTTTGAAAAAGTTGCGCAAAGGTGAGCTTACCTTCAATCATCGCTTACTCAACTACGAACCTATAATCAGAAGTTTTGACGGCATGTTTAATCGCTTGCTAATGGCTTTGATTGTAGCGGCTTTGATTATTGGTGCATCTATAACGACGCTTACCCCAGCGCCAGCGCATCTCACCTCTGAGTTGTTGGGGTTGCCTTATGTCAGTATTTTGGGTTTTAGTTTGGCCATAGGGCTTACACTTATCATATTTGCTTCTAATATTTTGAAAGAACGAGGGAGGCGAAAAAGAAGAGACTAACGAATTAGGTGCGGGAGCAAGTTCAAGCATCAGAAATATTATATTCTTTAAGACGAAAAAATAACATTTTACGGCGCATCTTGTTTTGAGTTTTTATACTTACTATTTTTCTATAAACTTCATGCAACTCAAACTAACTCATTTCATATTTTTTTGCTGTTTGCTTATGCTCTCAGCTTGCGGTTCGGATATTGATAAAGGAGATTTTGATAGCAATACTTGGAAACAAGACCCTTTAGCTTGCCAAGATAAGCGGAGTGCGCTACTGCCCGAGTTTGAAATCATAGAAAAAAATATTATCGGTGCGAGCGAGGCGGCAGTGCGTCAGCTTTTAGGCAAGCCCGACTATACCGAACTCTACAAAAGAAGGCAAAAATTCTATTATTACTACATAGACAAAGGCACACAATGTGTGGACTACCAAGGCGATATCAATAAGCTTGCACGCAAGCTACAAATTCGTTTTGATGCAGTCAATGAAGTCAATGAAATCGTCATTACTGCCCCTAAGCCCATGTAACTTGAAGGCATCTTCTAAAAGAAAATGCTGAAAGTATAGTGCTAAGATTTCTCGGGTGCATCTCAAAACTACCTATTTGATGTTTGGTTTGGATACCAAAACACGGTTGTTTAATATGCGTTTTTCTATTCAAAATTCATTTCTTTTTTAAGGTTATCAATCATTTCTTTGGGTACTTCTTCTAAGTCTAAAATCATAAGCCCGTCGAGTGCGTCGTTGAACTTAGGGTCTATATTAAAGCTAATAATTTTTGCATTTTGTTTGATATATTTTTTGAGTAGAATAGGCATATTAAAGTGAGCCATTTCTATGTCGCTAATAATTTTATCAAATTTTACTAAATCATTTTGTGCTGTTTCGAGTAGAATTTCGGCATCAATGGTCTCAAGTTTGGGTTTGAATCCTTTTCTTGGACGCACAAGTGTAGCCATTTCGTGGTTATAGTAATATTTTTTGATAAAAGCGACAATCATACTTTTCGAGACTTCTGAGTAGTCATTGCTAATACTTACAGGGCCGAGCAGATAGCGATATTCTGAATTTTGCATCAAAAAATACAAAATGCCTTTCCAAAGTAAGAAAAGAGGAAGTCGTTTTTGTTGATAAGTTTTGAGAATAAAAGAGCGTCCGAGTTCGATGGTTTGTTCTAATACGGGGAGCATTTCGTCTTTCATTTCAAAAAGACTTTGCGTATAAAATCCTTTTTTTCCGTATTTTTCTAAAATATCTTTGCCTTTACCTAATCGATAAGCCCCTGCTACGATTTTGGCTTCTTTGTCCCATAATATCAAATGGTGGTAGTACAAATCATATTCATCAATATCACGGCTCAAGTTTGTACCTTCTCCGACAGCCCTAAAAGTAAGTTCGCGTAGCCTACCAATTTCGTTGAGCGTTTTAGGAATCTGGCTGGCGTCGGCGATATAAAGCTCAAACTCTGCTTGTGCGTGCAAGCGTTGTTTGGGTGGTAGGTTTGTAATTTCTTGTGTGAGTAGTTCTGTAGCAATCGGCTCTGCAAGGGGTTGTATATTTTTCTTAGTCGTTCTGCTTTTAATAGGATTTTTAAAAAAAGATTTGACTTGCAGTGCAGAACCCAGCGAATAAGTTTTGGCACGCAGATAGCGCCCAAAGGTTTCGAAATCCGTACCAAAAGCCTGTTGTTCTTTTATGGTAATGGGCTTACCGATACGAATACGAATTTCGGCTTTTTTCTTATTAAAAAGTTCACGTGGCAGCGAGGCAGTGCGCAAAAGTGGGTGAATGCGCCCTACCAAATGAAAAATTTTGCTATTGCTACCCTCAAAATAAATGGGTATGATGGGTACGCCTGCGCGCAAAATTAAACGAATAGCGGAGCTATGCCACTCTCTGTCTGCAATTCTGCCTATATTAGGCTGATAGCTCGATACCTCACCAGCGGGGAAAATTCCGATAGGTGTACCACCTCTTAGTAATGATAGTGTAGTTTTGATGCCCGTAAAGCTACTACTCACGTGCTGATGACTTTCAAATGGATTGACGGCTACAAAATAGTCGCCAATAGGGTCTATGCGCTTGAGTAGAAAATTTGCCATAACCTTAAACTCTGGACGTATAGCTACAATTGTTTTGATAAGTAAAAGTCCATCAATTGTACCATACGGGTGATTAGATACCGTAACAAAAGCACCTGTTTTGGGAATATGATGCAATTCTTGCTCATCTATTACCGCACGTATTTGCTGTGAGTCTAAAAAAGCATTGACAAAATCAATTCCTTGATGCTCTGATATTTTATCATACAATTTATTGATTTTGTTGATTTTTGTAAGCTCCATCAACAAACCCGCTACTTTTTCAATTTGAAATTTTCTCAAATTTGTAGCTTCTACAAAATCATTTTTTCCAATTAGTTTCTTCATAATATTCTAACCTGCTTAGTATAGGGCAAAGAGGCAATTTATTTATGTACGTAAAACAAAGATTATCACGTTTAGGAATTAGCACCTTCCCAATGGTGTGGGTAGTAAGTCAGACGTAGTTAATGTCCAATAAAAGTTGCAAAATATTTTAAAACTGTATAATTGACTTACTCAAGCAATAAGCATACAAAATTCATAAACCAAGCCTCATACTACTATACATTTGCTAGCCAGAAATAACATTTCTTTGAGAAATGTTATTTCTGGGTATTAAGTGTCATAGTAATATGAATTTTTATAATGCACCAATTTCTCTTTGAAATCCTTTAAGCTCGATGAGTTTTTGTTGGCTTCTACCTATTCGTCCTTCGGGTGTATCCGAGAAGCTACCATTGATTAAATAATGTATGGCTTCTGCGGTACAGAGTTCTTCGGGGTCTCCAAAGTCTCTGCTTAAGTCGTCTTTCACATAGGCATCAGCGGGTATTCCATCAAAATAATCAGCTTGCAAATCGGCATTTCTCACTTCAAAGCATACGGGTCCGATGATAAATCCTTCAAATCTAAATCCGTATTGCCCTACGGGTTTTCCGTAAGTATCAGAGCCTACAACCTTTACAGGCATATAAGGACGCATGCCGTTGATCATAACTTCGCTTGCCGATGCTGAACCCCCTGTAGCAATAACTATCATACGAGAGATTGAGGTTAAACCTTCGGAGGTATTTTCTATCAAAAACGCTTTATTTTCGTCTTGCTGTTCGCTATTATGATTAGTTTCGACAAGGAGCTTATCTTGCAAAGCGGGCGATGCAATAAGCCCAGCAAGGTATTGGGCAACGCCAAGCCTTCCCCCACCATTATAACGTACATCGAGGATAAGCTCTGTTGCACCCTGCGCACTAAAATAAGCAAAAGCCTCTTGCAACTCGTCCCTTGAGGTTTCTAAAAAGCTATTAAAAGCTAAATAAGCAATTTTTTTGCCCGAAACATCAAAGACATCTCTTTTCAACACTGTATTCATCGTAACTACTGCCTGTGCAATATTTTCTGTAATAACCTCACCATCTGGTCCGTCAAACTCAAAAGTAGCCGAGCGTCCTACTTGACTTGCACCAAGGGCAGCACCAAAATCAGTGATACTTCTCACGTCGTTGTTATTGATTTTGTAAACCTGTGCGCCTCGTCGCATACCCGCTTCATAAGCTGGAGAGGCTTTATATACAAAAGCGACGCGCAGCTCATTATTTTCGTCCCATTTAAGACTAAAACCATATCCAGCATACTGCCCTGCCTCGTAAAGCTGGTCGAATACTTGCTCGGTTTGCATAAAGCTCCAAGTATCGTATCTTGTGTACCTCAATGCGTTGAGTAGCGCACCAGCGTTGGGATAGTCATCGGGGTTTACATCGGGCATTTGGTCTTTCCAAAAATACCATCGTTGCATAATTTGCCATACAGCAGCTTTGAGCCTATCTTCTTCGGAAAGTGTAGGCGCTACATCATCGTCGTTGCGACAGCCCGTGAACAGTAGGGTGGCTATCAAGAGATATAGACTTATTTTTTTTACGTTCATAATGATTTGGGTTTTCTATTGAATTGTATTGAAAAATAATAAATAATTAAAAAAACAGAACCAACAGTTTGCAAAGGGGTGTACATCAAGTTGGTAAATCAACTTAGATAGTTTCAGCCTTCACAGTTTTTAAAGCTGTAGCCCGAAGCTCCAGCTTCGGAAGTAGCTTATAGAAGCTGGAGCTTCGTACTACCGGCAGTAAAGATATTAGATGTCAAATTTTTAGAAATATTATTTCTGAGATAATTTAGCAAAATTGTCGTACACCCTTTCAAAGTATTGTTAGTACATGTATGTGTATTGCAAAACGCAATAACATGGAAGCATACTAAGCGAGAATTAAACCTTCAAGTGGCTTTTTGGGTTTTGAAAAGCCTAAAATTGGATTAGTTTAGCGTTTTTAAAAACAAAAAAACGTATTATTCACAATAAATACGTAATTTTGCGAAATAAAATCGCTAACAAGAGCATTTTTTTTTAAATCTATTTTATTCAAGGACACAATTTCATGCAAAATATAGTAGCCATTGTAGGTCGCCCGAACGTGGGTAAATCTACACTTTTTAATCGTCTTATAGAGGAGCGCAAAGCCATAATGGACGATGAGAGTGGCATTACAAGAGACCGCCACTACGGACAAGCGGAGTGGAGCGGCAAATTTTTTACAGTTATAGATACAGGTGGGTATGTAGTCGGTTCTGATGATGTATTCGAAACTGCTATTCGTGAGCAAGTCGAGATTGCTTTACAAGAAGCATCTGTATTGATATTCATGGTAGATGTAAGTGCTGGAATTACAGGCTTAGATAAAGACTTTGCCAACGTACTCCGTCGCTCGAAAAAGCCCGTACTGCTCGTTGCTAACAAAGCCGATTCGCACGAAAAAGCCTATGCCGCTGCCGAGTTTTATGCTATGGGTTATGATGAGATTTATCCTATATCAGCCGCTACGGGTAGTGGTACTGGTGATTTATTAGATAAAGTAATATCGTTTTTTCCGTCAGAGGGCAACGAAGACCCCCATGCGGGCTTACCGCGTATTGCTATTGTCGGAAGACCTAACGTAGGTAAATCTTCTTTTTTAAATGTACTGCTTGGCGAATCGCGTACAATTGTATCAGATGTAGCAGGTACTACGCGCGATGCGATAGATACGGTGTATAAGGCATACGGCAAAAATTTTATCTTAACCGATACGGCTGGAGTTAGACGCAAAGCCAGAGTAAAAGAAAATATAGAATTTTATTCCGTGATGCGCTCTATTAAAGCCTTAGAAGAGTCTGATGTATGTATTTTGATGCTCGATGCCACACAAGGATTGGAGTCGCAAGATATGAACTTAATTCGCTTGGCGCAAACTCGCCGCAAAGGTATTGTGCTTATGGTAAACAAATGGGATTTATTGGAAAAAGACAGCAAAACCGCTGCTGAATATACCAAAGACCTCAAAGAAAAACTCGCACCCGCAGATTATATTCCCATTATTTATACGTCTGTCTCGGACAAAAAACGCATTTTTCAAACCCTTGAAAAAGCTATTGAAGTCTATGAAAATAAGTACAAACATATTCCTACTTCTGCGCTCAACGATAAATTACTGCCAGAGATTGCACATAATCCGCCACCAGCGCATAGGGGAAGTTTTATCAAAATCAAATACATTACACAATTACACGGCAAATCCCCTAATTTTGCCTTTTTCTGTAATCACCCTAAGCATATCAAAGAAAGCTACAGACGCTTTTTAGAAAATAAAATACGATTGCATTTTGGCTTCGAAGGTGTGCCTATAAAGTTAGTCTTAAAGCAAAAATAAACCTAAACAAGCACAAATATAGCCCACAAGAGCTAATCAAATAGTTTCTCAAAATTATACCACTATATATTTTTCCATAACGCAAGATTTGCAACCCCTACGCTATGGAAAATAAGCTTAGCCATAACATTACTCAAAGAAATATTATGGCTAAGGTTTTTTTGAATACAGCCTATTTTTGATGATTATGCACTAATTATGATGCTTAGCATTTGGATTACTGGCAAAAAATGCTTATATTTGCAATCCTTATAAGAGACTTACAGGCAATTTATCCCGAAGCCAAACGATACTTGCTGGTAGTTTTCTTCTTAAATTTATTTTCTTTATCAAAACACAGAAACGCAATATGGCACGAGCAGCATATCTCACGAAAGAAGTAAAATCGGATTTGTTTGAAAAGCATAGCCGAGAAAAAACAAAAAATGATACAGGTTCAGCAGAAGCGCAAATTGCACTTTTTACCCACCGTATCACTTATCTTAACGAGCATTTGAAAAAACACAAAAAAGACCATGCTACTCGCCTCGGTCTGCTCAAATTAGTAGGTAAGCGTCGCCGTTTGCTTACATACTTACAAAAAGTAGATATTACAAGATACCGTGCTATCATCAAAGAACTCGGTATTCGTAAGTAAGCAGTCATTCAGCTTTATGTAATTTTAGCTTATATAAAAATCCTCCTTGTACTTTTTTAAGTACGAAGAGGATTTTTTAGTATTGGGTGCACAACAACTTTGAAAAATTAGCTCCGAAATGTTGCTGGCAGAAATGTTATTTCTAAAATTAAATAGCTTTTAAATACCTATGATACACACTTTTGAGCAGCTGAGTAGTTACGATTTTTTTTAATTCAATCAAATTTTTATTTTTATGCGTATTTCCTTAGAAATTAGCCTTTACCCACTGAATGCAGATTATAAGCCTTTGGTTAAAGGTTTTATTGCCTTGCTTTCCTCAAATAATCATTTAGAAATTCGGGTCAATGGCATGAGTACACAAGTTTTTGGAGAGCTTTCAGAAGTTATGCCTACACTTGAAAAGGCAATTGCACAAAGTTTTGAAAAAGATAAAATGGCTGTAGTCATGAAAATGCTCGCTACAGATGTAAGCCAATACGAGTACAAACCATTAACTTAAAGTTTTCTCACAAATAAATTTGTGAGCTCCCACGATTAGCTCCCACAATTTTAATCGTGGGAGCTAAAAAGCCGTATAAATCGTAGAAGAACCAAAAATATTTTTGCTCTTTTTTACGGCATTTCAAAAATTCTTTGTTACTTTTTGGTTTTTTCAGTATTATGTACATACAAAAAAACAGATTTTCTTTTGCATCATACTTCCGAAGATATAGCTCTTGAAGAGAAGCACATTCGTCAGGCGCAGCGCAATCCCAAGCACTTCGAATGGCTTTATAACAAATATTTTGAGCCTATTTATGCTTATCTTTTTCGCCGTACGGGCGATGCAGATTTGGCTGGAGATCTCTGTAGCCAAACTTTTTTGAAGGCACTCGCAAAGCTTTCTACTTACAAGCCCTGCGGTTTGCCTTTTGGGGCTTGGCTTTTTCGTATTGCTTCTAATGAGCTCAATTTATATTATCGGGAAACTAAAAAAAGTACTTTGTATAGCCTCGAAGCAATGCCACTTAGCGATATGATAGATAGCTCCTCGTCAGGGCTTGAAAAAAAAGAAGAGCAGGAGCAACTTAAAATATCGCTCTCACGCCTACCACCTGCCGATTTAGAGGTCATTACGCTACGGTTTTACGAAGAGCTATCTTTCAAAGAAATTGCATATATACTCGCTACAAGCGAAAGCGCGGCTAAAATGAGGCTTTATCGAAGTTTAGAAAAATTGAGACTGTATTTTGAAGAGTTTTTATAAAAAATCATACTATTAAATGTTGGGTGAGGACAGCAAACACGGCTAAAGCAAGCAGTAAGTACTAAAATTTAGCTGTAGCCCGAAGCTCCACAGCTTCGGATATAAGCTAAAACGAAGCTGGTGCTTCGTTAATGCAGGTAGTAGAGATATTTGATGTCAAATAAAATTTTAGAAATGACATTTCTGACAGAAATGTCATTTCTAAAATTTAACAAGATAAAAAAACAAAACCGAAAAGTAACAACATGGATAAGGAAAAAAATAAAATTGTTTTTCGCAAAGAAAAGCTTAGCTCAGACGAGATAATGCCTTACAAAAACTTTGCAAAAGTGCTTACTACACACCAAAATAGCAAGCGTAGATTATTGTGGGTACGCTTATCAGCAGTAGCAGCAGGGGTTTTGCTATTTGTTATGCTGGGGTGGGGCTGGTTGTACCTCTCTCCAAAACCTCAAATTAGTACTATAGAAGCACAAAAATCCTTGAGCTTCCCTACAGTGCTTGTAAAGGAAGAGGATTGGGCGCAAGCCTTTGTATCGAGCGGTACGCCTGCTACGGAAAATTATAAAAGCAGGGGGCAACAGCAAATCGCTTTTCGGACTACAGTGCTGGAACAAAATGCCGAGCCTAATGGTGGATTAGAAAATCTGAAAAAAGATTTAATTCATACAAACTTAAGTTGCAATGCTAAGGAGGGATTGCAATTTTTGAGTTTTGTCATTGACGAGCAGGGTCGCCTTGAGAAAGTTTCTACGTCCGAGGCATACTGTACGGAAAAGGTTATGCAGTTTTTGCAAGATTATGAATGGCAACCCGCACAGATGCAAGGAATCAAGCTAAGGCAGCGCATTGTACTTGCAATTTAAAAGTACAATCAATGGCTTACTTTTTGAATGATTTATTATATTATTGCTACAATTTGCTACTTTCGTACAAAATCTAAGTATCTAAATCTACAAAAATATGAAGCCCTTTTTTGTCATCGCTTACCTCTTGCTTTGCCTATTGCTTTTGGGCTGCGTACCCAAAAAAAAGTGGGTTGCACAAGTCAATGAAAATATCAGGCTTGAGCAGCAACAGCAACGTTTGATGCGACAGCTCGAAATGACCCAGCAACAACAAAAACAGCTTGTTACTGATACATTACGACTCACAGCCTCGCTCCGTACTAAAGATAGCCTTATTGCGATTCAAAACCAAAGCCTCGAACAGCTTACAAAAGATTTAGAAATTGCAACAATAGAAATCATAGCCAAAGAAACAAAAATCAATGAGCAAAATCGCAATCTAAGCCAGCAACAAAAAACAGTCAATAACCTACAACTCAAAGTACAGCAGCAGCAAAATCAAATGAGTAATATCCGACAAAAAGTAGATCAAGCTATGCCTAAGCTCAAGCTCGAGGGCATGACCGTACAGGTAAAAGAAGGAAAAGTAAGGGTGCTACTCCCCGATGCCATGCTATTTCAAACAGCCTCTGCTACTATCGAACCCGCAGGGCGCGAAGCCTTACGCAAACTCGCTGATGTATTGAAAAATTATAAGGATTTTGATATTTATGTAGAAGGGCATACTGATAACGTCCCCGTAACAAACGATGAATTGGCTTTCAAAGATAATTGGGATTTGAGTGCGCTGCGGGCTGCTGCCGTTGTCAAAATATTACAAGAATATAACATATCGGGCAAAAAACTCATCGCAGCAGGCAGGGGAGAGTTCAATCCCGTAGCCGCCAATGATAGCCCTGAAAATCGTAGTAAAAATAGACGTACAGAAATCATACTTGCACCCAAACTCGATGATATGCTCAAAATTTTAGAAAAATAACCCAAAAACTAAACTTTTAGCACTTATTTTAGTAACTTTGAACATACTACTATACATTTGCTAGTTAGCACTAACATTTCTTTGAAAAATATTAGTACTAACCCTATTTTATATCAATTTTAGAACTAACAGTTCTGGCAGAACTGTTAGTTCTAAAATTCAGCCATAGACAGCTACTATCGCCGTGTTTGGCGTCTTTACCAAATACGTAAATGCAAACTAAATTTATGCAAGCACTTATGATGCTAAACACTTTATTATTTTACGATATTTTTCTTTTTTTGATTTTGATATGGATAAAAACATTCACGTAGAAAGCGCAAAACTACAAAAAGCCATAGAATCGCATTTGGGTATAGAGGCTTCCAACTTAGTATATGACTATGTATCTGATGCTCATGGTATAAAACTTAATTTGATTACAGTAAATCCAAGGCATAGCCAATCTTTTCTTTTTCGTAGCGAAATCGGCACCGACCGCATAGATGCGCTTGAAAAAATGCTTGCCTATGTAAAAAACTACAAAGAAAAGGATAACTCCTATACAATCCAATGGGCAGTGCGCGAATCTGGGGATTTACAAACTTCCTATTTTAGAGCGCACGATGTATATGAAGCCTTAGATAAACTTTATTTTGATAGGGAAATAAACTCTATTACCGTTTTTAGTGTAGTGATGAACCCACTTACTTGAAACTAAAATACTTCCAAAAGCGTTAGTATTGATGCTTAAAGCACGATTTTTTTGCTCTGAGAGCAAGTAATCATTGTGCGGAATGCTAAAATTTCTCAGTATCTACTACTTTTTTTTACAGCACTTATATAAATCCACATTCAAATATGATTCAAGTTACAGATAAAGCAGTTTCTCAAATTCACGTTTTGAGAAGCGAAGAAAATCACGCAGAAGATGCCAATGTACGAGTTTCTGTCAAAGGCGGCGGTTGCTCGGGGCTTATGTATGACCTCTCTTTTGATACCAAAGTAGAATCCTCTGACCAGGTATTCGAAGATAAAGGCGTAAAGATTCTTGTTGATAAAAAAAGCATGCTCTACCTTTTAGGCACAACCTTAGATTTTTCTGATGGGCTTAACGGCAAGGGCTTTCAATTTATCAACCCAAACGCCTCACGTACTTGTGGCTGTGGCGAAAGCTTTTCAGTCTAAATGTCTCTAAGAGCGCGCTTTAACGGCAAAACCTCTTTTACTGCTGCAATAAGGTCTTGGCTCACGAGGTCAAGACCTTTATTCGTAGTTTATTCTTTTAGCACACTTTTATTTGTTATTCAAAATCTATATTTCTAACTTATGTGCCTTACCAAACTACCCAAGTGGTATGTTGTGCTTATTTTAGTAGCACTTATTTTTTCCGTAGCTTGCGAAGATAAAAGCTCAAGCCAAAGCAGTACTGATACTGAAAAAAAGATAGATTTGCCTATGGCAGAAGCACCTGATTTTAATGCAGATTCTGCCTATTTTTTTGTAGAAAAACAAGTCTCTTTCGGACCTCGTGTGCCCAATAGCAAAGGGCATTACCAATGTGGTGAGTATTTAATTGCTACGCTTGAGCGTTTTGCAGATGAAGTCATCGTACAACCTTTGCAAATCAAAGCGCATAATGGCACAATGCTGTCAGGACGAAATATTTTTGCCGCTTTCAATCCCGAAGCCACAAAAAGAGTCATGCTCGCCGCACACTGGGACACACGCCCCGTTGCCGACCAAGATGCAGAACGACAAGATGAACCTATACTCGGCGCTAACGACGGCGCAAGTGGCGTAGGCGTACTCCTCGAAATCGCTAGATTACTTGCCCAAAGTGAGGCGCAGCCACAAGTAGGCATCGATATTGCACTTTTTGATTTAGAAGACTATGGCGTGTCTGAAGTACAAGATTCTTACTGCTTAGGTTCGCAATATTGGGGTGATAATAAGCACAAACCAAAATACGCTGCCTTTTATGGTATTTTGTTGGATATGGTAGGGGCCAGAGATGCTAAATTTGCCAAAGAAGGATTTTCTATGCAAAATGCACCATTAGTTGTAAATAAAGTATGGGAAACAGCTCAAAAAATTGGATATGGTGAGTTTTTTATCAATCAAACCTCACCTCCTATTATCGATGACCATTACTACATCAACAAAAAAACCAAAATTCCTTTTATAGATATCATAGAATACGAACCTTCAAACGATAACTACTTTGGTAGCTATTGGCACACACACGACGATAATATGGACATCATAGATAAACGAACACTTAAAGCCGTAGGGCAAACAGTATTGCAAGTAATTTATAATGAGTAAATGAGTAGTTATGGTGGTTAGATTCACTGGTCAGTTGGTGTTTGGTACAGCCCCCAAACACGGCGAGAGTAGTTGTCTTGGTGCATAAATATACTACTGAATCAATGCATAATGCACGCTCTCTATGCGAGTATGCCTATACAAGTGTAAAAATACCATAAAATTTGAAAAAGAGGTAATTTTTTGCTATCTTTTCGTTACTTTTGAAAGTAGCATTTTATGAACCCCAATTTTTAACGCTCAGAATTTATGTATAACCGTTTACTTCATATCGCTACTTTGAGTTGTAGCATTTTACTTTGCCTTTGTGTATTTGTAGGCTGCCGTACGATTCAGGATTTGCGTAATTTTGCACGTTGCCAATTTCGTATTCAAAATGTAAGCAATATCTCGCTCGCTGGTATCAATTTAGATAATCTAAAAAATCCTTCGGATATAAATGTAGTAGATGGCGCACGCATAGCTGGGGCCTTAGCCTCTGGCAACTTGCCCCTTGCCCTTCAACTCAATATAGATGCACGCAATCCTAATAATGATAGGGCAGCTATGCAACGCATGGATTGGATTGCTGCCCTTAAAGGAACACAAATTGCAGAAGGTGCATTAAACGATCGCATTGAAATACCACCTAATAACGGAGTTGCATCATTCCCGCTCCCCGTTCAAAGCAATCTAAACGAAATATTTAAAGGAAAAAATCAAAGAGAAATATTAGGTATGAGCTTTGATATCGCTGATAGCGAGCGCAAACCTAAGGATTTGTCTCTGCGTGTGCGTCCGAGTATAAATATTGGTGGTGTAAATTTGCGCTATCCTGGTTATATAGATGTAGGCAAAAATTTCTAATTTTCTTATTTGCCTTACCTATTGTGCTTTTTTGAAGGTGCAAAGGCAAAGCAAAAGGTCATTATTGAATTTTTTAATTGCGATAAGCAAACGCAAATCTATAACTTATCATTCATAACTTATCATTATTTGGCATGAATAAACTATTGCGCATGTTATTAACTTTAGGGCTTATTTTGGGATGCTTGCCTATGCCACTTCATGCGCAATTTGAGTATCCTAAAGGTCATTTTCTAAAAAAACAAGAACAAAAAAGTACTGATAGTATTGGCGCTTACTGCTTTTATGCTATTTCTTTTAGGCATCGCCCCGATGTGGAAGTTTTTTTTCCTGATTCAACAAGTCGTTTTGGCAACTTTGAGTACGTCTTCCATGAATATTTTCCAACTCGTACTAACTTCGGCACTCAAGTAAGTCTTGATAGTGCAATTTATACATTGCGTACTTTCAGCATGGATACGCTACAACGACTCAAGACCTCTGTTTTGATTATACAAAAAGGAGGCGATTCGCTTGTTTTAGCTACCAACGAAGATAGCTTACGGCTTGGATTTGCACTTAATTCAAGCATTTTAGAAGCCGCAGAATCTACACCAGATTCTTTATTTTTGCACACGAATAGCCTAGCCGTAGCGATACCTTCGCCATTTAATTATCCACTTTGGATTTTAATATGTATGGGATTATCACTTATAAGCATTGCCGCCTATTTGCTTTTTGGAAAACGAGTAAGTCGTTATTACCATCTTCGCCGTTTAGAAAAATTGCACGAAAATTTTATGCTTGAGTATGAATATACGATTAGTAAAGCAGAAATTGAACGCGCAGAACAAGCCTTACGCATTTGGAAAAACTATATCCAGAAAATAAGAAAAGAACCCTTTTCAAGTTATACCTCCAAAGAAATTGCCCAAATTACGCAAAATACAAGCCTTAGTGAAGGGCTACATGCCATAGACAGAGCTGTCTATGCCAAAAGATACGACACAAAAAAAATAGAAAAAGCATTTTTAGATTTAAAACAATTTGCTTTAGATAATTACAAACAAAAAATAGAGGAGTTCAAACATGCCTGAATGGTTTTCAATAGAATGGTTTACGCTAAGTAAATACCAAGAGATGGATTGGGAATATCCTATCTTTTTATACGCAATTGCATTGATTCCCTTAGTTTTTATACTCAAGTGGTTGCTTTTTTTGCGATTCAGACAAAAGCTCGAGGTTGCCTTTCCTGAAAAGCGTAACTTTTCTGACCCTCTTGCACTTTTGCGTCACGTTCCAAAGCTATTTTTTGCTTTGAGTTTGGCACTCATTTTAGTAGCATTAGCACGCCCTCAAAAAACAGATGAAGTGGTAGAGCAATGGTCTGAGGGCATAGATATTGTCTTAGCATTAGATATTTCAGAATCAATGGCAGCCATCATGGACTTCAAACCCAATAGGCTCGAAGCTGCCAAAGAAGTAGCTATGGATTTTGTAAGCGAACGCAAAAATGATAAAATCGGTATTGTCCTTTTTGCTGGTGATGCCTACTCGCTCTCCCCCCTCACTACCGATACAGATATGCTTTTGCAATACATAGCCGATATAGACCCAAGCCTTATACCCAAAGGGGGCACTGCCATAGGCAATGCAATTGCCGTAGCTACCAATAGGCTTAGCGAAGACAATAGTGCTTCAAAAGTACTTATACTGCTCACTGACGGTGAAAATACAGCTGGAACAATAGACCCCATCACCGCTGCAAAATTAGCAGTTTCTAAAAATATTAAAATCTATACAATTATTATTGCACGTCCTGGTAGAGTGCCTTACCGAAACCGTCATGGCGGTGTTTCTTATATCAACGAAACTATAGATGAGCAGTCTATGAAAGAAGTAGCTAAAATAGGTAATGGATACTTTTTTAGAGCTACGGATAGCGATGCTTTAGAGCAGGTTTTTGAACGCATAGATACCCTTGAAAAAAGTGAAATACAAGAAAGTCATTATAAGAACATACAAGATTTTTATCAAATCTATCTTATATGGGCAATGATTAGTTTTTTGATTTGGCTATTGCTCAAAAATACTTTTATGATGAGTGCCATTGAAGATTAGGGAGCATATAAATGCTACCCCCATACTACTCTATACATTTTCCAGGTAGTGTATAACAAGTAATGCTTAGAACTAACAGTTCTTTGAGAACTGTTAGTTTTGAAAGACTTTGAGCATTACATCTTTAAGACTACCATTTTCCATAGCGTTATGGAAAAATGGGCTTATAAATAACATTTCAAATTTGCCCAGAAATAACATGACTTTTAGTCTGACCATTTGGCATCAAATATCTCTACTACCCCCTGTGTATTAACGAAGCACCTGCTTCATTATAGGAGGCTACTTCCGAAGCAGGCGCTTCGGGCTACAGCTATTAAACTTCTGCTGACTGAACTCCCCCCCCACGCTATAGAAAAATGTATAGTGGTGGTATGTTCAATCATAAAATAAGTTGGCAGAAAAAAAATAACGAACAGTTTTCAGAAAACTGTTCGTTATTTTTTTTTATAGTAATTTTGTTAGCTTTCTTAGAGTTTGATCCCCATAAAAGACATAAAAGCTAATCCCATAAGTCCTGTGATAATAAATGTAATTCCGAGACCTTTCAAAGGTGCGGGTACATTAGAGTATTGCAATTTTTCGCGAATTGCAGCGAGTGCAATGATGGCTAACCAAAAACCTACACCAGAGCCAAATCCGAAAAATACAGATTCAACAAAATCAAACTCTTTTTGCACCATAAAAAGTGAAGAGCCTAAAATAGCGCAGTTTACAGCAATAAGAGGGAGGAAGATACCGAGCGAACCATAAAGCGCGGGCGATACTTTTTCAATAACCATCTCCACGAGCTGCACCATAGATGCAATAACAGCAATGAACATAATGAATTGCAGAAAGCTCAAATCAACGGCCGCAAGTGCTTCTACGCCAGTCCAAGAGAGTGCACCTTCTTCAAGTACAAACTTTTGAATGCCGTAATTGATAGGTACAGTCATTGTCAAAACAAAAATAACAGCAAGCCCTAAGCCCATGGCAGTCGATACTTTTTTAGATACGGCTAAATAAGAACACATACCCAAAAAGTAAGCAAAGACCATGTTCTCTATAAAAACAGAGCGCACAACTATATTTACGTATTCCATGATATATTTAAAGTTTTGTTTGTGATATCAGTATTAAGCAAAATAAACAAATGTTGGTATGGGATAGCATATCCCACAAGTTATACTACTTATGATTCTACGTATCCGTTTCGTGCACGCTGTATCCAGATAATAATACCGATGATAACAAATGCGCCGACGGGGTTTGTCATAATACCATTGCCTTGATAAGCAATCCCCATGGCTTCAAATACTTTAAAATCAAAAATAGCTCCTGAGCCAAAAAGCTCACGGAAAAATGCTACGGCTAAAATAACCCAGGCGTAGCCAAATCCACTACCCAGACCATCTAATATAGAATCGTAAGGCTTATTGCCCATAGCAAAAGCTTCTAAACGCCCCATGATAATACAATTTGTGATAATCAAACCTACGTAAACACCTACGATTTTAGATACATCATAAAGATAGGCTTTCAAAACTTGATCTACAAGAATTACCAAAGAGGCTATGACAGCAAGCTGTACAATAATGCGAATCCTTCCGGGTATAACATTACGCATCAAAGATATGATAAGGTTTGAGAACACAATTACAATCATTACGGCAATAGCCATAACAAGTGTAGGTTCCATCTTTGCCGTTACAGCTAAGGCAGAACAGATACCCAAAACCTGTATCGTAATCGGATTATCATCATCGAGCGGGTCGGTAATGATTTTTTTTCGTCTTTTTGAAAAAAGGGCTTCGGCTTTTTTAACCTGAGCAACCTCTGCAGTTTGTGTACTCATTATGCAATAATTTTATAAGGTGAAATCTTAATATGATTAGTGAAACCCAAATACAATTTGGTATCCTAATTATCATCAAAGCAAGTGATAACTATTGCACAAGTGCTTGGCTATCTTTGCGTTTTTTACCAAAATAATTTGAGTAATATTCAAAATAATTCTCGAGCATTTCGTTTACGCCAACGGCAGTGATAGTTGCACCTGAGAGTCCATCTACTTTATGAGGACTATCATAACTTCTACCTTCGCCTTTCTGCATAGCAACAGAAACAAGTTCGTTCTGCTCCGAGAATATTTTTTTGCCTCTGAATCTATTCTGAACTTCGTCATCAGAGATACGAGCGCCTAATCCAGGTGTTTCGGCTTTATGTCCGAAAGCTATACCGCGGATGGTATTCATATCGCTTTCTAAGGCTACGTAGCCCCAGATTCTATCCCAAAGTCCGTTGCCATATACAGGCAAGATGTAAGACTTTCCGTTTTTATCTTCATAAATAAATACGGGGAAGTGTCTTTCAGCCGGGTCTTTTCTATACTCTTTGGCGATATTGATTTTTTCAGGCTCAATGGTTTTTCCATCGGCATCTTTAGGTTCAATTTCATCGCCATTGCGATTGACAACCTTGCTTGTAATACGCTCTTTATAGAGTTCCATAATGTCTGCGCCTTCTTCGACTTCCATTACAGCTCCCAATATTTGCTTACGCGTATCGAGCTCAACAGCAATTGTTTGTCTCTCTTTAAGGGCCGTAGAGGCTAATGCGAGTAGCCCGCCTAATACTACTGTGAGTATGACGGCAAATCCGATAATGTATGAATTAGAGTGTTGCACGTTTTAATCTTCGTTTTTTGTTTCCTTCAATTACATAAAAGTCAATAAGAGGAGCGAATACGTTCATAAGTAATATCGCCAACATAATTCCTTCTGGATAAGCGGGGTTGAATACACGAATAAGCACGGTAAGCAATCCAATCAAGAATCCATAAATCCATTTTCCAGTCTCTGTATGCGATGCCGATACGGGGTCTGTTGCCATAAAGACAATACCAAAAGCAAAACCGCCCATAATCAAGTGATACCAAGCGGGCATAGCCATAAAAGGAGTAGCGCCAAATAGGTTAAATATACCTCCCATTACTAATGCACCAATAACACCACTTACCATAATCTTCCAACTTGCTACGCCTGTAAAGATAAGAATAAGTCCACCAATAAGGCACATCAAAGCAGAAGTTTCGCCAATAGAACCAGGTATAGCCCCCATAAACATATTAAACTCGGAAAACATAGACTCAGCGCCGTTCCAATTAGCAACGGAGGCTGTCAGTGCTTCGCTTACTCTCTCGGTTGCGCCGGCAGCTCCTTCCTCAAATTTTGCTTCAGCTGCTACTGCCAATGCCGTAGCACCAGAGTAACCTTCTACAGTAGCTGCATCTTTGGGTACATAAGTCCAAACTTCACCAGAGATATCCGAAGGATAGGCAAAGTAAAGAAATGCGCGAGCCGTAAGTGCTACGTTTAAGATGTTCATACCCGTACCACCAAAAGCCTCCTTCACAATAACAACAGCAAAAACAGTAGCTAATGCTACCTGCCAAAGCGGAATTGCGGGTGGCATAACCAGCGGTATAAGCATACCCGTTACAAGAAATCCTTCATTGATAGGGTGCTTTCGTATGATAGCAAATATTACTTCGACAATACCACCAGCGGTATAAGATACCAGAATAATAGGCAGTGTTTGCTGAAGTCCTATCAATACTTTGTCTATGAGTTCAGCATTTGGTTGCCCAAGTGCGAGAAAATGCTGATGACCTACGTTCCAAATACCGTAAATAAGCGCAGGTATCATGGCTAATACTACGGTCATCATCATGCGTTTCAAGTCAATCGCATCGCGGACTTGCACACCTTTCTTACCCGTTGTAGTAGGGGGCGTAAAAGCAAAAGTTTCTGCTGCCTCAAAGAGGTAGTAGTATCGCTCTAACTTTCCTCCCTTCTCGAAGTTGGGTTTTTGTTTTTCTAAAATTGTATGTAAAAACTTCATAAAGCGTTTAATTATACTTGTTTATACAAGTTTTTTTTGATGAATATTTGTAAAAAAAGCATCTCCCTTTTAAGCTACTTTTCTATACTATTTGTGCTTATAGTTTGTTTGCACAAACAAAGACCTTTTAGCTTAAAAAACTAAGCGTCTCTTAGCATATTGATTCCTTTGCGTATCAAAGCCTGTATTTCATGCTTGGAGACATCTATAAACTCACAAAGCGCAAGGTCTTCCTCTACAACTTCGAATAAGCCAAGCGCCTCCATTTCATCATAATTTTCAGATAATATGGCTTTAATCAAGTGCGTAGGCAATATATCCATGGGTGTAACTTCTTCAAAAACGCCCGTAGATACAAATGCACGCTCCTCGCCATTAAGGCTTGAATCTAAGGCGTATTCTTTGCTCTTAGGGTTTAAGAATGAAAACAATCCAAATGCTCTATGATAGCTCAAACGGTTCTTTACAGGTGCGAGCCAGCCGTCCGTCAGTACAAAACGAGGCTTGTTGCCCTCTGGAATAACCGTAATCATGTCATCGTAAAAACCGAGGTAGCCATCACCATCAAGGCTCGTACCGGTAAGTACATTGCCCGATATGTAACGCAAATTAGGCACTTTAACCTCCTTAGGAACGATCTCCCCCTCGGGGTTTCTTTCGTAATGCGTTTCTTTGCGATAAGCATCTCCTTTGATAGCAGGCTTTACAATTTTATCAATATTAGCACCGATATAAGTTTTGTAATACTGTGGATTATTGATTTCAGAACCGACAAGTGCAATAATCTTAGAAGCATCGTATTTGCCTTCTAAGAAAAGTTTGCCAATCTGAATAACACCATAAGGCTTAAGCGTCCATACAATATCATTTTTGTTGATAGGTGCAATTTTGCTAATCTGCACGCCTACATTACCTGCGGGGTGCGGACCCGAAATTTGATACTCGTGTACACCTCTAATATCTTTAAAAACCGTCGATACCTCTCCATTACCGTTTTGCGATAAATGAATTTTACAATCGGCAATTTTATTAAGAATATCGATGCCCGCTTGAAAATTTTGCGTCTCTCCTTTGAGCGAAAACTCATAATTAGGGGCAAGTGGGTGGGTATCAAAAGCAGAAATAAAAATATCACGTGGCGCTTCGTCTGGATTAGCCACTATACCAAAAGGACGCTGGATAATATTGAGCCAAGCACCACTTTTAAGCAAAGTGTCCATAACTGCTTGCTTATCCAAACCTCCTATTTCAGAAATTGTACAAGAAGGAAACTCCTCGTACTGAATTTCTTTATCAGCCAATATACGGAATTCTAATATTTTACGCTTTGCACCTCGTTTGATTTCGACGACTTCGCCACTTACAGGCGATGTGTACATAACCTTTTCGAGACCCTTATCGTAAAATATAGGTGTACCCGCTTTGACAGTCGCACCTTCTTTTACTAAAACTTTAGGGCGGTACATGCCAGGGAAATCCGTCGGCTTAATAGCGAAGGTTTCTGGCTGCTCGCTTTTTGCTAAGGTTTCTTGTGCCTTGCCTGCGAGATTGATGTCGAATCCTTTCTTTATCTTTATCTGCATTTGCATTTGTCTTTATTGAGCTACTTGTCAAACGAATAATTATCGAATGCCTATCAAACGATGCAAAACTAATAAAAAAATCTTGAAATAAAATGTTTTTTTTGATATTTTTATTAAAAAAAAAAGCAAAAAAAACTTTAAAACTCAAAAAACAAAACCACTTATCAAACCACCCAAAATAAAAAAAGGCGCAGGAATGCGCGTCCAAGTAAGCCCTACAAAGGTAATAACAATGATTGCAAAATTGAGTGGAATAAAATCAATAGGCTGTAAAAGCAAAAAAGCCGCTGCAATCACCAAACCAGAACTCGTGCCGTTAATGCCCTCTAATGATGCCTTAATAGGACGGTAACGCTTGAGTGAATCCCAAAATTTAATTACAAAAAAAATAAGCAAAGTACCCGGCAAAAAAACAGCAAAAGCCGCCAAAAAACCACCACCCAAAAAACCCCAAATACCCCAATCACGCAAAGATAATGCACCTACAAAGCCCGCAAATGAAAATACAGGACCAGGCACAGCCTGCACCAAAGCATAACCAGACAAAAACTCCTCCGAGCTTAAATAACGCTTAAACTCCACAAACTCCGTATAAAGCACTGGAACTAAAACCTGACCACCACCAAATATCAAACTGCCATTACGATAAAAATTTTCAAATAAACGTATAGGAAGCGATTGCGTAAGACCACCTAAAATCGCGACACCTATAAAAACACCACCATAAAGTAACAAATAACGCCAACTTACTTTAAATTTGTCTTTTTGCTCTCGCTCCTGCTGCTCAAACTTAAGCGCAGTAATAACACCACCAACAACCAAAAGTAAAGGAAAAACCCAAGGATAGCGATAATAATAAGCAATTACTGCCGCCAAACACATAAGCACAAAAGATGTACGAGTACGAACCACCTTTTTAGAAATCTTAAGCGCAGCATAAGCCACAAAACCCACTGCCATAGGCTGTATAAAACGTGTAAAATCCATAGATATAGCCTGCTCAGTCTCTAAATAAGAAAGCAGATAAGCAGCAGTTATCATAAGCAAAACAGCAGGAAACATCCATACAAAAAGCGTCAAAAATGCCAGCAAAGCACCGCCCCGTTGATAACCAATGGCAGTAAGCGTTTGCGTAGAGGTCGGTCCAGGTAGAATTTGGCAAAGTGCATTAAGTTCTATGAGCTGCTCCTCCGTAAGATAATTCCGTTTGTTTACCAAAACATCAAAATACATCGCCATGTGAGCCTGCGGACCGCCAAAGGCAGTAAGAGACAGCCAAAATATATCACGTAAAAAAATATAATAACGCAGTTTATTCATCTCCTCAGACAAACTTTAAATCAATACTAAACCACAACAAGATATTCAATAGGACGTCTTACAAATAATATTTCTCAAAGCAAATAGCTACAAGCATATATTTGCTTGTGTGCCTTTGTAAGACATTTTTCAACCGCTCCTTAATCTCCTCCTTGAAAAAGTGGGATGATAGGAGCGTTTGGAGCTCCCCTACTAAGATTAGTGGGGGGGAGTGCTTGAAGGCTAAAAATAAGATGTAGTATTATTTTTTAAACAGCTTCAAGGCTCCCCCCCCCCTCAAACACCAGATATAAGTTTTTGCGCTTTCGCTAAATCCTCTACAGTATCAATACCTATGCCTTTGTGCTCAGCTATCTCTGCTGTAAGAATGGCATAACCCTCGTTGAGCCAACGCAACTGCTCAAGCGACTCAGCACGCTCTAAACCCGCAACCTCAAGCCTACTTATCTGCTGTAAAATATCACTACGATACGCATACATACCAATATGACGATAAAAAACCTGCCCCTGAATAAGCCACTCGTCAATCGGTGCATCACGTACAAAAGGAATCGGACTGCGGCTAAAATAAAGTGCGTAGTTATGCTTATTTTTGACAACCTTAACCACCTGCGGACTTGCTAAATCTGCTAAATCGTGAATAGGACATATAAGCGTCGCTAAGGGTGTATCCATTTGTAAAGATTTTGCCAATGTATCAATATCCGAAGGAGAAACAAAAGGTTCATCGCCCTGAATATTAATTACAAAATCTGCCGTACTATCAATTTGGCGCAACGCCTCTGCGCATCTATCCGTTCCGCTGCGATGGGTGTCAGAAGTCATTAAGCAAGGCGCATTGATTTTTGAAGCAAGGGCGGCTATCTCGGGGTGGTCCGTAGCTATCCAAACCTCCGATAAATGCGTAGCGGCTAAAGCCTGCCGATACACACGCTCAAGCACTGTCTTGCCACCCAAATCTGCTAATACCTTTTTGGGAAAACGAGTAGAGCCATAGCGTGCAGGAATAATACCGATAATTTTCATAAGCAAATATTCAAAAAATAATAAGTCGCTGTTGTAAAAACAAAATAACATTTTACAAAGAAATGTTATTTTTAACGCCTAATATAAATAAAAATTCAAAAGTTTATAGCCCACTTAGCAATAAGATTGCTCAAAGAATTGTTATTGTTTAGATTTTAAATTTGCTTTTGTCAATCTAAAATGCTATAATGCTATGCGTACAGAGGCCAGTAGTCTAAAAGCGGGCGTACGATAACTTTGCTAAATTAGCTCAGAAATAACATTTCTGACAGCAATGTTATTTCTATAATTTACTAAGCATCAAGAACTAACAGTTTTCGATACACTATGTAGTTATCGCAAAAAAATGTTGTTGCTGTAAATTTCTACATTTTTGTAAAATTATTATCAAAATGTCTTTTTTAATTATCACATGAAAATTATTGGAAGAGTTGAACAAGTTAGCCTGCCAGAGCTCGAAATGAGTGATATTGCAGCAAAAATAGATACAGGGGCTTACTCAAGTGCATTACATTGCCATAAAATTCAAATCAAACAAGAAGAAGACAAAGAAGTATTGTACTTCAACCTCTTAGACCCCTCCCATGAAGTCTATAGCAAAAAACCAATACGCTTCGAAACTTTTAGCCAAACGACTGTAAAAAGCTCGAACGGAAAACGACAAAAAAGATTTAAAATCAAAACCAAAATCAAACTTGGTACAAAAATTTATAAAACAGAATTTACACTTACCGATAGACGAGATATGCGCTATCCTATACTCTTAGGGCGCAAACTTCTCGATAAAAAATTTCTTGTTGATGTTTCACAAAAATTTATACTAAAAAAACAGTCTTAATTCAAAAATCACTTGTATAATTGCAACATCAAAAAACAACAGCCTGCTTTATTGCCTTTAAAAAGTAGCAGCTGTGCTTTGCAATCAAAATAAAAGGCAAACACAAATCAAATTTGACATTTTTATTATACGAATTGAATCCATGAAAATTGCGATTTTATCCATAGGTCCGAACCTCTATTCTACACGCCGCTTAGTAGAAGCCGGCGAGCAACGAGGGCACAAAATGCTTGTCATAGACCACACAAAGTGCCACGTAGCTATGCAAAAATCTACACCCGAAATTTATTACCAAGGCGAAAGATTAGAAGGTATTGATGCCGTTATCCCACGTATTGGTGCTTCTGTTACCTTCTTTGGCACAGCAGTAATTAGGCAGTTCGAACTTATGAATGTTTTTACAGCTAATAGTTCACAAGCTATTTTGCAATCCCGAGACAAGCTAAGAAGTCTTCAGTTACTCTCAAAAGTAGGCGTAGGCATACCCAAAACTGTTTTTGCTAAATTTCCAAAAGATAAAGATGTCGAAAATCTGATTCAAGAAATTGGCGGTACACCCGTGGTTATCAAACTATTAGAAGGTACGCAAGGCTTGGGCGTTGTGCTTGCAGAAAGTAAAAAAGCAGCCAAATCATCAATAGAAGCATTCTCCGGACTTAAAGCCAATATATTGATTCAAGAGTTTATACAAGAAGCTAATGGTGCTGATTTGCGTGCTTTTGTTGTAGATGGAAAGGTTGTTGGTGCAATGAAAAGACAAGGAGAAGAAGGCGAATTTCGTTCAAACCTCCATAGAGGAGGGAAAAGCACAGTTATTAAACTGAGCCGTGAAGAGAAAAAATCAGCACTTGCAGCAGCTAAAGCTATGGATTTATCCGTGGCAGGAGTCGATATGCTACCCTCTAAAAGAGGACCGCTTATCCTCGAGGTAAACTCCTCACCAGGATTAGAAGGTATCGAAAAAGCCACTAAAATCGATATCGCAAGTTCTGTAATAGAGTTTGTCGAAAGAGGGGTGGAGGCTAAAAGAAAAAAAATTAAGCCTAAAGCCCAAGTATAAAAAAAACAAGTAGAGTAGAGCGCGGTGTACGACAACTTTGCTAAATGTGCCCATAACAAACAGTTTTTGCAAAACGGTTCGTTATGAAATAATCTAAGCCGATTGACCAACTTGACGTACATCCTCGCCACCTTTGGTGTCTCACCAAATACAAACTACACAAAAAACCTGAATGATTCTGAAAATTAGATCGGTAAAAGGTTCTTTTTTGATAATAAGATGCTTTGTTTGTGATTTAAATCAAAATACTATGAAGATTATACATACTGCCGACTGGCACTTAGGACAGCGCTTTATCAATCGCACAAGAGAAGAGGAGCACGCTGCTTTTTTGGCATGGCTACTCCAAACAATTAAAGACGAAAACGTAGATATTTTAATTATTGCGGGCGATGTCTTTGACTCTGGAAATCCACCCAATTATGCCCTAAAGCAGTATTATAATTTTATTGCCGATTTGCAACAGACACCCTGCCGCCACCTCCTTGTTATCGGTGGAAATCACGATTCTGTATTGCTTTTAGAAAGTGCTAAAGAAGCCTTATCACACCTCAATACGCATATTGTAGGCGGTGCGTCAGAAGATTATAAAGACGATATTTTTGAACTCAAAGACGCTCAAGGCAATATCGAACTCGCCGTTTGTGCAGTACCTTTTTTAAGAGACAAAGATTTGCATTATTCTTACGGCGGTGAAGGCGTAAGCCAGCGTGAGCAACTTATACGTGAAGGCATTAGCAAGCACTATCAAAAAATGGCAACAGCAGCAACTGAATATAAAAAAGCTCATATACCCGTTATCACTACAGGGCATCTTTTTACTCAAAATGCAAGCGTTTCAGACCCCGAAGCCGCTAAAGATACTGCCGAACGTAATATCTACCTCGGTAACTTAGGACATTTCGACCCTAAAGATTTTCCTTCGGTTTTTGATTACGTAGCACTTGGGCATATACACCAAGCCCAACTTGTAGATAAAAATAATCCTTTTGTGCGCTACGCCGGCTCACCTATTCCCCTGAGCTTTACAGAGCGAAATACAAAAACAGTATATATGCTCGAGTATAAAGCCAATAAATTAGAGGCTGAAAACATAAAAGCAATCAAAATCCCGCTATACCGACCTTTAGTACGCATAGAGGGTAGCCTCGATGAACTCAAAGAAAAATTGCGCAAGCTCGAACTGCCACAAGCAGAAGCCATAGCTTGGGCAGAAGTAAGAGTGCGTACACAAACACACGATTCGCAAGTAACCGATGTATTAAATGAATTTGTCAAAAAAGAAAAAATACCCATCGAAATACTAAAAACACCTTTAGTCGTCCCATTACAAGATAAAGCAGATGCACTCCTCGATGAAAGCTTTTCCCTCAAAGATGACGATAGCCCACTTAAAGTCTTTGAAAAAAAATGTGAACGTGAAGGCATTCAAGGAAAAGAAAAACAGCAATACGTGCAAACTTTTCACGAACTTAGAGAGTGGCTACTCGAGAAAGAAGCACAATAATCAACAAGAAGCAGGATAAGCAATTTTTTAACCCCAAGAAAAAATATAAAATCAAGGAAAATGTGTATAAAAATAACATTTCTGCCAGAAACATTTCTGCCAGAAAAATAAAAAAGGGGGGAAATGTTTTTGCAAACAAATCCCCCCTGACTTTTAAACACTGCGAACAGTTTATAATTATATCTGTGCTTAAAGCATTAAAAGAAGACTTACTCCTTTTAATGCACAAACAACTAATAAAAATAACTGAACGTTTTACATTGCAAATATAAAGTATTC
>JAFIER010000256.1 GCA_020832465.1 Bernardetiaceae bacterium
ATGGCTCAAAGATAGCTCCTCGCAGCTGAATATAGAGCAAATAGTCAGCTTGCCTAAGCAAAATTTTATGCCTTATATTTGGGATAGTTTAGCTTTAGGCGCTTCCACTAATTGGTTGCGCTTTACCGTAAAAAACGAAAATAATAAACCTCAAAAAATCGTTATTCAAACCACAAAATTTGACTTTTTAGATTTTTATTTTCAGGACAGTAATAAAAGTTGGAAAAAAAAATCTACAGGTACATCAGTGTTACAGGCAAATAAAGAGCTTGTCTATGGGGCTTATTCGGTAGTTAAAATTCCTTTAGAGGCTCATAGTAAGCAAGATATTTATATTAAAGCTACTTATTTAAATAGAGAGCCAATAGACGTAGCCCCCATTCAAATGTCGTTTACAGCACATTCTGAAACTTCTTTTGAATCCTATAAAAATATGCGAGATTTGGCTATGGCATTCTACACAGGTGCGCTTATCATTATGCTACTTTATAACTTTTTCTTGTTTGTTATTACAAAAGATATAAACTATTTTTTATATCTTTTTATTGCGATTTCTATTTACTTTTTTATATTTTTCTCATCAGGATTAGGAGTTGATTATATAGAAGAGGCTTCTCAAACAAGTTATTACTTGGCGCTTACCTCTTTTTTTCACATCAATTTACACGTCATATTTGCATTTTACATTCTACGTCTGAGTGAGTTTTTGTCTAAGAGTTATAAGAGTATTATAATATTGCTTGTAATCTATGATGTACTGTTGGTTTTAGCGACAGTAATGACTGGAAACTTAGGTCTTTTTTTCCGCGCACTTGCTACCCCGTTAGTATTTGGAATTTTTGCTTATACTTTGTTTTTAGCTTATAAAGTTTGGAAAAAGAATAATTATGCACCTGCTTTTTATTTTCTTGTAGCCAACTTTTTTTACATGGTCTTTATGGTCATTGCTGTGTTTCAACTTTTGGGGGCTTTACCGTTTCTATTTTTGGGCTTAGAGTCTTGGCAAAATAATTTAATAGGCTCATTGATAGAGCTTACTCTTTTCTCTTTGAGTATTGGTGCAAAAATTACTTATATACAAAAAGAAATTAAACAGCAGCAGCTCAATCAGGTAAAAATTAGGCAAGAGGAGGAAGCCAAACGCGCGGCACTTATTGAAGAAAAAAATAAAGAACTCGAGCAGAAAGTACGCGAACGCACCGCCGAAGTAGTCGAAAAAAGTGAAGAGATTCAACAACAAAATGAAGAGTTGCAACGCACCTCCGAACAGCTCGAGGGGCAGCACAAATTCCTTACTGAGCTTTATAACGATACGCAAGCCTCTATCAATTACGCCCAGCGCATTCAAGATGCTATTCTGCCAAAGCCAGACCTCTTAGAAGCCTGTTTCAACTCGTATTTTATTTTATTTAAGCCTCGTGATATTGTCAGTGGTGATTTTTATTGGGCTGCCGATATTTGGGTTAATGGGTTCAAAAAAGAAGTTTTTGTAGCTGCCGACTGCACAGGGCATGGCGTGCCGGGCGCATTTATGAGTTTGATTTGTGCCAATTTGCTCAATCAAATTGTCGTGGAGCGCAAAGTTGTAGAACCACAGGTAATTTTAGAAAAGGTAGATAAAGCTTTGCGTATTTTTCTCAATAAAGCTACAACTAAAAACCACGACGGTATGGACTGCGCCATCATCGTTATAGATAAGAAAAAACGCCTGCTTGAGTTTAGCGGAGCGAAAAGACCCCTTGTGTATTTCAAAAATAATCGAATTACACGCATCAAAGGCGATGCAAAAAGTATAGGAGGGCACGAGCGCGAAGGAAAATTTTTTAGCAAACATACCCTCGAGTTAGATTCAGAGACGACCTATTATCTCTACTCCGACGGTTATGCTGACCAAATTGGAGGTCCAAAAAAACGTAAATTTATGACAAAGCACTTCCGAAAACTGCTCACGGACATACATCACCTTCCCCTTGAGGAGCAAAAAATGATACTTGAGGATAAACTCATAGCGTGGCAAGGCAAAGAGGAGCAGGTCGATGATATTCTGGTGGTAGGATTTAGGTAGTCAATAATTCTTGAATATTTATGTCTCTTGGGCTTTTTGTGTGTAGCTGTTAGTAATGGTTTGCAATTTTTTTCTTATTTTGCGCCCGAGTTTTTATCTAACAACTTGAAGGATTTATCTATACATCACAAAACCCAAGCTCTTTATGCCTAAGAAGATACTTAGCCTTGCGCTACTTTTTTTTCTTGCAAATCTGACAATCTTGCAAGCGCAATTTGTAACCCCAGCCTCTGCCCCTGATGCACCTATTTGGATTAAAGGCGGTACGATTCACGTCGGAGATGGTGAAACACTGTTAGAAAATAAAGTAATTAAAATCGAAAAGGATAAAATTGCCGAAATCCTTGAGTTCAATGCTCTCCCCGAAGGTGTAGAGGTAATAGATGCTACGGGTAAGCACATTTATCCAGGGCTTATATTGCCCGATAATACACTGGGTTTGAATGAAATAGAAGCTGTGCGTCCTACGGTAGATTATGCCGAAGTCGGTACGCTCAATCCTAATGTACGTACACTTATTGCTTATAATACGGATTCCGAGTTGATACCTACCACACGTAGCAATGGTGTTTTACTGACACAAGCTACCCCTCGTAGCGGCTTGGTCTCGGGGCAGTCATCGGTTTTTGCCCTTGATGGTTGGAACTGGGAAGATGCCGTGTATAAAGCCGATGTCGGTGTGCATATCAATATTCCAAGCTCGATGAGTGCATCAGGCTGGTGGGGCGAACCCGGCGACTACAAAGCCAATAAAAAACGCCAAGAGCAACTCGATAAAATTGATAAAATGCTTGCCGATGGCGCGGCTTACGCCAAAAATCAAAATCCCGAAGCTAAAAATATCAAATTAGAAGCCTTAAAAGGCTTATACGATGGTAGCAAAATTTTATTCGTACATGCTGATTGGGAAAAAGATATTCTGCAAGGCATTCATATTGCACAAAAAAATGGCGTAAAAAATATCGTACTCGTCGGCGGTAGAGATGCCTTAGAAGTGAGTAGCTTTTTGAAAAAAGAACAGATTCCTATTATTTTAGCCCGTGTATTTGCACTGCCCGCACGCATTGATGACCCCTATGATCAAGCCTTTGAACTGCCAGCTTTGCTCGAGGCGCAGGGCATTGAGTTTTGTATCGCTTATGCGGGTAGCATGGACGCTATGGGCGCACGCAACTTGCCATTTTCTGCTGGCATGGCAGTAGGTTATGGCTGGGACAAAGAAAAGGCTATAGCTTCGCTTACCTCCCGAACCGCTAAAATATTGGGCTTAGAAAATACAGGACTTATCAAAACGGGCTATCAAGCAAATCTTATCATTTCCGAAGGCGATATCTTGGATATGCAAAGCAATCGCATTACGCAGGCTTTCATACAGGGCAGACCCATTGATTTGAACAACAAGCATAAGGTTTTGGAAGAAAAATTTAATAAAAAACTCAAAAAACAAGAGTAAGCCGCTTTTCAAGCGCTGTAGATTAGGCATAGAGATAACATTTCTCTGAGAAATGTTATCTCTATGCCTTTTTTTTATAAAACTCGTGTGGAATCACAGAAGTCTTTGCATCTTTATGACAAATCATTCTAAAACAAACTTTTTATTCCCAAAACAAATCTAACTCATGAGAAAATTAGCAGTAATTCTAATACTTTTCGCTCTGGTTTTTACCACTGCAAAAGCACAAGACGAGAATGTCGTAGCGACAAAAGTCAAGGAAGTAACCGTCTTTTTGAGCCGTGCGCAACTTACACATAGTGAGGAGGTTCGCCTAAAGCAAGGCAAGCAAACAATTATTTTTAGAGGTATTTCGCCTAAATTTTTGAAAGAAACTGTGCAGGTCTCGGGCTCGGGAAATGCGGGTTTTACAATCCTTTCTGTAAAGCCGCAAATCAACTACCTCGATGAAAAAATGGCTTCGCAGCGTTTTCAAAAGCTCGAGGACTCGCTTCAAAATTATCAAAATAAAATCGATAAAAACCAAGACGAGCAAGAAGTCCTGAACAAAGAAATCGAAATGATGGTCAAGAACCAACAAATTACAGGCACAAATAATACGCTTACACCCGCACAGCTCGCAGCAATGGCAGATTTTATGAAAGATAAAATGCTCAAAAATAAAGAGCGTTTGCGAAAACTTGCCCTCGACCTTAAGGTTTATCAACAAGAACACCGACGCATTCAGCAGCAAATGAGAAGCATCTCGAGCGAACTTAAAATCTCTACAGGAGAGATTGAAGTAGAATTGGATTCTAAAAATCCGCAAATTGCAAATTTCAAACTCAACTACCTCGTAAACGAAGCCGCCTGGGAAGCACAATATGACCTGCGTGCCGAAAATATCAATAAGCCTATCAATTTGACATACAAAGCCTCCGTACGCCAAACAACGGGTATAGATTGGGAAAACGTCAAATTGCAAATCTCGACGAGTAACCCCGCTCTCGGCGCTTCTAAGCCTAATAACCCCACAAGGTGGCTCAAATTATACGACCCTCAGCTATATAAAATGCAAAAAAATGCCGCCAGACAAAAAGCGGCTGCACCGCAGAGACAGCAAGAGGTTCGTGTAGCCGAAGATATGAGTCTGGCAGACTATGAAACTGGTGGCTGGGGCGATGACGACTACGAGTCAGAATCAGCAGCAGATTACACGGCAAGTACCGAAACGCCTTTTGCTATCAATTTTGATATTAGCATTCCTTATACAATACCCTCCGATGGCAGACCGATTGTGGTGGAGGTAAGCAAAGAAGAGTTATCTGCCGATTTTGTATATGCCACTGTACCCGCATCAGAAGAAGCTGCTTTTTTGGTAGCTTATGCTACGGACTGGCAGGAGTTTAACCTTGTCTCGGGTACGGCTAATATTTATTTTGAAAATGCTTATGTAGGCGAAACTTTCATCGATACGGAAAGTGCAAAAGATTCGCTCGAACTTTCTATGGGACGAGACACCCGTTTGGCAGTAAATCGTAAAGCCATTAAAGACTACAACAAACGCAAATTTATCGGTAGAAATGTGCGTGAAACCAAAGGTTTTGAAATTAGCTTGCGAAATAATCGCAATGAAGGCATTATGCTCGAAGTTGAGGATTATATTCCGCTAAGCCAAGACTCACGCATAGAAATTGAAGTAGATGAGCTTAGTGGTGCTACTTACAATAAGGAAACAGGAAAAGTCGTTTGGAGATTTAAAATGGGCGCAGGCGAAAGCAAAAAACTCAAACTCGCTTATACCATCAAGTACCCCAAAGGTTTTAACCTTACGGAATCTGTAAGATAAAAATAGCATTTATACAACTCCTCACTCATTCAATAAAAGCAAAGCTCGAGAAGTACCCTACTTCCCGAGCTTTTTTGGTTCTTGATTTTTCTCAAAGAAATATTATTTCTAAGCCCAATGGTGGTAGGTTTTAAGCCAAAAAAATACTGCAAAAATTGCAATAAGAGGTTGCATTTATAGATAAAATTGCCTATTTTTGTTTAGCAAAATATGGCACTTATTGTAGCACTCAGACCAATAACTAAAAATAAGTGGGCGTTTTTT
>JAFIER010000259.1 GCA_020832465.1 Bernardetiaceae bacterium
GAAAAATATATAGTTGGTATGTTGCGGTTTAGTTCTTTTTCTTCTTACCATTATTATTCTGCTTGGCAGCGGCTTTTTCTTGTTGTTGTTTGAGCGTATCCTCAAGGCGTTGTCTGAATGATGATTTTCCAGATTTTGCAGCGGCTCTCTTTTTACGACGCTCTTCGAGTACTTTTTTGATTTTCTCTTCATCGACAATAAATCGACGTATCACCCAAGATTGCCCAATGGCAATAAGGTTTGAAATAAAGTAGTACATCGTGAGACCTGCAGGGTAAGAGTTTAGCACAAACATAAACATAATAGGCATGGCATACATGATGTATTTCATGTTAATAGGACTTTGTGCAGAGTTGGCAGTGCTTTGGTTTGCTGTAAACATGGTTACAAAAATCTGCGATACTGCCATGAGGAGGGTAAACAAACTTATGTGCGCGCCATAAAATGGAATATTAAAGGGCAAGTCTAAGATAGAATCGTAGCTTGATAAGTCTTGTGCCCAGAGAAAAGATTCACCACGCAACTGAATGGCAGTAGGGAAAAACGTAAAAAGGGCAAAAGTTATGGGCATTTGCAATAGCATCGGTAAGCAACCACTCAATGGACTGACCCCGAGTTGGCTAAAGAGCTTCATTTGTTCCTGCGAAAAACGCTGCTGGTCATCTTTGTATTTTTCTTTCAAAGCATTGATTTCAGGCTGAATAACACGCATACGCGCTGCTGCCAAGTAAGATTTATAGGTCAGCGGTGATAGTACGAGTTTGATAATCAGTACTAAGATGATAATGATGATGCCGTAGTTGCTTATAAATCGTTCGAGCATATCAAAAAGAGGCAGTATAATCCACTTACTAATAGGCGTAAGAATCTGCCAGCCTAGATATACGTTTTTTTCATAATCTGTAGCTACGGTTTTGGTAATGCCATAGTCGTTAGGGCCAAAATAATAACGGGCGTTAGCATCAGCACTCAAAGCCTCTAAGGGGATTTCGAAATTAGCCCAAAGAATCTTGACGGCAGAGGAGTCGTTTTCATTGACTTCACTACGAATATCGAGTCGCTCAAATTGTTTTTCAGTAATCAAACCGCTATTAAAAAACCGTTGTTGCATAGTAAACCAGCGCACGGGTTGCGATACGTTGCGGTTGTCGAGTCCGCTACTACTTGCAAACTCTTCAAAATCACCGTCTATGGTGTAGTAGTTTACACCAGAACGCAATCGGCTTTGGTTATAATCTTGTTCCAGACGCTTGAGGTTATCTTTCCACTCTACTTTAAGCCTGTCCTTACGTAAGTAATTGCGCAATACATCAAAGTTAGCATTGTATGCGAGCACAAAACCATCTTCGGAGAGTATATAACTCTGTTTGAAAGTTTTGCCTTCAAAATCAATTGTAAATTCAACCTCACGCTTTGATTTTTGATTGACTTCAAAATACAAATCATTCAATAGCAAGTCTCCTGCTAACGTATTGGTTTGCAATCCGACGTTAAAATAATTGCTATTTTTATCAAACAAAATCAGGGGCTTTCCTTCAAAAGTTTTGTAGTTTTTGAGTTCTGCTTCTTCTACGCCCCCGCCTTTGCTACTCAAAACAATTCTTAGCTCTTCATTCTCGAGGGTTACATTTTGCTCAGTGCCTTTAATGGCTTTAGAAAAAGCACCTACTTGAATCTGGAGCAAAGAATCAGGGAGTTGCTTTCTCAATTCGGAGATACTATTAGCAGACTTGCTGCCGTTGTTTTCCTGTTCTTCGTCTTTTGATAGATTGGCGATGCTATCTCTTTGGGCTTGTGTGATATCATTTTTTTTAACCTCACGCTCTGGGGGTGTATAAAGCGCAAAATAAGTAATGAGCAATGCACCGATAAGAATGATACCAATAAGTTGATTTCTATCCATTATAAGATTTTGTTGATTGTATCTGTTACTTACGGTCAGTCTTTACAGATACTGTACCGCATAGTCATAAATTAGAATTTGTATAGCAAGGCTACACCTTATTTTTGCAAAAATACGAATAATTGTTTTTATTTAGCTACTTTAGTGGCTAATGTTCTGTTTTTTTTATTTGCTTTGTATCAAATTTGATATAAGCCGTTGAAAACTTGTATCTTACGCAATTAAGACTAAAACAGAGGTTGTAAAGTTTTGGTTTTGATGCGCTATTTTCTAAATAACACTCAAATCACCCTCAATTTTTTATTTTTTATGAATCAAATTATTAGAAGTGCAGATGCACCCACACCTATCGGACCTTATAGCCAAGCTGTTTTGGCTGGCAATACGCTTTATGTTTCTGGTCAGATAGCCATAGATGCCGAAAGTGGAGAGCTTCTCGCTGGCGAAAGCATCGAGATGGAAACTCATAAAGTAATGCACAATATCAAAGCAGTGTTAGCTGCTGCCGATATGAATTTTAGGCACGTGGTAAAATGCAGTATATTTATCAGCGATATGAGTCTATTTAGCCATATCAATGATGTCTATGCGTCCTATTTTGAAAATGAGCCACCCGCTCGCGAAACTGTAGAGGTTTCTAAGTTGCCTAAAAACGTAAGAGTAGAAATTTCTTGCATTGCAGTGAAATAGATAGAAAATTTAGATTGATCATCAAACTATCGTTATAACTAACAGTAGGTGTACGACAACTTTGCTAAAGTAGCCCAGCAGTAGTGTCTATGTAGTATAGTATGAGTGCATATATCTAATATTTGTGTGCGCTTGTAGTAACAAAGCTCCAGCTTCGTTGTAAACCTTCGAAGCTGGAGCTTCGGGCTACAGTTTGCGACAAACTGTTATTTTTTATGGTGATGGCTACCATTGAGGTCTGTCGCTTTTATCTTTATTTGTTTTAGATTTTCTTTTCATTTGTTGCAAATATTGCACTTCGTTGTTTTTGAGTGCTTCGAGTAGCATTTTGGCTTGCTCAGTAGTCATGTTATCGGGCATAGCAGAGCCGCCGGATTGGCTTTCGTTTTCCTTTTCTTTTTTTTCAGCATCGGGATCGACGAGCTCATTGTTATCGCTATCTTTAGATTTTCCATCATCTCCTTTTTGTTTTGCAGCATCGGCATCTTTGTTGTCTTCGTCTGTGCTTTCTCCTTCTTTATCGCTATCGTTTTGCTGCTGTTTTTCGTCTTCAGATTTTCCGTCTTTTTGTTCTTTATCGTCACTTGGGTCGTCACTATCTTCTTGATTTTCTTGTTTTTGGCTTTCATTTTCTTCCATATCTCTGATAAGACGATTTATCAATTCATAATTAAAGCGCGCTTCATGACTTTCAGGATTTTGACGCAATGCTTCACGGCAGTGCTCGAGTGCTTTGCGCAAATTTGTATGGGAGTTAGCCTTTTTGAGTTTAGCTTTTTTAAAATAGCTCACACCGAGCTGTTGATTTGCGACGCTACTATACTCAGCTTCGGCAGCATAAGCAATTTGCTCATAATGCTTGATCGCTAACGTATCCTCTTCGTTGAAGTAAGCATGTGCGAGGTTTAGAAAAAGTGCTGTTTGATTTACCCCTATTTCATCTTTTAGTTTTTTGAGTTTAGCAATAGCTACTTCATAGTCTTCGTTATCAAGGGCTTGGAGTGCTTCTTTTTTGGTTTGATTGATATGATGTATGCGTGTAGGATTCCATTCAGCAAGCCATCCTGCATAGAAAAATCCTGCCATTCCTACTAAAAAGCAAATCATAAGGGCTGCTGCTGCTATTAAAACTGATTTTAGACGCATAAACTTTATTTGTTTTAGATTTTTATTTTATGATATGGCATTACAGAATTTTAGTACAAACCCAGTGCCATTATATTTTGAGTACTCGTAATGTAAAAAGCACATCGAATAGCATGAGCACAAGCGCTATGTACAGAAAATAATAGTATTTGTTGGCAGTAGCATCAATTTCTCTAAATCCTCTTACCTCACCTTCGATTCTATCAATTGCAGCGATAAGACTATTGACATCATTGCGTCTGTTATTGATTTCGAAGTAACGCCCTTCAGTACGTTCTGCAATTTTACGTAAAGATTGGCTTTGTAGCTTTGTAACGACCTGCTGCCCTTCGTGCTGTAAATATCCAACACCAAGGGGGATTTTACCGCCCTCTTCTGTCCCGATGCCGAGTGTAAAAAGTCGTATTCCTTGGTCTATGAGTTCGGAAACAACCGTTTCTGTTTCTTCTCCAAAATCTTCACCATCACTAATAAGCACAATAATCTTGGCGTGGTTTTTTGTTGTTTTTTCTTCGGATTGATGTTTCTCAAGCGCAAGCCTTAAGGGCGGACCGAAGTCGGTAGTACCAGAGGGTACAAGCCCCGTAGAAAGGCTTTTAAGCCACATCAAAAGTGCATTATGGTCATAAGTAAGGGGGCATTGCATAAAAGCCTCGCCCGAGAAGATAATAATACCTAATCTATCATCTGTAAAGTGCTTGACAAACTTTTCAAGCTCAAACTGAATTCGCACGAGCCGCGAGGGTGGAATATCATTTGCGTCCATTGAGCGAGATAAATCTACGGCAAGGTAAATATCTTTGCCGATAGTCTGAACCTCTTTTTTTGTATCTCCAAAAGAAGGACCCAATAGCGCTACAATAAACAAGGTAAAATATAAGGTGCGCACTGCAAACTTAAACCAAACATAAGAAGCGGAGGTCTTGAGTTGCGATGCTAAACTATAGGTACGCCATACGTAAAGACCATAAAACACCACAAAAAATAAGATGCTTATCCACTCAAATGCCCCTAAATTTCTTTGTAATATCATATAAAAAAAAGTCAGTATCTAATTCTTGTGAGTTGCTATTGACAAAGTTATCAAAAAAAGTCTTTTATAAAAACACAAAAGAAGCAATAAATCTTATAGTTTCTTAAATCTTAGTGGTTCTTCTAATCTTTATACGGAAATATGCTTGCTCACAGGGCTTAATCGAGTAAAACCCGCAATTAAAATTGTGGATAAACCGACATGTTATTCCTAAGTCCATTTTTCCATAGCGTGTCCCGCCGCCCCCCACGCTATGGAAAAATGTATAGTGGTATGACCTCTTCTGGTAAAGAGTCCACGATTTTTTTTATGATGAAATCTTTCTTATTTTTGTTTCTAAGCATCAGTACTTTTTTATTATTTCAGCAGGTATCTGTTTATGAGCTTATTAAATAACTAAAAAAGGCTGTTATTTTTGCTTACTTATTAGCAAACTGCTTGGTCAGTGCAAAACATCATATAGCATTTAAACTATGAGCGAAAATAAAAAATTTAAAATAGGCATCACTTTATCTGGCGGGGGCGTTCGTGGCGTGTTGCATTTAGGTGCGCTCAAAGCACTTGAAGAGCGAGGGATTCGTCCAGAAATTATGTCAGGTGTAAGTGCAGGCGCAATTATTTCAGCACTTTATGCGCATGGATATGCACCAGATAAAATTCTAACACTTCTCTTACAATACAAACCCTTGCTTTTTTTGCGTCCTTCTATGACGCTAAAAGGCTTGAGTAATATGGCTAAAATAGAGTCAATTTTAAAAGAATATTTGCCCGAGAATACTTTTGAATCGCTTACTATGCCACTTTATATTTCGGCTATGGATTTGAAAACAGGGGATACAAAGTATTTTTCAAAAGGGGAGCTTATCCAACCTATTTTAGCATCAGCTTGCCTACCTGTCATTTTTCAACCTATAGTAATTGACGGGCATACATACATAGATGGTGGCATGACCAATAATCTACCTACGGAAATAATTCGTCCTGCCTGTGATTTTTTGATTGGCATACATACGAATCCTATTGGGGAGGACTTTCAGGTGCGGAGCATGAAATCTGTAATGGAACGTCTTTTTCTTATCATCGGCGCAAAAAATGTAGCATTACGTCGCCAGGATTGTGACTGGTACATAGAGCCACCCGAAATGGGTAATTTTGCAGCTTTTGACTATACCAAAATTACTGAAATTTATGATATTGGTTATAGCTTTACAAAATCTTTTCTTAACGCACAAAATACGGAAATATTAAATAAAATAGCTACTATGTAAAACCTTTATAGGCTTTTTGCAGTAAAACTATAGTAGCATGTAAGTAGGTGTTATGATTTTATAGAATTATTTTAAACTAACACCTCAAATCAAAATTCCTTGAATTTTAGCCAAAAAGTTGTAATTTTGGCCAAACAAAGATTCTGTATTGAATAGAACCATTTATTTTCTAAATTTTGTATGAATTCTTTAAGTCTAAAAATACCTTCTTTGACGGAAAATGTCCGCATCGTAGAAAGCTTTATTGATAACGCACGCGAACGTTTTCATTTTGATGACGATGTATATGGCAATATTATGATAGCCGTTACAGAGTCTGTAAATAATGCAATTTTGCACGGCAATAAAAGTAATAAAGAAAAATCGGTATATTTGCAACTCCAAATAGACAAACAGTATTTGTCTTTTCTTATTGAAGACGAGGGTGAGGGCTTTGATCCTGATGAGTTACCAGACCCTACGGCACCTGAGAATCTTTTAAAACCAGGTGGAAGGGGTATTTTCTTAATAAAAAATCTTGCCGATGAAGTTGATTTTATGGACGAGGGTAGAAAGGTAAAACTTATTTTCTACCTTAATCATAGCGGTAAAATAATTGCAGAAAATAGCCTCTAAGCGTAAGTTATTGCCTTTTGAGTACCTAAAATGTAATATATAAACTAATAAATGGATTCTTCTAAAATTTCAATTTTTTTCTTTTCAGAGCAGATAGATTTTGATATCGCAAATCCTGATGCTTATCGCAAATGGTTGAATTTACTGATTCAAGAAGAAGAAATGCAACTCGAGAATCTCAATTATATTTTTTGCGATGATAACTACCTTCATGACATGAACATGCGCTACCTCCAGCATGATACACTTACAGATGTCATTACTTTTGATTTTTCTGATATTGAAAATATTTTGCACGGCGATATTTTTATTAGCATTAGCCGAGTAAGAGATAATGCACAAGATTTAAATATTGACTTTAAGTACGAACTCCAAAGGGTCATGGCACACGGTGTACTCCACTTATGTGGTTACGGAGATAAGCATGAAGATGAAATAATTCTTATGCGTGAAAAAGAAAATTATTACATAGAAAAAGCAAAAAATATCGTACTTTAAATCTTAATGTTTATATGGGTTTTGTCCAGCAGGTTTTTTTCCTTATTCAGAAAGAATTGCGCTTAGAATGGCGGCAACGCACTGCAATTAATGGTATTATCCTTTACCTTGTAGCTACCGTTTTTGTATGCTATCTGAGTTTTCAACTCAAAAAAAATACGTTGAGTCCAATAACTTGGAATGCTCTTTTCTGGATAATCATGCTTTTTGCAGGTGTGAATGCCGTGGCTAAAAGTTTTTCCCAAGAATCAGAAGGGCGACAAATGTACTACTATTCTATCTTTTCGCCAGAAGCATTAATCGTTGCTAAAATGATATATAATGCTATTTTAATGCTATTTATCAGTGGTTTAGGGTTTTCTATGTACGTACTCGTCATGGGAAATCCAGTAGCGGACTTAGCACTTTTTACCGCAGCATTACTGCTTGGTGCATTGGGTTTCTCAACAACTTTAACCATGATTTCAAGTATATCAGCACAAACACAAAATGCAAATAGTATGATGGCAGTACTCAGCTTTCCTATTATTTTGCCTATGCTCTTAATGCTTATCAAACTTTCTAAAAATGCTATTGATGGATTAGCGCGTTCAGTTAGTCAAGATGAATTTTTTACCCTACTCGCACTCAATGGTATTGTTGCCTCCGTAGCATTTTTACTCTTTCCTTTTCTTTGGAGAGCATAAACTCTTACCCCCTCTAACTACCTACGTATTTATTCCTATTGATAGATACTTCTAATATACCATTAGAAACTTTTAGTTATGACCGCTCGTTTTTTTAATATCATACTTCAATATAATCAAAACTAAAAAATCATGGAAAACCAACCTATTTCTTATCAAGAAGTACTCGCGCTATTTCGTGAAACTGACAAAAAATTTCAGAAAACTGATGAGCGATTCAAACAAACTGAGCAGCTTGTCAAAAGTTTATCTAAGCAAATTGGAGAAATTACCGACAACTTAGGGCGATTTGCCGAACAGCAAATTCAACCTGTAATTATGCAATATTTTAATGAATATGGAGTAAAACTCAACGTGCATACAAGAAACTTCTCTTTGAAAGACGAAAATGGAAGATTCATCGCAGAAATAGATTTACTGCTGTTTAACCACGATAATGCCGTAGCACTT
>JAFIER010000264.1 GCA_020832465.1 Bernardetiaceae bacterium
GGTTGAGATTGAAGAGTTTGTTGGCTATGGGAAGCACTAAGGGTTCGATATTTTCTTTGAAAATTTTATCGTATTGCTTGCTATTTTTTTGTTTTTGGCTCTCGGTTATTTTATCCTGCGAGTGTTTTTTTTTAGCCATAATAATTTTGTGGTTTTAGCTCTTTGTTGATAGTAAGTTGCTTTTTAGGGGTTAAGCAAAAGACCAAACCTACAAGTTTATCGAAGCCTTATAGGTTTGGCTTTTTTTACCTCTCCTTTTAAGGTTGCAGAGCATCTATTTCTCCTAATGCGTGTGTAAGTTCTTCGTCTGTAAAGCTGTGGTCTGAGAGTTTTCCGGCAAAATAATCTTGATATGCCATCATATCCACAAAACCGTGTCCGCAAAGGTTGAAAAGAATGGTTTTTTGTTTGCCTTCTTTTTTGGCTTGTTCTGCCTCTCTAATGACTTGTGCAATGGCGTGCGTGGCTTCTGGTGCGGCGATAATGCCCTCTGCTTTGGCAAATTTTACACCTGCTTCGAAGCACTCGAGCTGCTGAATGGCAACGGCTTCTAAAACCTCATCTTTCAAAAGCTGACTACAAAGCACACTTGCCCCATGATAGCGCAAACCGCCCGCATGAATTGCAGCAGGTTTGAAGTTGTGTCCGAGTGTGTACATGGGCAAAAGTGGCGTATAACCAGCGGTATCACCAAAATCATACATAAACTTTCCTTTTGTGAGCTTCGGGCAGGAGGCTGGTTCAACGGCTACACATCGCAAATCTTTTTTTGTACCTTGCAATTTGTGTTTTAAAAAGGGAAAAGCAAGCCCTGCTAAATTTGAGCCTCCGCCTAAGGGTGCAATAATTACATCGGGAAAATCGCCTGCATACTCGAGCTGTTTTTCGGCTTCTTGCCCGATGATAGTTTGGTGCATCAGCACGTGGTTGAGCACAGAACCTAATGCGTATTTGGTATGTTCATCTTGTGCGGCAAGTTCTACGGCTTCTGAAATGGCAATGCCCAAGCTTCCTGTGGAGTGAGGGTCTTTTGCCAAAATATCGCGCCCTGCTTGCGTTCTATCACTTGGCGAGGCATATACATTTGCACCAAAAGTATTCATCATCACTTTTCGATAAGGCTTTTGGTCGTAGCTAATGCGCACCATATAGACATCGCACTCGATGCCAAATTGTGCGCAAGCAAAACTCAAAGCTGTTCCCCACTGCCCTGCACCTGTTTCGGTAGTGATGCGCTTTACGCCTTCTTTTTTGTTGTAGTAGGCTTGTGCTACGGCAGTATTGGGTTTGTGCGAGCCGCTCGGACTTTGCCCTTCATATTTGTAATAAATTTTGACGGGTGCGTCGAGGAGTTTCTCGAGTCCTGTGGCTCTAAAAAGCGGCGAAGGTCTCCATATTTTATAAATATCTTGCACTTCTTGTGGGATATCTATGTAGCGTTCTGCGGAGACCTCTTGCTCGATAAGTCCCATTGGAAAAAGCGGTGCGAGGTCAGCGGGTCCGAGGGGTTGCTTCGTGCCGGGGTGCAGTGGCGGGAGCGGTTTGTTGTGCATGTCTGCGACGATATTGTACCATTGAGTGGGCATTTCTTTCTCGTCGAGCAAAATTTTTCTGTTCATGGTAGTTTTGTTTTTAGGTGTAAAACCATCGTTTTTTTAGATGTATGATGATGGTTAAGAATGTTGGTATAGTAAGAAGCAATTAAAATAATTTTTAATTTGCAATTATGCAAACAAAGTGGTATTTTTTTGTTAAAAATGAGGTAAAAAAGAGGGTACAATTTTATTTTGTTTTTGCAAACGAAGAAATTTTTTTGTAAAAAATACTTACTGTTGTATCGCTGTAAGCTGTTATGGGTAGGCACGATAGATGTTAATAGAAGTGAAAAGTGCTTTGAATAAGGTCTGTTTTTCAAAAAGTATTATCTTTGCAAAAGATTCGGGTTTAGCTACAAGTTTAGCTACCTTGTTTTGTGTAAAGTATTTTACTATCCAATAACTAAAACCATATATATGAACCCTTGGGAAATTCTTGAACGTCTTTTGTATTTGCTGCTACCTTCTTCTATATTGCTTTATGGCATGTATTTAGTTGTAAAATCTTTTATGCTCAAAGATTTAAATCAATCCATGCTTTTGCAACGAGGGAAAAATCAAGAGGCGATTTTGCCAGTTCGGCTTACAGCTTATGAGCGAATGACGATATTTTTGGAGCGTATCACACCGACGAGCTTAGTTCGTTTGCTTAATAGTGATGAGCTTTCGGCTATAGAGTTAGAGCACTTAATGATTCTTCAGGTGCGTGAGGAGTATAACCATAACATAGCCCAGCAAATTTATATGAGCCCGCAGGCCTGGGAGCTTATTCAAAGCGCCATGGAGGAGACTATTTCATTGATAAATAGTGCTGCACGTGAGCTTGAGGAGGGTGCGCCCGCTATGGCATTAGCCCGCGCCGTGATGCAAAAAACCTTAGAACGCCCTGCGGGACAGCTCGACCTTGCTATTCTGCATTTAAAACAAGAAGCACAAGAACTGTTTTGAATACCATCAATTGGAACGGTATATGTTACGACAAAGCAAAGCCTATTTTAGATATTTCTAATAGGGCGTTTCGCTATGGTGATGGTTTTTTTGAAACGGTGTACTATAGTAAAGGTATCATGCCGCTTTGGTCGTTTCACGTTTCTCGTATTGAAAGTAGTTTGCAAATTTTGGATATGGGCAGTTTGCAAGAGGATTTGCTCTTAGAAATCAATAAACTTATTCCTAAAATAGCAAAAACTTACCGCATACGTCTGACTTTCGTACGCCGTGCGGGTGGGTTTTATGCACCTACGCAGCAGGCTTATGATTTTCTTATTGAGGCTTCGGTTCATGAAGATAGCCTTTGGGAACTTTCAACAAAAACATATAATTTTGGTATTTGTGAGGGGGTGCGGCTTGTAGCTGATAATTACTCTGGGCTTAAACGCACGGCGGCATTACCTTATGTAATGGCAGCGCATCAGGCGCAAAGAGAAGGCTGGGACGAAGTTTTGTTGCGTAATAGCGAAGGACGACTCTGCGAAGCCTCTCGAGGTAATATTTTTTATTTAGACAAAAACAATACTTGGCATACCCCCCCACTTTCGGAAGCCTGTGTAGCAGGTGTGTGCCGCGCCTCGATACTACAAGCCATGCCTAATGTACTGCAAACACCTATAGATACAACAGATTGGGCAGAGGCGAAAGCCGCTTTTGTGAGTAATGCTTTACGTGGGCTACAACCTTTAGATGTCGGCAGTGATAAGAATGAGGCTTATAAGCAAATAAAAAAAATTCATAGTATTTGGTGTAAAGCATTGACAAACAATGTTTAATACGGTGCTAAAATGTTTTTAAACAGAATAAAATTTAAAAAATTTTGATACTTCAATTTTTTTTACTACTTTAACAACGCTAAACAGTTTATCGTACTTATTTTTCAATGTATTATAGCTTTAGCAATGTCGATAGGCTAAGGGATTCTACGCATTATTTCCGATAGATTTACATTCAGTGTAGCCTTTGGTTTTTGTCGTGAGAAAAAAATTGACTAAGAAAAAAATATTAAATAAGATTTTTTTGCACTTATGTTTTTTTTTGTGCGTAAATCTTTTTATTTTTGAGCATTACTGTACTGACATGCTTTTTCAACTCATTTTGTTGAGCAGTTTTAATGCAGTTTTCTAAGACCTAAAATAGATAGTAAAATGGACTTGGATTTTAACGTACACGAATTTTATGAGCAGATGCGCCGCGAAACGGTTATCCTTTCTTTCAAAGGTGTTGTTTCTCAGGATTTGCTCTCACGCCTTGCTGCCAACCTCAAAAATCGTAGCTCTGGCGATAGCACGATGATAGGAAAGCGTGTATTTGCTATTTTTATAGAGCTTTCGCAAAATGTAAATTTGCATTCTGCTGAAAAGTCTTATTCTATCAAAGAAGACAAGCCTATTGGTATTGGTTTTTTATTGGTAAGTGAGGCCGAGGACCATTATATGGTATCCTCTTCAAACTTAGCAGATAAAAAGCGTGCCGAAGCTACGATAGAAAGGTGCAAATATATCAATTCCTTAGACAAAGAAGGACTTAAAGATTTTTACAAAGACCAAAGGAGACAACCACAGCGCACTGAAAGCCCTGGTGCTAACGTGGGTTTGATCGATATGGTACGTAAATCTAATAATCCTATTCAAGCCGAGATATATCCTTATAGTGAGGAGCAGTCATTTTTGACAATCTCGGTAAAGCTCGATAAATAACTTTTTGTATAGCTTACTTAAATTGCTTTATTATAAAAATAATATGGAAAATTTTCAAATAGAAGGCGAAAACTATATCCCTACGGTTAATTTCAATGCAGATACGGGCGTACTCGAAATATCGGGTGAGTCTTATCATGAATACACGATAGAGTTCTATCAGCCTATTTTCGAATGGCTCAAAAATTATCTATCAGAGCCTAACCGCAAACTTGTTTTCAATTTTAGAATGACTTACTTCAATACGTCCTCATCGCGGCGTTTTCTTGAAATATTCGATATGCTTGAAGCCTATAGCAAAGAAAAAGGCGGTGATGTTACTATCAATTGGTACTACCAAGAAGAAGATATCGATATGATGGAAAGCGGTGAAGAGTATGCCGAAGATGTAGATTTGGCTTTTAATCTTATTCCTATTGAATCAAGTAATGTATAGTAATTGTCATTACTTTTACCCGCTTGCAAGATTTCGCCAATTTTAGAAACAAAATCAAAAGCCTTTTTAAAGCATAGGCTTAGCTTTGCTTTATGATACAAAATTAACACTTTGCTTGTATGCCCAAATACCGTTAATTTTACAATGGCAAGGTTCAATATAATGCTTTACCATACAACACAAAATATATACAAGAACTTATTTCTGCACACAAACACATGAGAGTTATACAATTTAGAGAAGCTTTACGAGAAGCCATGAACGAAGAGATGCGACGTGATGAGAGCGTTTTTCTTATGGGAGAAGAGGTAGCTGATTATAATGGCGCATATAAAGTAAGTCAGGGCATGCTCGATGAGTTCGGAGCTAAAAGGGTAGTAGATACGCCCATTACAGAACTTGGTTTTGCTGGACTCGGCGTAGGTGCTGCTATGAACGGATTGCGCCCTATTATTGAGTTTATGACTTTTAATTTTTCATTAGTGGCAATAGATCAGGTTATTAACTCTGCGGCTAAGATGTATTCTATGTCTGGCGGTCAGTTTAATATCCCTATGGTATTTAGAGGTCCTACTGGTAATGCAGGACAGCTTGGCGCACAGCATTCTCAAAATTTTGAAAATTGGTATGCCAACTGCCCAGGGCTTAAGGTCGTCGTACCTGCCAATCCTTATGATGCAAAAGGCTTACTCAAAACAGCCATTAGAGATAATGATCCTGTTATTTTTATGGAGTCAGAACTTATGTATGGCGATAAAGGCGAAGTACCGGAGCAAGAGTATCTTTTACCTATCGGAAAAGCCGAAATTGTACGTGAAGGGCAAGATGTTACTTTTGTATCCTTTGGTAAAATCTTAAAAGTAGCTAACGAAGCCGCTGATATACTTCAAAAGGAGCATAATGTATCGGCAGAGGTTATCAATCTTAGAAGTGTGCGTCCTATTGATTATCAAGCAATCGTAGATTCTGTAAAGAAAACTAACCGAATTGTTGTTATCGAAGAGGCTTGGCCACTCAGCTCGATTGCTACTGAAATTTCTTATCACGTTCAAAAACATGCTTTTGATTATTTAGATGCACCCGTCCAGCGTATTAATTCTATGGACGTACCTTTGAGCTATGCGCCTACATTAGTAGATGGTGCATTGCCTAATGTCGAACGAACAATACAAGCAGCAAAGGCTGTACTTTATATGTAGTAGGAAATACGAGAATAACATAAGGATAAGCGTCTCGTTGAAGACTTCATTTTTTGTTAATCTATAAACAAAGTATTTTCAGTTGTTTTTTGATGGCTAATTTTGTAATATTGCGCCACAACGAAAATATTTTTAAATAATATGAGAAAAACACGATTATTTTGGGTGCTTACTTGGCCCCTCGTCATTTTATTTGGTTATTTGCTCTTTGATAGCATTTACTCTAAGATAGAGGAAGATCGCAAAATCAAAGAATCAGAGCGTCTTGTTGTGAGTAAGCTAAAAATTATCAGAGAAGCTCAAAAAGAGTTTATAGATAAATATGAGTATTACACGAGCACTTGGGATAGCCTGCGTAATTTTATAGCGACTGATACCATATACGCTGTAGCGAAAAAAGAAGTTGTTATCCCTGCAAGGAAGATTCGTACTGATGCGAATTATTACTTGGGAGATAGCATCCTCGTCTCATACGATACCTTAGGTAAAGATGTTGTTATGGATAGGCTTAAGGCAAAATATGGCAACTTTGATGTATCAAAGCTGGAGTATGTCCCTGCCCTTGAAGAGGATTTTAGAAAAGACTATAAAGGCAATCCTGTTAAATTTATCATGAATGTTGAATTCGGTGAAAAAAGTGGTGTGCCCGTCTGGTTTATAGAAGTTATAGACCCCGCACCCATAGACCTCACAAGACGCGAAACACATGATAATATCAAACGTCGTTTTTTACGCTTTGGCTCATTGCAAGAATTTACAATTAGTGGCAACTGGAGCGATATTCAAGACTAAGTAGGTTTTTACACTTAAACGCTGAAAAAGATTGCATTTTTATCATTCAGATCAAGTATTACAAGATGATGCCTTCGATATAGATCATATCGGACGGTATCTTCTTGTGCTTGCCCCCTCCGAAAAGTATTGCACTATTGCAGTGTTTGATACGAATCAAGCGCGATGTGTTTGTTTAGAATATTACGAAACAACACGTGAGAGAAACAGAAATCAAGAAAATATTGCCGAAAAGGTTAAGCATTTAATACAAAGTCATCGCTTTATAGGTGCTGGCTATTGGAAAAAAGTGTTACTCATTGTCGATAACCCTGTTTTTACTTACCTACCCTCTGAATATTTTGATGAGCAACACGCACTTCCCTTGCTTAAGCTCAATGTGCAAGTGGATTTAAAGCAAAGCTATATACAATATAGCGAAATTGAAAAAACAAAAAGCCACTGTATATTTTCCGTAGAAAAAAACTTATCAGATATCATCGAACTTACTTATCAGAACGCACCCGTAGCTTATACCCATCAAAGTACAGCTTTTATTAAGGGTCTTCTGAACAAAAACGATACACACAAAGATATACTGCAGGTATTTTTTAACGAAAATGCAATTATCATTGCACAAGTAGCAGAGCAAAAACTTTTGTTTGTCAATCATTACAGATTCCATCAAAAGGAGGATATTATATATTTTATCCTTGCCATTGCTAAAGCAAAAAATATCAAACGAAAAACGCTTCAAGTTTGCCTTCATGGTAAAATCAAAGAAGATAGTAGTGTTGTAGCACTCCTGCGCCGATACGTAACACGCATAGATTTTGGGTATAGACCCGAAGATATCAATTTTGGATACCGATTTGCAGAAACAGAGCCTCATGAGTTTTTCGACATATATGGTGCGTACTTTCAATAGTAACCCCTATGTCTGTTACAACCTAATAGGCAAAATCCTAAGGTCTATCTAATGTAAAACAATTTGAATATTCAAACTATACAATAAATAATATGAACAATTACACCGAATATATACAAACACACAAAACTCGATTTATAGACGAACTTCTCGAGCTTTTGCGCATACCCTCCGTCAGCACAGACCCCGCTTTTAAGGAACATGTTTTCAAAGCAGCGGAATTTATTAAAGGACAACTCGATAAAATTGGTGCTGATAAGGCGCAGGTATGCCAAACTGATGGCTATCCTATTGTCTATGCTGAAAAAATCATAGATCCAGAATTGCCTACGGTGTTAGTATATGGGCATTATGATGTGCAGCCTGCTGATCCCTTAGAACTTTGGGATAGCCCTCCCTTCGAGCCAGTCATTAAGAATGATAAAATCTACGCTCGAGGTGCATGCGATGACAAAGGGCAGATGTACATGCATTTAAAAGCCTTCGAGACCATGATACAAACAGATAACTTGCCTTGCAATGTCAAGTTTATGATAGAAGGTGAGGAAGAAGCAGGTTCTGAAAGTTTAGCTACTTTTGTCAAAAACAATAAAGAGCGTTTAGCTGCTGATGTTATTTTAATCTCGGATACAAGCATGCTCGGCAACGAAACCCCATCTATTACCATGGGATTACGTGGGTTGAGCTATATGGAGGTAGAGGTTACAGGACCCAACAGAGACTTACATTCTGGTATGTATGGTGGTGCAGTAGCAAATCCTATCAATGTGCTTTGCCAAATGATTGCTTCACTCACAGACGAGAATCATCATATTACAATTCCAGGGTTTTATGACGATGTGGAAGATGCACCTGAAGCTGAACGTGAGGGCATGAGAAAAGCACCATTTGACTTGGAGTTATATAAAAAGAAACTCGATATTGCCGAAGTGCAAGGTGAAAAAGGATATTCTACGCTCGAGCGTACTTCTATCCGTCCAACTTTAGATGTAAATGGTATCTGGGGTGGTTATACAGGCGAGGGAGCGAAAACTGTAATTGCTTCTAAGGCTTATGCCAAAATATCAATGCGCCTTGTGCCTAATCAAGATTGGTATAAAATATCAGAACTTTTTCAAAAACATTTTGAAGCGATTGCCCCGCCAAGTGTAAAAGTAAAAGTTACAAGGCATCACGGTGGGCAGCCTGTTGTTACTCCTATTGATTCTGTTGCATTCAAAGCGGCAAGTGCGGCTTTTAAAGATACTTTTGGAAAAGAACCTATTCCTTTGCGTGGTGGTGGAAGCATTCCCATTGTATCTATGTTTAAATCCGAACTCGGACTCGATTCTGTTTTGCTTGGATTTGGTTTAGATTCTGATGCCATACATTCGCCTAACGAGCATTACGGTATTTTTAATTATATGAAAGGCATCGAGACTATACCGCTGTTTTATAATCATTACGCCAAACTCATGCGTGAAGAGTTAGTAAGCTAACTAAATATATCTTACAATATATGTTATAAATCAAGCACCTTATTCGCTATAAAGCCCAATAAGGTGCTTTTTGCGTAGTAGAAAAATAATACATCTTACGAAGGCTTTTTTGAAGTAAATAAGAAATTTTATGCGTTTATTTTTTTAGTTTCAATTTTTTTTTGCATATTTATTCTGAATTTGTAGCATTTGCAAGTTTTTATTGCAGAGTTTGCAAATGACACAATAATTTTTTAGCTTTAAAAATAAACAAACTACATAACAACATTAAACATGGATAATAAAACTTGGTACGACAACTACCCCAAAGGCGTAGCACACGAAATCAATACAGATGAGTATAGTTCATTGGTAGATTTGATAGCGCAGAGCTTTAGTACGTATGCTGACCGAACAGCTTATATACAAATGGATAGCAAATTGAGCTATGCCGAGATTGATGAGCAGTCTAAACGATTTGCAGCTTATCTTCAGAATCACACCAATTTAAGACAAGGCGATCGCATAGCCATCCAAATGCCAAACGTTTCGCAGTATCCGATTGTGATGTTTGGTGCATTGCGTGCAGGGCTTACCGTTGTCAATACAAATCCTCTTTATACGCCACGAGAAATGGAGCATCAATTTAATGATGCTGGTGTAAAAGCAATTGTAATTATGGCTAATTTTGCAGATAAATTGCAAAAAGTGTTACCTAATACAGATATAGAGCACGTCATTATTAGCGAAATCGGTGATGCTATGCCATTTTTTAAGCGCACATTAGTCAACTTTGTTGTTAAGAACATCAAAAAAATGGTGCCTGATTATCATATACCCGCTGCCCTACCCCTACGTGTAGCTATGTATAAAGGTAAAAATGCTAATTTTACACCCGTAAAAGTAGAGAAAACAGATATTGCTTTTATTCAATATACAGGTGGAACAACAGGCGTAGCTAAAGGTGGAATACTTACACACGAAAATATTATTGCTAATGTTGTGCAGATGCAAGCCTGGATGAGCCAAGTTTTAGAAAAAGGTAAGGAAATTATTATCACTCCATTGCCTATGTATCATATTTTTTCACTTACAGTGAACGTCTTTTTGTTCGCCTCAGTAGGTGGTACGAATGTGCTTATCGCAAACCCCAGAGATATACCTGCCTTTCTTAAAGATATGGGTAAATATCCTTTTACAGTGCTCACAGGCGTAAATACACTTTTTAATGCCATGTTGAACCACGAGGATTTCGCTAAAGTAGATTTTAGCCACCTCAAAATTACAATCGGAGGAGCTATGGCAATACAAAGCATCGTAGCTGAACGCTGGAAAAAAGCTACCGGCTGTGCACTTACCGAAGGTTACGGACTCACAGAATGCTCGCCAGTTGTGGCTTGCAATCCACTCGACGGACGTGAGCAAATCGGTACAATCGGATTGCCTATGCCTTCTACTGAAATCAAACTCGTAGATGAAGAAGGAAACGAAGTCAAAGATTACGAACCCGGCGAACTCTGGGTCAGAGGTCCACAACGTATGCAAGGCTATTGGCAAAGACCTGACGAGACTGCCAAAACCATCACCGAAGATGGATGGCTCAAAACAGGAGATATTGCCGTTGTACAGCCTGATGGATTTTTCAAAATTGTAGATCGCAAAAAAGATATGATTATTGTCTCCGGCTTTAATGTATATCCTAATGAAGTGGAAGATGTTATGGCTATGCACGAAAAAGTCCTTGAGGTCGCAGCCATTGGCGTACCTGATGAGAAATCTACAGAAGCTGTAAAAATCTTTGTCGTTAAAAAAGACCCATCGCTGACCGTCGAAGAACTTAAAGCTTTTGCTAAGGAAAACCTCACGGGATACAAAGTACCGAAGCATTATGAATTTAAAGACGAGCTACCTAAGTCTAATGTAGGTAAAATATTAAGACGAATGCTCAAAGATGCTGAGCAGGAAGCACAAGCTAAAGCGTAAATCGCCTAAAAATGCTATAGATCATACCCAAACCTATGAGCCATGAAAAAACTTATATGTTTGGGTTTTTAAACCAGAAAAAAATATGATTAAAAAATTTGGTAGTCTTAAAGATGTAATGCTCAAAGTCTTTCAAAACTAACAGTTCTCAAAGAACTGTTAGTTCTAAGCATTACTTGTTATACACTACCAAAAATTTCAAGAGATATGCGCTCGAAAGGAATTATTACCTCTCTTTTTGAGCCATTTATGTATTATTTTTATGAATATGAACTTGCTACTGAAATTGATTTCAACATAAAACCCGAGTGCTTAGACAAAGAACTCGATGAAATTTATCCAGATTCTGATACAAAAAAAATACGTTCGGATAAGCTAATTAAGTTTTTTCCATACTACTGGACATCCTTCATATAGAAATTACATTTCTCAAAGAAATGTAATTTCTGGATAGATAATGTATCGTAGTGTAGAAATTGAGTTTGTACAGCAAGTGCGTAAAGACTGGGAAGAGGAAAAGCGCAATAGCGATAAGTGAGACGATGAGCAGCAGTGATGCTTTTATCAGATACTTCCTTTTTTCTCCATGCATACTAAGGTCTTTAATTTGCAAAAACTAAAAAAAATAACTAATTTCACACCATTCTTTTATATCCTAATTTCGGGAGAACTACATACGTCTAAATCAAATCTATGATATTTCTGAATCCTGCCTATTTGTGGTTTCTAAGTCTTGTACTGATACCTGTTATTATTCATTTTTTTAATTTTCAGCGACCTAAAAAGGTGCTATTTAGCAATGTATCCTTTTTGAAAGAGGTCAATCAGGCTTCTAATGCACGCAACAAACTTCGAGACTTACTCATCATGTTCATGCGCATGTGTTTTATCGCTGCTTTAGTACTGGCTTTCGCTGAACCCGTAGAAAAAGGTGCGCAGACACAAGTCTGGGAGTCTGAAAATTTTGTCAGTATTTATGCGGATAACTCTTTTAGCATGCAGAACGAAACTGATAATGTGCGTCTTTTGGATAGGGCAGCTAAGGCAGGGGAGCAACTCGCTGATGTATTTCCTAAAAATACAAGATTTCAACTTATTGAAAATAGTTTTAGTACAAACCCTAATACATTTTATGATAAAGATGGGCTAAAAGATAAGTTTAGCTTATTTAGCTTTGCTAATAACGCACGCACCATCGAGCAGGTCTATAAAAAGCAATTATTGGCTTTAAATAATAATGCAACGCAAAATAGTGGGCATATTTTTTGGATTTCAGATTTTCAAAAAAGTACTACCGGGGATTTGAGTAATTTAGAAATTGATACAGCAAAATCAATTTATGTAGTAGCTTTAGAACCCTCACAAACACAAAATTTATATGTAGATTCTGTATGGTTTGAAGACCCCTTTGTCAAGCTCAATGCTACAAATCAGCTTAAAGTAAACGTAAGAAATGTAGGCAATAGAGAAGCCTCTGATAAAATGCTGCGTTTTTTTGTGGGCGATAGGCAGGTTGCCTCTACTACAATTTCGCTCAAAGGAGAAGAGGCAAAAACTTTTACTTTGAGCTTTCGCCCCGAAGCGGGTGGCAACTTTGATGCACGTGTAGAGGTCGAAGATTATCCACTGATTTTTGATGACCGTTATTATTTTTCCATAAGAGTCGCCCCTCGAGTAAGGGTTTTGTTTTTGCACAAAGATAACCGCAATACTTCCGTAGCTAAAGTTTTTAAAAGCGAAGCAGAATTATTTGATTTTGAAATGGTTAATGTCAATTCTTTTGATTATAATTTACTACAAAATGCGGATTTGATAATTGCTGATGGCATCTCAAACTTCGATGAAGCACTCCGCACTGAACTCTCGGCGTATGTAAGGCGTGGCGGTAGCATTGCGCTTTTCCCCGCTGGAAAGCCACAAGCATCGGTTTATCAGAAAATTTTGGGTGTGAATTTTAATACCATCGAGATAGCGACTACCGGGCCTCAATCTTTGGCTACGCCCGATGCTAATTCAAGCTTTTACGAAGGAGTTTTTGAGCGCATTACAAGCGATATGTCTATGCCCAAGACTCGCCCTTCTCTACAAATTCCAAATGCTTTGCGTCCAATTTTAAGATTTCGCTCTGGTGCTACCTTCCTAGGGGTGCAGCAGATGGGGGGAAGTTATGTATTTGTAGCCGCCTCTCCATTAGCTACCGAATATGGCGATTTTAGCAGGCACGCACTTTTCGTACCGACGCTTTTTCGTATGGCAATTATGAGCAAGCGCATTGATGAGCCACTTGCCTTTTCTTTTGCAGAGAGCTATGCACGAATAGCCATTGATAGCCTAAAGCGAGACGAAGTTTTTACTTTGCGTGCCGCTGATGGAAATCAAGAACTTATTCCAGCACAGCGAATAGATGCTAACCATTTGTTACTCGAAATGCCTAAAGAAAGCCTACCCGCTGGAAATTACCATCTCATACGCCAGCGTGATGGAAAAGAAGCAGCTAAAATAGCTTTTAACTACGACCAAGCAGAATCTGACTTAGATTGCTATAGTGAAGCTGAATTACGTGCTTTTTTTCAAAATTATACCAATATTCAATTCTTTTCAGGTGATAATTCTTTAAATTTGGCGAAGGCTTTTGAAGAAAAAAATAAGGCTTTTCCCCTATGGAGATATTTTGTTATTGCAGCACTTGGGTTTTTGCTTATCGCAACGCTGTTGATTCGCAGTAAATAAACTTGAACTGAAATCTTTAAAATGATACAAAATAAATCAGCTTTAAGCAGAAACGATGTTATATTATTTGCCAAAACTAAAAAATAATGTTAACCAAATTCAAAATTTTCACTGTTTTGTTGCTTTTTATGCTTTTAGCAACAAATACAGTAGCCGGACAATCAAAACAAGACAAAGCACGCGCCATTGAGTTGGGACAAGAAGCTATTGCGCTCATGGATGGGGGGAATATTAAAAAATCGCTTGAGTTATTAGAAGAAGCACAGAAATTAGATCCCAAAAATTTCAATTATCCTTATGAAATGGCGTATGCACACTACCTCGATTCAGATTTTAAATCTTCAATTAAAATTCTCAAAAAGTTAGTAAAGCACCCTGATGTGCAGCCTAATGCTTATCAAATGTTGGGAAACGCTTATAGCCTAAGTGGGCAGAGAGATAAAGCGATTAAAACCTACAAAAAAGGATTAGATATTTTTCCCAACGCAGGACCTTTATATTTAGAACTCGGCAACGTCGAGCGGGCAGTAGAGTCTTATAATGAAGCTCTAACCTATTATGAAAAGGGAATAGAAGTTGACCCCGCATTTCCATCAAATTATTATTGGACATCTATCTTATTTGCTAACTCTACCGAAGAAGTTTGGGGAATGATTTATGGTGAAATATTTATCCATTTAGAGCCTAATACAAAACGAACAAGCGAGATTAGCAAGCTACTTTTTGATGTATATAAGTCTGAAATTCAATTTCAAAATGATACAAGCTTTTCCATTAGTTTTAGTCAAAACAACGTAATTACTATTGACGATATATCTAACTTAAAAATACCTTTTGGATTAGGTATCTACGAAACTACGCTTTCACTTGCAGTCATAGGAGAGAGTCAAATTAATTTAGAATCTTTGAACCGAATCCGTAGTAGATTTATTGAACTTTATTTTGAAAAAGAACACCACAAAAAATATCCTAATATACTCTTTGATTTGCATAAAAAAATATTAGATGCAGGACATTTTGAGGCTTATAATTATTGGATACTCATGGTAGGGGCGCCCGAAGAGTTTGAAAAATGGGCAGAGCAAAATAAAGACAAATGGCAAAATTTTGGAAAATGGTTTGTCAGTAATTTATTGCAAATCGACGAAGAAAACAAGTTTCATAGAAGTCAATATTGAATATACAAGGCAGGTTATGTGCATAAAAAAACTTAGCAATAACATGGCTTATAGGCTAACCGCTCGAACGCTAATATATCTACAGCCCGTAGTAAGGAAGATGCACCTGCTTCGTTGTTAGACTATTTCCGAAGCTGGTGCGCTGGGCTAGATCTGTAAGTTTCAGAAATAACATTTCTGCCAGAAAGGAGGTTGTTTCTGAAAATTTGCACTGCAGTTATTAAACGTCTGCTTTTATTACCCCGTCTTCTGAGTAGATATAAGCACCCTCGGTGGGTAGCATCTACAAACTTTAGAAACATTTGAGGCAATTCCTCCTCTCAAAGATAATAACTCTTTGCTTCAAGGTCGTTAAATTTAATCGTAAGCTAAGTAAGGCAAAATCTTTTTTAGTTCTTCTTTTGTCCATACGCCTACATTTTGGAAGTCGGTAGCGGAGCGAATTTTTCCATGATTATTGCGATAAGCAAAAAGTGCCTGCCTTTGCTTGTAATTTTTGAAATAAGGGTGTGCTTTGAGCTTAGTTTCATCAACTTGGTTGATTTTAATTTTGCGTAAAATGGGTTTTTCTAAGTGTGTTTGTGCTTTAATTTTATCGATGACTTCTGCGTCTAAGCCATAAATATCGGTGAGTTGCTCAAAAGAATTGAACCCACCTAAATTTTCTCTGTACTCAATAATACGTTTAGAAAGCACTGCACCTATACCTCTAATCTGTTGCAAAGTTGTTGCATCGGCAGTATTCAAATCAAAAAAATCTTTTTTAGGCGTTTCTTTGGGTGCAACTGTTTCTTTTTCGCTTATGCGAATGTAGGGTTCGAGGCGTACATAATCTTCATCTTTAAAACCATAGATATTTTTGAGGTCTTCTTTTTTTCTAAACTCTCCCCCTTTTTCCGTATAATTGACAATGCGTTTTGCCATAAACTCGGGCAGACCAAGCTGTTTCCAATCAGCTTCGGTGGCAGTATTAGGGTCAAAATTAAAGTATTCGATGGCAAACTCCTTAGTATCTTCGTTATTTTGCATGTCGTTGATATGCATATAGGGGGCTAAGCGAGTGTAGTCTTCATCTTTAAAACCATAGATATTTTTGAGGTCTTCTTTTTTTCTAAATTTTCCTCCTTTTTCTGTATAATTGACAATGCGCTTTGCCATGTATTCGGGCAGTCCAAGACTCTGCCAATCGGCTTCGGTGGCGGTATTGGGGTCGAAGTTGTAATATATTGGCTTATTAGAGGATTGAAACTGGGCAGTAGCCTTTGCATTGATTTGAATATAAGGTTCGAGCTTGATGTAGTCCTCCTCTTTGAAACCGTATATTTTTTTAAGGTCTTCTTTTTTTCTAAATTTTCCTCCTTTTTCTGTATAATTGACAATGCGCTTTGCCATGTATTCGGGCAGTCCAAAATTTTTCCAATCTTCTTCAGTGGCAGTGTGAGGGTCGAATGTATAAAGGTTTGGGCTTGCGCTCTTATCGAATAAGCTATCCAGGTAGCTTAATCTATCATTATCTGTAAGCAACAAGATGGTATTGCTTTTCTTCTTTGCTGAAAGCAAATGAGAAGAAATAAGGCTTGTAATTGGTAGAATAAGACACAGAGGAAAAAGCAAAAGTAGCCCTCTGATTTGTTTTTGTGAGAAGCCAAAGTAATCACGCAGTTTTGATATGAGTTTTTGCATCATACCTATAAAATATTTAAGTTGGCAAAAAAATAGCCATTTAAGCACCATTGCTTTTTTATTATTTCAGCAGGTGGCTGTTTATGAGCTTATTAAATAACTAAAAATGACTGTTATTTTTGTAACCTTACTTACAAGCGAACTAAGTTTTTATTTATTTTACTTAGCTCGCTTGTTATAGATTGCTAACCCGTGTTGGTTTATTCTACATTAGGCTTGAATCCTTCTGTAAAAAGCGGGATTAAGCCACCAATGGGTACGTACATAAGTAGCACTTCAGGGTTTTCAGCAACAGTATTGGCAGCGGTTTTGACCATAGACCATAGGTCTTGCTCTTCGGTTCTTGGCAGTTCGAACTCTTCTTCGCCTTCGGCAGACTGTGGTATGCCTTTATTTTGCTGTTTGTGTTGCATATATTGCATATACTGTTGCATTTTGCGATAGCGTCTTTCGTGCTCTGTAAAGAGAAAAGGCCAAGCAATAGGTACAAAATATAGAATTTTTGAGGCGTTTCTCAAAAAAGTTATAAACATATCTTGCAAATCGTAAGGTTTTTGTCCATAGCGTTCGACGGCTTCTTCGAGTCCGATTTGCATTTGCTCGTGAATGAGGTCTCGAAGTTCGTAGAGGTCTTCTTGTGTAATCTCTTCTACGGGTTTGTCAATCATTTCGTATGGTTTAATTCGCCTTCCGCGCACATAGGTAAGTTTGGCTGGTAGGGCAAAATAAAACATCCAAGGTTGCAAAAGAATGAGTAGTGTAAGCGGTCCTACGGGTAGAAAAGGCACGCTAAACTGCCTTAGAATATCGTTAATCCAGCCGACGCTATAGCTAAAAGGATTGATATACTCTCCATTAACCGTGGCAAATGGAATAACATCTACCTTGTATTTGATGCTCATGCGCAAGGAAGAGGTCGAGAGACGCTGGAGTTGATATTTCTTATCAAAGCCTTTTCCAATACCATCAATACCCTCAGGATATATCAAAATATTAGATTCAGGATAGTGCATCAAGGTTTCAAAGTTTAGAGAAGTAGCATCAATAGCACCTGCTTTGCGCCAAAAATTGGTTATTAAAAAGGGATTCATGAGTTTGATTTTTGAAAGCATAGGCGAGACTAAGGGGCGGACTGCCTTATCCATTTTAAAATGGTTTTGCTTCAAAAGGGCTGCTGAGAATACCATAGCGTCCCAAGGAAAAGCCATGCCGGAGTGATTGCTTGCAAAAATCAATGGACGATTCGGATTGCTACGCTCGGGAAAGTCCTCTTCATCAAAGCCTACTAATTTAGCTCTAAAATAGTATTTGAATATCGGACTCATAAGATAATTTGCCAAACTACGGGCATAATTCATCTTAAAATGGTCACTTAGTACATGCTGATTGGCTTTGACCTCAGGCGGAATCTCTTCATATAAGGGAATATCCTCCTGCTTAGCCTGCGATGCCGCCGTACTTGTTTGCTTAGGTATATCCTTGTTTTGTGGCTCTTTTACCGTTGTATTCTTACTTTGGCTCATAAAAAATGGCATTTAAATCTTGAAAAATCGGATTTACTTTGAAATGTTACGTACTTATTACCGTTTTTATGGAAATTTTGATCGCTTACCCAAATGGCGAAGTAACATAGTTCATGCCTCAAAAATACAAGTTAAATACTGAAAAGCAAAATATTACAAGGATAATTTCTGTTATTTTACTAAAAAATACCGTTTATGAGTCTTTTTCAAGGCGAGCCCTGCTTATGACAAAATAGGGGCGCACGACAGCTTTGCTAAATGTACCCAAAAATAACATTTCTTTGAGAAATATTATTTCTAAGCCCATTTTTGCATACACTAGTATGTAAGCTGATTTACCAACTTGACGCATACCCCAAAACAGTGTATATAATAAGATATTGCATGATTTTTTGTAATTTGCAATTCCATTATAATTTGAATCTTACCTTCAATAATAAAATTATGGCAAGGCTACTTACAGGAACAAAACTTTATGAGCATATCGGAAAAATTTTCTACGATGCTGAAAAACGCTTACTTATTGTAGCGCCAAGCCTGCGTTTACACCCTTTTTATAAGCGAATTTTGCGTAGCAAAATCGTCGATACAGATTTAGAAATTATTATTGTTTTTGGTAAAAAAGGGCGGAATTTAAGCATAACACCACAAGATGGCGAGTTTTTTAAACTTTTTCCACGCATCGAAATTCGTTATGAAGCACGCCTGAGAAGCACTTATTATGCCAATGAAAAAGAAGCCATACTCACCTCTACAGCCCTTGATGTAGTCTCGAAGGCAGAGGCTTTAGAAGTAGGCGTACTGACAGGCTCGAATATTCTAAATAACGTATTTGGCGATTCTTTTGATATTCAAACTTATGAGTTTTTTTTACAACTCGTACAAAAAAGCGAAGTTGTATATAAAGCCGTGCCTCATTTCTCAAGCGGTATTTTTAGTAAGAAAAAATACAAAGGTTCGCATATAGAAGTAGATAAACTCAATACGGGTGGGGGCATTTAGCTTTCAAAGCTAACCTAGCTAATACAAGAACTAACATTTCTTTGAGAAATGTTAGTTCTATATGCAAAAATGTATAGTAGTATGAGCCAATCTATAAAATTATATCAAATTAGATAAAAAGAAGGCAATGCGGGCTTAAAAATCTGAATATATAAGGACTTCTTCTCTACTTTTGCGCTTTCGCTCGGCAGTCTCAGCTGCTTGTAATTTTTCGGGAAGCTGTGCTGGGTCTGCTTTATATCCTAATGCAATAGCTGTTAGGGGCTCTACATCTTCGGGAAAGTCAAAACTATTTTTAGCTTTTTTTGCATCAAATCCAGCCATTTGATGTACAAAAATATGACGTGCTGTTGCCTCTACGCTTAAATTACCTATAGCTAATCCTAAGTCATGTGCGTGATGATGATTAGGCTTTCCATTAGCAGAAAAGGTTGTTTTGCTTGCCGCAATGATAAGTAAGGCAGCATCTTTTGCCCATATTTGATTGCCCTCCATAAGCGTATCAAAAATTTTATCAAAAGTAGGTGTTCCTCTTCGGGCAACTATAAATCGCCAAGGTTGCTCATTAAAGCAAGAGGCTGCCCAGCGTGCTGCGTCGAGTAGGGCTTCGATTTCTTTACGGCTGATATTTTTTTCTTTATCAAATGCCCGAATGCTACGACGTTGCTGTAAAAATGTATGAATTTGTGTTTGTTCTACCATAATAATAGATATTCAAAATTTAAAGGTGCGAATTATAAGTTTTATCTTACACTTACTTAATTTACGAAAATTGGTATATTGACGACTATCCTTATCTGCATAGTGAGTCAAACCTTTCGCAGTAGGTGTCATCTATAGCTTAAGCGTAAAAAGCATAGTTTGGTTATGTACAAAATCCGTAAAACTATGGATTCTCATGTATTTTTTATGGATTGGGCTAAAGAATAGGAGAGCATAAGCACAGAAATAGGCTATGAATAGTGCAGACCAAACTCAAAAAGGCAGTTTTGCCCTAAGATTTCGCAATAATACAACACTATTTGAGAAAAACCATTGAAATTTGATTTTTTTTTCGTAATTTTGTAAATAATTTGAAAATATTACTCCACAAAACTTAGTGATTATGTCGAAACTTCGCATTCTTTATATATCGAGTGAAATAGAACCTTTTATGAATCGCTTAGGCGTAGGCGAGTATGTACGTGATTTGCCCGAAGCTATGCAAAATGAGGGCGCAGAAATTCGCGTCCTCGTCCCGCGTTTTGGTGTTATTCATGAAAGAAAAAATAGACTGCACGAAGTAGTACGCCTTTCGGGTATCAATATTCCTGTCGGAGATGAAGAGCGTCCTTTGGTAATCAAAGTAGCCTCAGTGCCACAAGCAAAAATGCAGGTTTATTTTATTGACAACGAAGACCTTTTCTCAAAGAAAAAAATATATGCCGATAAGGAGGGTAATATTTTTGAAGATAATGACGAGCGCGCTATCTTTTTTTGTAAGGGTATTATCGAGACCGTACGAAAACTAGGATGGTCGCCTGATATTGTACATTGCCACGACTGGGTCAGTGGACTTGTGCCTTTGCTTATCAAAACAGCATTTAAAAATGATCCTTTATTTAAAGAGTCAAAAGTAGTGTTTACAGGGCATGCAGAAAACCTCGAGCAAACTTTTGATAAAGATACCTTAGCAGATAAAATACTCATGGATTATATGGACGAGTCTATGCTCGAAGTGCTCAAAAATAACCCCACACCACAAGGTTTTTCACAAATCGGTGCCAAATTTGCAGATGTAGCTACAAGCAGTACAAAAGATACTTCCGTCTTAGAAAGCCTGCGTAACATCGTGGGTGATAGCTTAGAAACTATTGAAAGAGCAGAAGGCTACGAAACCCGTTATTACGAAATTTATAAAGAATTAGTGCCAGAAGTCGAGCCCGCTTAAATAAACACGACTCCTGACCAATAGAATGTAATATATCAACACTGGGGGTACATCAAGTTGCTAAAGCCTCTTAGCGTATTGCACATACTACTATTATACATTCACTAGCCAGAACTAACATTTCTTTGAGAAATGTGAGTTCTAAGCCCATTTTTCCATAGCGTGGGGTTTGCAAACCCCACGCTATGGAAAAATGTATAGTAGCATAAGTATTGCATCACTAAAAGCCGTTAGCACATGATTCATTTTAGATGAGTACTGCGCTAATTTAGCAAAATTGTCGCACGCCCATATCAATCTTGAGAAGGCTGTCCTTACAAAGGGCAGTCTTTTTTTTATTTTAGCTATTGTAGTAGGGCTTCCTTTGTCTATACTAAAGTCCTAAACCCAAGTCTGTAGATGTTAAAAGTGCGCTGTGCTCTAAATTTCTATCTAAAATTATATCATAAAGCACGAACTTTGTACAAAATATTTAAAGATTATCATAAGAAGGGAGTGATAAAAAGTGTTTTGATCGGTTTTAATAAAAATATTATTCGCTGTAGATCGTTTATTACTGCTATAAAACACGTGAAAATATTTTTTATTGATACGAACAAATCAAAATTTGGTAGTGTATAACAAGTAATGCTTAGAACTAACAGTTCTTTGAGAACTGTTAGTTTTGAAAGACTTTGAGCATTACATCTTTAAGACTACCCAAAATTTTACCTAAATTGGGTAATTTTGATTTTTTGCATAACTCCTGTTTTAATATTCAAAATAATTTATACTACTCCAACATCTAATCCTTAGTTATCCATTACGTAATATGAAACATTTAAAAGCAGCACGCAATCCTATATTGCGAATTTTTCGTTCGGCGATGCAGTATCAACATACTGATTACGATGCCTCTCGGCGTTTGTTTTTAAAACGCAGTGCGCAGACGGCAGCCTTTCTTTCATTGAGTGGGGTCGCTGCCGCTTGTGCACCGATAGCAAAGCTCGATAGGACGTATAAAGTAGCCATTTTAGGGGCTGGTTTGGCAGGGCTTACAGCCGCTTATACCTTACAAAAACGAGGGTTATATGCCGATGTGTATGAAGCTACTACGCAAGTAGGCGGGCGGGTGCGCTCCGCACATAACTTAATGGGTGAAGGCTTAGTCAGTGAGCTGGGTGGTGAGTATATCAACAGCAATCACGATGTAATGCTGGGGCTTGCAAAGGAGCTGGGCTTATCCTTGTGGGATACGCATGCAGCAAGTGAAGCCCATCTTATCAAGTCTGATTATTTTATTGCGGGCGAACGCTATAACGAAGCACAAATTTGGGAAGCCTTCAAAGATATTGCACCCCGTGTGCAGTTAGATGCTAATTTGATTTCTGAAAGATTTAAATGGCTGGCTGAAGATAAAGAAATTAAGCGTTTGGATAAACTCTCTATTAGCGAGTATTTAGAACAAATTGGGCTTAAGCAGGGGTGGCTGCGCACACTACTCGAGACTGCATTTACAAGCGAAATGGGCTTAGAAGCAGAGCAGCAGTCCGCACTTAATATGCTCACTTACGTCGAGCCTAATAATAAAAAGCAAGAAATAGATTTTTTTGCAGATAGCGACGAACGTTATAAAATTGTGGGTGGTAATGCACAAATACCTCAAAAGTTAGCTGAAAAACTCGGCGAGCAATTGCATTTTGAGCATCATATAGAAGCTATTACTGAAAATCAAGCGGGGCGTTATCAATTGCATTTCAAAAATGAAAAAAAAGCAGATTATGATGTCGTGATTTGTGCACTCCCTTTTAGTGTATTGCGACAAATAGATTTACAAATTGCGCTCCCTGAGACGAAAAAATTAGCTATTCAAAACTTAGGTTACGGCACAAATGCCAAACTGCTTCTCGGTTTTGATGAGCGTATATGGCGCAAGAAAGGCTACAAAGGCTATCTTTTTCACGACCATTTGCATAATGCTTGGGACAATACCATGATGCAAAATAATAATCAAGGAACAGGAGGATTTACTTTTTTTATCGGAGGACACAACGGAGCAGCTTTAAGTCCTGATTTTAGTACCGAAGCACTTACAGAAATTGATAAAGTATATCCAAATATGAAAACAGCTTTTAACCAGAAAAAAGCAGCTTTTAATTGGTTCCGATTCCCAACGGCACAGGGAAGTTATGCTTGTTATAAAGTCGGACAGTGGACAAGCGTCTTACCTTACATCAGCCAGCCCATCGGAAATTTCCTTTTTGTAGGAGAACATTGTAGCTACGAACATCAAGGATATATGAACGGGGCTGCCGAGAGTGGTATGAAGGTAGCTAAATCTGTGATTAAAAAATTGAGACAAATAGGCTAATACGCAAATAATAGCTATAAGATAATTTTATACAGTTTCAAAATTATTACCTTACGATAAATTTTTCCATAGCATCGAGTTTCTCAAACCTTATGCTATGGAAAAATTACTTAAAAGGCAAGGAGCCAAGATTTTTGTATCATAAAGTTTTCAAAAAAGTAGCCTTACCTTCAAAATATGAGGTGTAAGTCTAAACCCCAAATCCATTGATTGATATTGAGACGGCGGTCGGGCACAGTCATTTTTCCTGTGCTATCAAATTGTGCTAAAGCAATATAATAGTTGGTATGATACATACCAAAAAGACCGATATGAACAGATTCAAGTAGTGGATACATCACCTCCCCTCTCCACCGTCCACGGTTAAAAAAACGGCGGTCTATGTTCCGGGGTTCTAAATCTATAGCTCTGAAAAGTTCGTAAGAGAATGATGTACGCAAAAAATGTCGGCCTGCTGAATCAAAATAGTAATCGCGCCAAAGTGCGAGCATAAAACGCATTTGAAGTTGCTCGGTGCGAAAATCGGAATAACGCAAATAAGCCAATTCCATTTCTTTCCAAAACTGTATATTAGCAAAAAGTAGGCTTTGATGTCGTAAGTAGCCACGCACACGCTGTTCGTAATTATTACCTTGTAGTACATTATGCCTTACGCTTGCGCCAGCACGCCAATGGTCTGTAAATTTTTGTTCGTATCCACCTTCTAATCGAGTTTGATAATTACGAAAACCGCTACTTTGTAATTCGTTACGAAGCTGTACATGAGCAAAAAGCACACTGCCCTGATCAAGTGTATCGCGAAGTTGCAAACCGCACCAAATCTCAGAGTTACCCATAGTGCGTACCAAAGGAAAATCATAGTTTTGCGCATTAAGTATGCTATGAGAATCGCAAAACAAAATAAATAATAAAATAAAGTAACTATAATTTTGCATCAAATGAACAAATTGTGAGTTTAAGCATTAAAAATTGACTCCTTATCAAATCAAAAATACCGCATTTACGTATCTGCAAATAATATACTAAAATTAAAGCAATCAGACTCAATATACGGCTTAAAAATAGAAAAAAATAGCGATAATTGGGAAGTAAGGCAAGACAAATTTGTAAATTAGCCCAGAAATAACATTTCTTTGAGAAATGTTATTTCTATAATGTACTAAGCATCAAGAACTAACAGTTTTCGAAAAACTGTTAGTTCTGAAACTACCTAAGTCGATTTACCAACTTGACGTACACCCTTGGGAATTAAGGCACGACAAATTTGTAAATTAGCCTATAAATAACATTTCCAACAATATGCCAATATCAAAAAATTACTGACACTGAAATAAGCAAAAAGCAAGTATCTTTGTTTTTATTGGGAAAATTCTTATTGAAAACTGATGAAATCTGAATTTCAAAAAATTATCGAACTTTTAGAGAGCGAAGACAAAGCAAATGTTTTGTTAGCTTTGCAATTAGCCCAAAACTGCCAAGCGGAGTTTGAGGCGCATTATGGGGCTACAGTAGCAGATTATGAAATCATTGTAGCGTGGGTGTGGAAATATTTGCCAGAGGTAGAAAATCCGCTACTAATGAATCATCTATGTTTGCCGAATTGTGATTTGAAGTCTATTCCCACTCAAATTGGCTTACTCACAAAGCTAAATCGAATGGATTTATCTACCAATGCCTTACGGCAAATTCCTGCTACTATCGGAAGGTTGAAAAATCTTACTGAACTATATTTGTGTCAAAATCAACTTACAGAACTATGCCCTGAAATAGGTAATCTACAAGAGCTTAGCTCTCTTAATTTGTTTGAAAATCAACTTATTACACTTCCCCCAGAGATACAAGGTTTACAAGCACTTCGCGATTTGAGGCTCTCTGATAATAGCTTGCAAGAGATACCATCGGCAATAGGAAAACTTCTTAATATGAAGCATTTAGAGTTATCAGGTAACCAGTTATCGGGTGCAATTCAAATTTACGCGGCGCTTCTAAATAGCTGATTTACAATATGTTCTTTATCGCTTGCATAAGCTACTCTAAGCTTAATAAGTGGTTGTGCGTTTGTGCCCCATCGTTGCCCTGCGAGTTTCATTCGTTCTTGAATCAAGGTGCGATGGGCTGACTCAATAGCACCACTACCAATACACCAACCTTTCGCCAAGTATTGAGCATAATCCATTCGATAGCGATTTTTTTTGAAGTATTGTTTCAAACAAGACACTTT
>JAFIER010000286.1 GCA_020832465.1 Bernardetiaceae bacterium
TTAACTTGGATGCAAGAAAAAACAAAACCTGTTTTTGTTGTAGCAACTGCAAATAACATTTCGCAATTGCCACCCGAACTATTAAGAAAAGGTAGAGTTGATGAAATCTTTTTTGTGGATTTGCCAACCGAAAAAGAACGGGAAGATATTATTAAAATCCATATAAAACGAAAAAATCGTAAACCGGAAAAATTTGATATAAAAGAGCTTGCCAAAATTAGTAAAGGTTTTTCTGGTGCAGAATTGGAAGAAGCATTAAAAGAAGCAATGTTTCAAGCGTATGATAAAGCCGAGGAGGTTACAGCAGAAGATATAAAACAAGCAATTGACAAAACATACCCACTTGCCAAAACAATGAGCGAAGTAATTGATAATATGCGCAAGTGGGCAAAAAGCAGAGCGGTTATGGCATCAGCAGAAGAAGCCGAAAAATTAGAAGTTAAGGAAGAAGAAAAAACGCCAAAACTAAAACAAGAACAATACAATAATCCTTTTATCAGTTAAAAAGAATGATACATTATTTTTTGAACTTGCCCAAAGATTATGATTTGACTTTCGATAAAAATATCGTAGTTTCAAAAGCCATTATGCACACGGCAAAAAATGCTTTTTCACCATTTTATCAGTATTTACAAACTTCAATTAAAGCATTAGAGCGCAAAGAAGAAATTAAAGCAAAATGGAAAAAAGTTAAGCAGGACAATTTGGTTGAACTTAAAATAATCGGTGGATTATTTGAAATACCGAAAACAACAAAAATAAAATTATTAAAGGTAGAAAAGGGTGTTTATACAATCATCGGAATAAAAGACGAAGATTTTGATGAACCTTTAATTTGTTGGATAAATGGACAAAAAAAGAAAATTCCAATTTCGCAAAACGATTTTATTTCTAACGATAAAATAAAATTACCTTTTGAATACGAAAAAATTGAAAAATCAAGTTGGGCTGGTGAACCGTTAAAACTTGAACCAAGTTGGATTGTCCTAAACCCAAACGACAAAATTTCTCAGAATGGTATAAAATTCAAGGTTAAATCAATACAAAATGACTTAATAGAAATTTATGGCATTTTAGAAAATTCAAAAATTTCATACAACAACAAAACAATTGATTTTGAAATTATATCTAAAAATGAATTGCCAAAAAATTGCAAAATTATTAAAGATGATGCAAACAGATTTGTTGTATATTCTGAAAAAGCAAACAGCAACAATCTAAAACTTTACAATTTATTGCATAAAGAAAATCTAAAATTCGAAAACGGTGAGAAATTCCACGCAGAACATCACGAAAATATGACTTTTAAAATTTCTGATAATTCTGTTATTGGTAAAAGAGTTGTTTGTGATAATGTAAAATTTACAATTGCAGAGTTATACAAAAAAGACAAAAACCAATTTTGGATACAGCTCGAAGAATTAGACGAAACCGATGACGATATTCCGGGATTTTCGCCTTTGAAATATTTTTTTGATGATGATATTTCTATAAAAGATGATGCAGGAAATGAATATTCTTTATTTCAAGGTATTGAAAGTGAATACAAACTTATTTTAAAAGAAAAGAATAATCAAAACAGATTTCAAAATTTTTGTTTTCCAAAGGGTAAAATTTTACAAGTTCGAGTAAACACATATCAACTACGTAAACAATCAGAAGCCATTTCAACGCTTCAAAATATGCCGGTTGGAGAACATTCTAATTTGATAAAACTATTTGAAAAACGCGAAGTTGTTAAATGGCACGAGCCGGAACCCGATACTCCTTCTGATTGGATAGTTTTGACAGATGACAACAGAAGCGGAGCAAAAGAGCAACGAAATTTCGTAAAACAAGCAATTGAAACACCGGATTTTGCAATTTTGGAAGGTCCGCCCGGCTCAGGGAAAACAACTGTTATTTTAGAACTTATATGTCAGTTGGCTAAACAAGGCAAACGTATTTTACTTTGCGGTTCTACACACGTTGCTATTGATAATGTTTTGGAACGTTTGCACGAAAAACGAAACGGAGAACAAACTTTGATACAAAAATTTAATATTTTACCTGTTCGCATTGGTGATGAAAACCGTATAAACGAAGATGTAAAAGAGTTTCAAATTGATAATTTAATAGAATACCACCAAATTTCACAAGATTTATTGCTTGAAGCATCAAATTTAGTTTGTGGAACTACGATTGGTATTTTACAACACCCACATTTTAAAAATAGAAAACAAAAATCGTTTTTTTTCAAAGGCGAAAAAAAGACATATTTTGAAGAACCAATTATCCCTGATTTTGATTACCTAATAATAGACGAAAGCAGTAAAACAACGTTCCAGGAATTTTTGGTTCCTGCATTGTATGCAAAAAAATGGATATTAGCGGGTGATGTAATGCAACTTTCACCCTTTACCGATAGAGAGCAAATTGTAGCTAATTTAGAAAGTTTACAGTTAAAAGATGGTGAAACGTTGACCAAAGAATATCAATTAGCCGTTTTCTATTTACATAAAATTTTGGAAATTACAAAGTATGCAAAAAATAAATTTGTATTGCCTGTGCCAGATGAAGTTATTGATGCTTTTTTAAAAGAATTAATGCACAGAAAAATAGAAGAAAAAACAAAAATTACTATTTTCGATAACGAACAAGCTAAGTTAAAATTGACAGCAAGCGACATAATTATTATTGAGGAAAGTATTTTGAAAGACAATTTGCATAACCTACCCGAAACTCACGCAATTTTGCGTTATGAAAATTGGCAAACTTCCGAACACGCATTTATTCATAACTATTGGCAAAACAAAGGAAACAATTTTAAATTAAGAATAAAAGGTAAAAAATTGGAAAACAGTTTTGAAATTGTTGAAGATATAAACAAGTTTTTCAAAGAAAAATCGTGGGCAGAAGAAATTGCGTGGAGAGTTGACCGCGAACATCAACTAAGATTATTAGACGATAGTAAAACAAAAAATTATAGAAAAGTAATCGAAGAGTTAATTCCTGTTTCATTGGGTAAAGAAGACATTGGAAATCGGATTCATACGATTGCAACGATTGCTTTCCCTTCCATTTTGGAAAGTTTAATCAAAGGAATTCCGGCTCGTTTCAAACAAACAGAAACGACCATTTCAAAGGGCTTTAGCCCACAAGAATTGAAACATCGCAGAACCGTTTTAACTTATCAACACCGTATGCACCCTGATATTTCAAAATTTCCGAGAGAACAATTTTATAAAAAGGAAAATGCTTTATTGGATTTAGAAAACCCGAAATCAATTGACCTCCTTCGCCAATGGAGTTATACAAGATATTCAAAAAGAAGTATTTGGATTGATGTAAAAGGGAAAACCGTTAGAAATTATAACGAAGCCGAAGCCAAAGTTTTAATTTCAGAACTCGAAAAATTCATTGAATTTGCCGGAAATAACGAACAACCCGAAGGCAAAGAATGGACTGTCGCCTGTCTTACATTCTACAAAGGACAAGAAGCAAAAATAAGAGAAGGTTTACAAAAACTAACAGGTAGAGAAAGTGCATTTTCAAATTTTAATATCGAAAAAAAAGGCAAAAAAATTAACATAAAACTACATTCGGTTGATAAATTTCAAGGACACGAAGCCGATATTGTTTTTTTATCAATGGTTCAGACGCATCGAGATGGTTTTATGGACAATCCAAACCGTTTGAATGTAGCAATTACCAGAGCAAAATTTCAATTGGTAATATTCGGAGATTACAACTATTTTGCTCAAAAAAGCCGCTCGGAAGATTTAAAACAATTAGCAACAAATACTCAAATTTTGAAAACAAACAGTTAAACTTTAAACTTACAAATGAACATGAAAGCAACTTTAACAAAAAAGATAGAAATTAAATCTGCAACTGCATACCTTGTTTTTGAAAAAGAACAAGAACGAAAAGATATTCAAAAGTTTTTAAACGGTGAAGAATTTGAAGACGAAACAATTAATGAACGAGTAAAAGAATATTTGCGAAATTTGCAAATAACTGATGAAAACGATATTCCTACACAAAAAGGGAATAGAATAAGACAAACAGGGAAAATGTTTGTGCGTGAAGAAGGTAAATACAAAATTTGGTTTGCCGAAAACGACAATTTTCTTGGCACAAAAATTTTGTATTTTGAACGCATAGCACCACGAGAAAATGAACGAGTTGATATTTTAAATGTAAGCTTTCAGGAAGAAAACTATTTTTTGCCTATAAATGACAACAAATTTTCAAATTTAAAACTCATTATCAATATCAATGATAAAATAGCAGGTCAAATCAATAACACCAACGATGCGATAAATTTATCTTGGATTTGGGAAGATTTGGAAAAATCTCATTATGTTTTTGTCGGACAAATAAATAGAAATAACATAAAACCACATTCAATAAATTTAGATAAAGATTTGAATGAATTTATTTCTAAAACTTTTCCTGATTGGGATAAAAAACAAAACCGTTTAAAAATTCAGTTCCGTAATCTTCAAGAAGACAAAGAAAGAACTAATTTTGTTACAAACTATACCAATAAAAATCAAAGAGGTTTTGATACGATTGAATTTTTAGAAATTCCGATTATGCCATACGATACCGGAGATGCCATAATTTGGCGTAATTGGCTTGTAGAACAAGAACTTAATAGGGATTATTACTTGAAATACGATTTTGAAAATCTAATAAAAACAACAAACAGAAAAGAAGGTTTTAGTGCATATTATAATTCCTTAGATATTCCTGTAATTGAAAATTACAGAAATGAAATTTTCGATAAAGACCGTTCAAAACAAAGTCCGGCATTTTGGCATTTAGCCGCACCAAGCGACCTTAATCCAGATATTTCAATTGAGTATTCGGACGAAACTCTTGATTATCCGGTAGAAGAACAAATTACATTTGAGCAAATTTGCGATAACTTAAAAAGAAACACCAAGCATCAAATCAATGCTGTTTTTTATTACGATAAATATGTCTATACTCCCAATCAACAAAATGCAATGAAAGCATTTTTTGACTGTTTCGATTGCCCGACAAAAATCTTAATTACAGACAATAAGCAAACCCGAAGTAATTTTTTACAAAAAAATGCAAGTGAAATTAAACAATTTTCTTTAAAGGATGTTTTTTTAAATCAAAAGGCACAGCACGACAGGTATATTGCTTTGTGCGAAAATAAAGATACTTACACATTATGGAAAACATCAAATATGCTTGATTGCATAAATCTTGAGAAAGAGACAGTTATTGATAGTTTTTCACTTCAAAAGATAGATAAAAAAGTAGCTAAAAAGGGAATGCTAAAATTCGAATTACAAACTTTTATTGAAAGCAAAATATAATGCAAAAAATACAATCCATATCGAAATCAAAGATAATTGATTACGGCGAAAAACAAATTGAAAAGTTTTGGCTGAATCGTGGCGAGAATAAAGATTTGAAAAAAGAATATAATCGTTCATTGATTATTAATTCTTTTAATGAAATCCAAGACAGCGTAATTTGCCTTCAAACTGAGCAAATTGATGATGCAAAACTCATCACTGAAATATTTAATGCAAGTAAACGAGGAAATAGAATTTACATTTTTACAAACGAAAAACCTAAAGAATTAAAAGAACTTGCAGGTGCCTGTTTAATCAGATACGGAGTTAAGAACATTGGCTCTTTTATTTTAATAAAGCCAAACTCGGACAAATCTCAAGGTATTTTATTTACAGCCCCTTTTCTCGAGACTAGTTTTGCAAGTAGCAATATTGCTTTGGACTTAGATAAAAATCAGATAAATACATTGTTTCGATTTTTTAGTTATAATTTTTGGAACAAAGCAACCCACGAAATTATTGACAATTTTAACAATCCCATTGAAGCAGGTGACCCGCCTTTGGACTTATTACCAAACTTGCAAGACTTTTGCAATTTTGATTTTGCGAAGCAAAAAATTTCCAAACAAACAGAAAATTTAATTCTAACAGTTCCGAGAATTGAAACCAATCATATCGTTGATTTAATGAAAATTCAGAATTCAAAATTTTTCACAAATTTTCAAAACAACAATTTTGATTTACTACATTCTATTAAAAGAAATGAAAATCAAATTTTTGCAAATCAAAATTCAATTAATTTTCGATTAATTATTTCCGAAAATAATGATAGTTGGTTAATACCCAAAACTCATATTTCAAACGAAGACAATATTTTTGCTCTGCAATTAAATGATTTACAAAAAAGTAAACTTAAAAAAGTGGTTGATTTTCTTTTTGAAAATGCAAAATACGAGTATCATTTTTCAAAATACAGAAAAGAATTAGTAAATCGTAATATTTGCTTGATTTCAGATTTAAACAATGAAGTTACAATCAAAGAATTAGATAGCAAAAAAGCAGAAGATGTAAATTGTTCCGAATTTCTTGAAAAAACAACTTTTGAAAAT
>JAFIER010000273.1 GCA_020832465.1 Bernardetiaceae bacterium
GTGCGATTATCCAACTCAAAAGCACGTTGCTTATCTGTAGCAGTAAGCCCATGCGTATAAGCTGTCGCCTTTTCGCCCTCTGACTGGCAAGCACTTAAGACGATAAGGAGAAGTAAACTGTATAAGGAAATGGGGGTGCGCATTAAAAGTAGATTTTTTTGTGTAAAAAATAGCATATTGCTCTTCACGGCAATATACATATTTTATGATACGATGTAAAAAAATCAATCTAAAAAATCCGAAATTACAGCTAAAGTTTCCATTGTATTAGGTGCAACGTATCGCACATCTTTAATCTCACCCGCAATATCTGTAAACACAGCCATAGGATGTAAATGCACTAACCCCGATTTAAAAGCTAAATTATCTGTATCTAAATATAAATTGCGATGCTCGAGCAAATCTCCTAAATCGTGTTGTAATATTTTACGAGGTGGTAAACTCGTGAAAATAACTTTCATTTTGCTATTATCAAGATGACTAACTGCTAATTGCTTCGATGAATCTACACAAGTATTACACCCTCTATAAGGAATAAATAAATAAATGCTTTCAGGCTGCGTATCGAGAGTGATTTTTAAGTCAGAAAATAATTGATACAAACTTTGATACTCACTATTGCTTTCCTTGCCTTCACAACCCAACAAAAAAAATAGCAAACCGCAAGCCAAGAGCAGTTTATGTATTTTTTGTTTACACATATCAATTTTTTTTATATTTCAATCAATTCAAATAATCTATAAGTCATTACATCTTCGTCGAGGTCTGGATTGACATCTTCTTGCATTTCAGAAAACCATAAGCCCTCCTCTGTAACAAAATAATTATGTGCATAAATCTCCTTAGGCAACTTTGTTTCCCCTATTTTATTGAAATTTTTATCCAAGATAATCACCGAAGCAGGCTTTTTCTTATAATAATAAGTAAAGTTTAGAGGATTACCATTCTCGTCAGTACCGCTTGGAAGCCCTTGATAAGCCAATCGGTAATAGACCTCACGGTATTTGTCAGGAATAATGTCCCGATAAGCGGGATTTTCTAAATAAAATATATCTTTTCTGTCTGGTGTCCATTCTTCTGAAATATTATCAAAATACTGACTACCTGCGTAATACGACTGACTCGGATTGCCTTCCAAGTCATTGACATATATATGCTCGTCCATGCCATAGGAAAATACAATAGAGTTGTTATCTATTGTTTGCGTACTTTTTGTTTTAACATAGTACTGTCCCCAAGCTCGGTCATCGTAAGCGGCACAATCCCCTTCTAAGTTTAGGTGCATTTGCATGCCTTTGTTTTTTAAATTTATGGATATAAATTTGTTTTTACTAAAATACCCTGCTTCATCTGAGTAAGGTTTCTGATTATCCATTATAGGGAAATGCAACGAATCCTTTTTCTTGAGGGCAACTTCTCCTATAGCCTTAGGCATAGGTCCGTTATATAACTGCTTTTTAAGTGCCTTCATATAAGCTTTGCTTGTATCTTCAACGGTATAAAAAGGATAAATATCTTTAAGTTTTCCTGCTTTATCAAAAAGTAAAATTCTATATGACATTCCGCCAGATACAAATATAGAATCAAGATTATGAATATATAAACCTAAAAACTGATTTATACCCTTAGGTCCCTCTAACGGGAGTACTATTTCAAATTTTTGCTTACCTCCACGCCGTGCATCAAAAAATTGTATTGTTGGATTAGACTTAATGCTCTCCATATTGCCCCAAATATAATAAAGTTCACCGTCTTCTTCATGTGTATAAAAATAAACACTATGATAAGACGTGCGATTATCCAACTCAAAAGCACGTTGCTTATCTGTAGCAGTAAGCCCATGCGTATAAGCTGTCGCCTTTTCGCCCTCTGACTGGCAAGCACTTAAGACGATAAGGAGAAGTAAACTGTATAGGGGAATGGGGGTGCGCATTATTGAAATTTTGTTTATAGAAAATGATATTTTATAAAAACTGAACTGTTTTGCAAGACACAAAACAGTTCAGTTAAAATTAGGGAATTAGCCCCAGATGATGATTGGTTGAGTACAGCCTTGTCCAGGTCCGTAACAATCAAGCTCGTCCTGATGCCATTGAACGTAATCAGGTTCGGGATCGGGATCAGTACCTGGGTTTATTGTACCTACTTGAGCTGTACTAAAAGTGCCCGTAGCCAAAAAGCCAAGCATTAAAACGAGTGAAAAGTGAAAATGCTAATTTTCTCATAATTTATTATGTCGTTTAGTGTGAATAAAAAAATAAAACATAAAAGCATATCAATATATACAAGAGAACTCATAAAATATTGATATGCTGCAAAGCTAATAAAATATTTTGCATCGAGTCAAGTTTTTTTTGTTATTTTTTTATAAAAAAATATTTTTCAAAAAAAACATTTTCAGAATTTGTAAAGGTCTTATATATTACTTATATTTGCGCAAATGCAAAGAAATAAACCCATGATAAAAAGGATAAATATAGATAAAATCGCTATTTTAGGGCTTCTATGGCTACTTTGTGCTTGCCAAACCTCTGCTCATGATAATGTACAAAAAGAGGATAAAAGTGCAAAAGATTCGAGCGATATCAAAGGCATTCTCGAGCCATCGTATATAAAAGTAGCAAAAGCTAAAAAGGAATCCTTATATTATACGATATATAGCAATGGCAAAATTTTATCTAATAAAGAGGTCGAACTTGCCTTTGCTGCAAGTGGAATTGTACAAAAAATTCATATAAAAAATGGCGATTTTGTAACCAAAGGACAATTACTTGTCAGTCTTGACGATAATGAAGTACAATTACGCCTCCGACGCGCACGAGAAGAGCACAATAAAAACGATGAGAGTTATCGCTCTTCTTTTATAGATTTCGACGGTGGTATAGGCGATGGGGTAGCGATTCCCGATACCTTAAAGCGTTTACTCAAAATTCGGCACGGGCTTTTTATTTCGGAAATAGCGATGGAAGAAGCCGAACGTGCGCTCGAGAATAGATATCTGAAAGCACCTTTTAGCGGTCGGGTAGCCGATTTGTATGTAAGTGAGGGTAAGCAAGTCAGCGCCAGTACGCCTATTTGCTACCTTTATGCCGATAAAGCCTTAGAAGTCGAGACTTTTGTATCCGAAAGCGACGTACATTGGCTCAAAAAAGGTATGCCTGCCGAAGTGCGTCCGCTGGCAGGCAACGAAACATACAAAGCTCAAATTGCCGACATCAATCCGAAAGTAGAAAAGCAAGGTTTGGTGCGTTTGCGTTTGCGCATTATCAATCCCGAAGGCTTATTACAAGGTATGAATGTCAAAATTAGCATGCAAATACCGCAGCCACCACAGCTTTTAGTTCCTAAGGAAGCTATCGTAATGCGCAGCGACCGCGAGGTGGTTTTTACTTACGAAAACGGAAAAGCTATGTGGAACTATATCGAAAAAGGCAAAGAAAATAGTCAATACGCAGAAGTTTTAGATGGCTTAGAGGAAGGTGCAGAGGTCATTATTAGCAATAATTTACAACTCTCGCACGAAGCCAGAGTAAAGAAAATTGAAGAAGAATAAAGCAGCAGGAACTTAGAACTAACAGTTCTCAGAGAACTGTTAGTTCTAAGTTCGAACACCAAAAAAAAACAATGCAAAATCAAAACCTACTTTTTTTCTTATTTCAGCGTCCTGTGGCGGTGCTTATGAGTTTTTTGGCAGTCGCTATTCTGTCCGTTTTGGCTTGGCGCGAGTTGCCAGTTTCCTTGCTGCCCGATATTGATGTGCCTCGCTTGCTGATTCAGCTCGAGTATAGCGGTCATGCCCCTGCCGAAATCGAGGAGAGTTTGCTCAAAACTCTGCGCGAGCGTATGCGTACGCTCAAAGGCGTAAAAGAAATTGAGAGTCAGGCGGCGAGTGAAAGCGGACAAGTAAAGTTATTTTTTGATTTCGGTACGGATATGAGTTTGGCTTATATAGAAGCCAACGAACAGCTCGATAAGCTCCTCAATCAGTTTCCGAAAGACCTCAAACGCCCACGTATTGTAAAAGTCAATACGGCTGATGTACCACTTTTGCGTTTACAAATATCACCTCAAAATGCGGATAATCAAACGTATATGTTAGAGATTTCAGAACTCATTGATAAAGTTATTCGCAAGCGTTTGGAAAGTATAGAAGGAATTTCACTTATCGATGCCAACGGGCAGCTCAGTCAGCAAATTAGCATTCTACCTAATACCGATAAGATGCAAAGTTTGGGATTAGAAAATCAGCATATTCAGCAAGCTATTCGGCAAGCCAATCAAAAATTGGCTTCTATTGCTGTAAAAGACGGGCAGTATCGCTACTTTCTCAAAACACAACCATTTTTACAAAAAATTGAAGATATAAAAAATATTCCTATTATCATTTCAGGTTCATTTATTACCTCTTTAAATGATATTGCCGAGATTAAACTCAAACAACAGCCACCAAAAGGTTATCATAGCTATCAAAATAAACCCGCTTTTGTGCTCACGATTCATAAGCAAGCGCAGGCACGCATGCAGGATATTATGCCTCTTTTGGAAAGTGCGCTCGAGGAGCTTCGAGACGATTATAAAGGTTTAGACTTTCATTTTACACAAAATCAATATCATTTACTTACTATGGCGATAAATAACCTAAGCAGTAGTTTGCTTTGGGGAATTATAGGCGTATTCACGACCTTATTTTTATTTATGGGAAATTATCGTTTTCCCATAATTATGGCTATCAGTTTGGGTTTGTCATTGCTTTTGGGCTTCGGACTTTTTTATGTTTTCAATATTTCTATCAATATCATTTCATTGAGTGGTTTGGCTCTGGGCTTGGGTATGCTTATCGATAATAGCATTATTGTATTGGATAATATGACTCGCTATCGCAGTGAGGGGCATAGTTTGCTCATTTCTGCCGAGCGTGGTGTGCGCGAGGTCATAACGCCCTTGATTAGCTCTATGCTCACGACGCTTTCGGTTTTTGTACCTTTAATTTTTATGAGCGGTTTGGCGGGTGCGCTATTTTACGACCAAGCCTTATCCATTACGGCAGTACTTTTAGCATCGCTTTTTGTTGCTTTTTTGTGCTTACCGCATCTTTATTTGATAGCGCATCGCAAAAAAATAAAAATTGCAGAAGGCGATAAAAAGAAAAATAAGCCACCTACTTACAAAATTATAGAAACTCCAGCCGAAAAAATGAGTAAGGAAACAAAAGTATTTCAACTCATGAAACGGGTTTATGAAGGGGCATATCACAAAATTTGGACGCAAAGAAAATGGGTACTTCCGATATTTTTTCTTTTGATATTTTCGCCTTTGTTTTGGCTCTCTCTGCTCCGAGTTGAGGGGCTTCCCCCCTTGCCCAAGGCTGATGTCGCCCTCGATATTTCTTGGAATTTACCTTTTTCGGTAGCTGAAAATAAGCAACGTATAGCAGATTTTTTGCAGCATTTCGAGTCGGATATTGAAGTTGTAGAAGCTGATATCGGACAGCAGCAATATCTTTTGCGTCAGAAAAACCATAGCCCCACAACGGCACAGCTTTATTTGCTTTTCGCAAATGAAGACAAAAAAGAGCAGCTTATCGCTGATATGACGGCTTATTTAAGACAAAAACACCCTCAAGCCTTTTTTGAGTTTTACGCTGCGCCCGATGTGTTTTCACAACTTTTTGCATCAGAAAAACCGCTTTACGAGGTGCGCCTACGCCACAATCAGCGCGAGCGCACGCTCGAGCCCGATGCGCTGCAAAGCCTGTATGCCAACTTACCTTATCAGGTACAAAAAGGACAAAATACTGCCCTCGAGCCTGTGGTGCATCTGCGTATAGATGTCGAAAAAGCCGCTTTGTACGGATTTTCGGAGCAGGATATTATCCAAAAGTTAGAGGAGGCTTTTGGTCGGATTGATATAGCATCGCTCGAGTCTTTTGGCAATGTTTTGCCTATTCGTTTTGGCGATGCCGATAAGCGTTTAGATGAAATTATAGATAGACTTTCGGTGAAAGTAAAAACGATAAGTGAAAATATAAATCCAAACACTCAAAATTCTGAAAATCAGTTCTTAGATTTGCCGCTGCGTATGTTTGTCTCTTACGAAAAAAGCACCAACTATCAACGCCTTAGTGCTGATGCTTTAGGCTTATATCAAAATCTGTATTGGGAAAGTCCCTTAAATGAAAAAGAGCGCACGCATATTACAGCGATCTTAGATAGCATGGCTATGCAAATGCCTTTGAATTGGGAGTGGCAGGGCAGCTTTTTAGATAATCGGGAAAATATTCGCGAACTTTCATTTATCGGAATCATTGCGCTGGGTTTGCTTTATTTTATTTTGTCAGCACAGTTCGAGTCTTTTTTACAGCCTTTAATTGTAGTTTTTACATTGCCTTTAGGCTTGGCAGGTTCGCTTAGTTTTTTGTACTTTTTTGATAGTTCTTTAAATTTGATGTCTGCCATCGGGATTATTGTCATGTCGGGTATTATGGTCAATGATGCGATTTTAAAAGTTGATACGATTAACTTGCTGCGCCGTGAGGGTATGCCTACGGTTGATGCTTTGCACCGTGCGGGGCTTATACGCCTCAAGCCCATTTTGATGACCAGCATCACGACGATTATTGCGGTTTTGCCAGTACTTTTTGCTTCGGGCTTAGGAGCGGATTTGCAAAAGCCATTAGTTTATGCTGTCATGGGCGGATTGAGCGTCGGCACATTTACTGCCATATTTTTTATCCCTTTGATGTATAAAGTTTTGATTTTCAAATCATTACCAAAGTAAGGAACTACTAAGGCGCACGAGACCTTTGCTAAATTATAGCACTAACAGTTATTCTGCCAGAAATCTGAGTTCTAAACATTGTAGCTGTAGCCCGAAACTCCAGCTTCGGAAATAGTTTAAAACGAAGCTGGAGCTTCGTTGCTACAGGTAGTAAAGATATTAGATGTCAAATTTTTAGAAATAACATTTCTGACAGAAATGTTATTTACGAGATAAAAAAGCAAAAAAATCCTTATATTTGTACCATTACATAAGGTGCATTTCAAATTTATGTGGGTTGTGTTTGGTGCAGTTACCAAACACAGCGGAGCAATTTCAGAATAAACATTTCTGTCAGAAATGTTTATTCGTTTTGAAGTTTATCCAAGCAATCTAACAAGAAATCATGAAAAAAGAATTTAATATCACAGGCACTTGTCACGCAGAAGACCATTATATGATGGACGATACTCGTCGTTTTGATGCTATAATAGACTTGGTGAAACGTAACAAGTATTTCGTCATCAACCGTCCTCGTCAGTACGGAAAAACGACTATGCTTCATGCTTTGATAAGAACCTTGCGCCAAGATGCGGCTTACTTGCCTATTCTGATGAATTTTCAGGGTATAGGCACTTCGGTGTATGAAAGTGATATAACTTTTGGACAGTTTTTTTACGGCGAATTGTATGATGCTTTGCAAAATTCGGAAGAGTTTGAGCAGAAGGAAGCCTTAGCAGGTTTAGCTCTGCCGCAGACCATGAAAGAGTTATCGAGACGCATTACTGAAATTGTCAAGATGACTACTAAAAAACTAGTCGTACTCATTGACGAAGTCGATGCAAGCAGCAATTATGATGCTTTTTTGCATCTTTTAGGTACATTGCGCAACAAATACCTCAACCGCAAAGACCCGCAAGATTATACTTTTCATAGCATAGTCTTGGCAGGCGTGCACGACATCAAATCCTTAAAATTCAAACTCCGAAATCCCGAAGATGCCCAAACCAATAGCCCTTGGAATATTGCTACGGATTTCAAGGTTGTGATGGAATTTAACCCACAAGAAATTGCACACATGCTCAGGCAGTACAGCGAGGCAGAAAATGTAAAAATAAACTTTGAAGAAATATCAAATAAATTGTATTATTACACTTCGGGCTATCCATTTTTAGTATCAAAATTGTGCAAAACCATTGCCGAGGATATTCTACCCAACAAAGAAGACCAAAGCTACTGGGCGCTCGATGATTTGAAAAAAAGTGTGCAGTTGCTTTTGCGAGAGCGCAACACCAATTTTGATAGTTTAATAAAAAACTTGGAAAACAACGAAAGTCTCTTCCGATTTGTGCGTGCCATTATTATTGAAGGTTATAAAATTCCTTATGACCCGAACACAAAAAATATACAACTTGGCGAAATGTATGGTATTTTTAGCGGTAATGGAATTATCAAAATTCATAACCGAATCTATGAGCAGGTTTTGTATAACTACCTGTCAAATACGCGCTTAGAACAACTAATTGATGAAGAAAAATATAATTTTAGAGATAACTACACAGCAGCAGACGGAGGCTTAGATTTAGAGCGGGTTTTGCGCAATTTTCAGGCTTTTATGAAAGAGCAGTACAGTAAAAAAGATAGCAAAATGCTTGAGCGTGAATGGCGTTTGATTTTTTTAGCCTTTTTAAAACCCATTATCAACGGTCAAGGACACGATTTTAAAGAAGTAGAAACTTCCGAAGAAAAACGCTTAGATGTAGTCGTAACTTATTTGCAATGGAAATACATTTTAGAACTCAAACGCTGGAGCGGTGAAAAGTCGCATCAAAAAGGATTAAAGCAACTCGCCGATTATTTGGATATCCACGATGTAAAAAAAGGCTATTTATTGATATTTGATGAGCGAAAAAGTCAAAATTGGAAAGAAGAGCGCATTCAAAAAGATGGTAAAGAAATTTTTGCAGTTTGGCTGTAGCCCGAAACTCCAGCTTCGGAAATAGTCTAAAACGAAGCGGGAGCTTCGTTGCTACAGGTATGTAAAGATATTAGTGCTAAAATAAATTTTTGGGCTTAGTCGAGTAAAAGTAAAACCCACGATTTTAATCGTGAGCGAACCATAAATTTTTAAACCACTCATGAGCAACTTATTACAAATTTCGTCTTTTCGGATAGTGCTTATATTCTTGATTATAAGCATCTTAGGTGTTTTTTGCTTGCCTTTTTTAAACGTAGAGCTCAACCCACGCACCGAAAAGCCACAGCTTTATGTAAGCTACAGCGTACCGACAGCAAGCCCCGAGATTGTAGAGCGACTGGCAACTGCTCCGCTCGAGAACATGCTTTCGCAACTCACAGGACTTAAAAAAATTCAATCCGCATCGCACTATCATCGGGGTCAGATAACGCTGACTTTCAATGAGGAAGCAGATATGCCTCTCAAAAAGTTTGAAGTATCGATGCTCTTGCGACAAGCAGCCGCTGAGTTATCACCTTTGGTATCTTATCCATTGGTCAATCAATCTCGAGGGAGTAGCCGCTCGAGCGAAGAGCGTCCTGTTTTGGTTTATGCAGTCAATGCGGATTTTCCGAACGCAGAGCTGGTGCGCAGGCTCAAACTGCTTAATATACAGCGTTTTTCTGGCATAGCAGATATTAAAGATATTGATATTCGTGGGATTGCACAAAATGCTATTTATATCACTTATGATGCTGATAAAATGCGTGCGCAAAATATAACGCATTACGAGGTGCAGCAACATCTCAATCAGCTACAACAAACTCGCTATTGGGGACGAGCACAGCTACAAAATCAAGCGCATTACTGGCTCGAGATGCCTCCTTCTTTCGAGGTTGAAAAATTAAATGAGGTTATTCTACGTGAAAATCCGATTTTGCATCTGAAAGATATCGCTACATGGAAAATTGCACCCCAGCCCGTGCGCAGTCATTATCGCATAGATGGCAAAGAATCTGTAACGGTTTCCTTTTATATCGAGAAAAACAGCAATACCGTAGAAATAGCGCGCCAAATTAAAGCACAAATCAAACTTATCGAGTCCGAAGAAGGGCGAATAAATTGGTATAAAGAGTGGGACGAGAGCGATTTTTTGGAAAAAGAACTTCATAAAACTTACAAACGAGCGGGACTTTCATTAGCCGTTCTGGCTTTTTTCATTTTGTTGCTTCAGCGCAATATCAAGTCTTTGATGATACTTTTTAGCAGTCTTTTTGTGAACTTAGCTATTAGCTTGTTTTTTGTTTATCTTTTGGGTATTCAAATTCATTTATACTCGATTGCGGGTATTGCCATTTCATTTGGTTTGATACTGGACAATGCCTTGGTGATGCTTTCGAGTTTGATGCAAGGTCGGCATAAAAGCATGTTCGTCGCCCTGCTTGCGGCTTCACTTACGACAGCAGCGGCATTGCTTTTGGTATTTTTCCTACCCGAAGAGCAAAAAGATAATTTAAGTGATTTTGCTGCTGTAGTAGCGCTTAATTTAGCCGTTTCTCTGCCGATTGCACTTTGGTTTACGCCCGCACTTTACCGTTTGTGGGAGTTAGAGCGTACGGCTCATCGGCGTAGTTTTCGTCAAAAAAGAAGGAGCGTCAGCGGATTTAGGACGTATAAATTTTTGATACAAAAAGTAGTGTACTATCGCAAGATTTTTATTGTATTGGTTATCTTAGGATTTGGTACTCCTCTTTTTATGCTTCCCTCAAAAGTGCAAGATTGGGAATGGTATAATGAAACAGTAGGCTCTTCTATTTATCAAAACAAAATTCGCCCGTATAGCGATGTGGTTTTAGGCGGCACGCTCAGACTTTTTGTAAAATATGCCTTTGAAAAATACAATTACAGAGAAAATACCAAGCCCTTGCTTTATGTCAGTGCTACTATGCCTAAAGGCATGCCTTTGAGTTTGGCAGATAGTGTTGTGCGTTCGGTCGAGAGTTTTTTGAGTCAGCAAGCGCAAATAGAAAAATTTGTAAGCCACGTGAATGCCGAGCAGGCTACAATCACAATTTCATTTCCCGAAAGTGTTGAGCAGCGAAGTGAGTTTCCATTTCTTTTAAAAAATGCTTTGATTATCCGTTCTTTGGGCTTTGATGGCATTAAATGGAACATTTATGGTGTAGGTTTACAGGGTTTTAGCACAGGAGGTGGTGAGGGTTTGAGCAAGTTCAGACTTGAGATGCGTGGCTATAACTATCTCGCTTTAGAAGAGGAAGCACAAAAAGTAGCCGACCGCCTACTCGCTCACAAACGTGTGCAGGAGGTCAATACCAACGAGCGTTTGAGCTATAAAGAAAAGGCTACAGATGAATATGTATGGCAAATTAGCCCGCAGGGACTTGCGCATATAGGCCTTACACCTCAAGATTTTGCTCGAGATATACACCTTATTGCACCCTCTGACGAGCCTGCACTTTATTTGCCTTATCAAAATAAGATAATTCCTGCCTATCTGCAAAGTCGAGGAAGCGAAACCCTTGCTATGCAGGATATTCGAGATGGCAACCTTCCAAATACAGCCTCTTTTAAGCATTTTACAAGTTTCGAAAAAGAGCGGAGTAGCCCGAGTTTGTACAAAGAAAATAGATTGTATATTCGGGTGATTGGTTTTGATTATACAGGTAGCCAACACTTCGGACAGAAGCACGTAGATAAAGTACTTGCCGAGACAAAAAATGCCTTGCCCGTAGGCTACAGCATCGAGCAAATAGAACATAATACTTGGGATTGGAATAAGGCAAAATCGCAATATGAACTTTTACTTATTTTGCTGTTGGTGGTGTTTTTTATTTGTAGTATTTTGTTTGAGAGTTTGCAGCAGGCATTGCTTATGCTTTTGGTTATTCCTTTTTCGTTTATGGGTGTATTTATCACTTTTGGGGGTTTGGGTGTTTCTTTTGACCAAGGTGGTTATGCGGCTTTTGTGCTTTTGGGCGGTTTAGCAGTCAATGCTGCCATTTTCATTATCAACGACTACAACGGATTGCGCAAAGCCAAGCATCGTGATGCTTTTTTGAAAGCTATTTATTACAAAGCCTATCCGATTTTGCTTACCGTCGTTTCTACTTTTTTGGGGCTTTTACCTTTTTTATGGGAAGACGAAGTATTTTGGTATGCTTTAGCCGCTGGTGTAAGTGGGGGCTTGTTTTTCTCACTATTGGGTGTTTTCTTGTGGTTGCCTGTATTGTACTATCAAAATATTTCGATTCGGGTGCTATTTGAAAGAAAATAATAGATATTTTTGCATATTATTGCATATCATACCACTATACATTTTTCTATAATGTGAAATTTGCCAACCTCACTATAAAAATAGAGTATATCGCTTGTGCCATGGGCAGTTACTAAGCTCTCGTAGAGCTTTTTGTCTATGCGTATATTCTCACGTCCTATCTCGGCTACTGGTATTTTGAGCACCTCCTCAAAGTACATATTGATTTGTGCAGGCGGAATCCCCTCTGCCAATACAAAAAGAACGTCCTGACAAGCACTATACTGCCGAATAGCCTTATAATCTAACTTTACAGTATGCCCTACAGTGCTAGTGCCTCCGTTCGGATTGAGCGCAAATACATAAAAACTATCACGCCCCTCAGCCAAGTCAAAACTACTTTTCAACTGACTGAAAAGCGTATCCGTAGTCCCCTTAGCTTCTGAAATACAACTCCATATCAAAATGGATATACAAATAAAAAATATTTTTTTCGTGATTTATTTTAGTTATTAGACAAACAAAAAAAAGCTAATATATTGCATAATTACTCACTTTTACAACACTTTTTCTATAACGCAATATAGCATTTTGATATTTTAAATTATTAGAAATTGATTATTTAGCTTAATTAGACATCATAGGTATAAAACCAATTTCTGGTTTCCGTTCCTCATTACCATAGTAATAACTCAAAAAAACATCAAAATTTACAAAAAATATACCTGTAAGTTTCTTTTTCGTTGTATATCTTTCTAAATCAGAATATTTAAACTTTTGTTTTTTAGATTTTAAGTCATATTCAATTATATGAATATAGCTTTTATTTTCTTCTTCTACTTT
>JAFIER010000005.1 GCA_020832465.1 Bernardetiaceae bacterium
CAAATTTATTAATCTGCTCATTATACTCCCTAGAAAATTCAAACTTTTTCAAGAACACTAATGAAACTAAATATACTTTCATTGTTTCCACACTCTCTAATAAGCTATTTAATAAAGAAAATATTTTAAGCCTTTCTATCAAATTAAGAAAGAAGTAGAACTCGGTATCTGTTTTTTGTGACAACTTAAAATATTTATCATAATAAAAAATACATTTTTCTGTGTTCCCTTTTTCAAAATACAGGAAACTAATGAATATCAAAAAATTTGACTTGTTTTCCATATTAGGCACTTGGGAAAGCAATGCAATCGCTTTATCAATATTATTTAACTCGTAATTGATGAAAGCAATATTATACCGAAGATCGTCATTAAAATAATGATTTGACAAAAGTGTACTCAATATACTTTCTATCTCTTGAAATTTATCTATTTTATTTTTTTCAACATTTAAAGTCAGTGCATATTTATACTTAGATAAAATCCTTTGTAATTGCTGATATACCTCATAAGTTTCCTCATCACTACTAAATTTATCTGCTTTTGATACTAAAAGTGTAAAATCTATTTTGGGAAACGCATAAGATGTGGCATTATATTCTTCATAAAGTTTACGTAAAGATGCAGGTTCTTTTGTAACAGTATTTGAATATTCCTCATCATCGTTTTTGATTTTTTTATTAGCATTACTCTCCTCATTATCATTATCATTATCATTAGCGCTATCATTTATATGATAGCTAAGAAGACTATCAAGTTTTTTAGCTGCTAATAGAACTAGTCCATTGTGACTTGTCTCTAGCCTCAATAATTTGTCGTCAATATAAATCAACACACCTACATACACTTTATCTTCAAACTCAATTACAATTTCAGAGTTTAAAGGGCAGTCTGCTTTTATATATTCTATCATTAGGTATTTATAGTAAAATTTGTTCAAAAAAAATACCGAACTACAAGAAATCGCAAGATTTCCCGCAAAAAAAGGGCACCAAAACCCAGCACCCACGCCACAAATATAAAAACCTTTTTTGACATTTCCAAACAAAACTCAAAAAAAAATATTTCTCTAAAAAAATATTTGATTTCGCAAAGAAAAGCTGTACTTTAGCCTATGCAAACAAACTAAAACGCCTAATATGCCTTCGTTCAATCATTTACACGTACATACGCAATACTCGCTACTCGATGGCGCAGCCGCTATCGGTGCACTGATGCAAAAAGCCCAAAAAGATGGCATGAAAGCTATCGCACTTACCGACCACGGTAATATGTTTGGTGCTTTTAAATTTGTCGCCGAAGCTAAAAAAAATAACCTCAAACCTATCGTAGGTTGTGAGTTTTATATGGTCGAAGACCGTAAAAAACAAAAATTTGTTAAAGGTGAAAAAGATGTCCGATACCACCAACTCCTACTTGCTAAAAATGCCACAGGGTATCAAAATCTATCCAAACTCTGTTCGCTCGGTTTTACAGAAGGTATGTATAGCAAGTATCCACGCATCGATAAAGAACTGATTCTCAAATATCACGAAGGTATTATCGCTACCAGTTGCTGCCTCGGTGCCGAAATCCCACAAGCCATTCTGCACGGACAGCTCGAAGAAGCCGAAGAAAAAATTAAATGGTGGGTAAACCTCTTAGGTGAAGATTTTTATATCGAACTCCAAAGACACGGACTCAAAAACCTCGACGGCTTAGGCATAAGTCAAGAAGACATCAATCAACAACTACTCAAATTTGCTAAAAAATATAACCTCAAAGTCATCGCTACCAATGACTCCCATTATGTAGAAGAAGATGACTGGGACGCACACGATATTTTGCTTTGCATCAACACAGGCGAAAAGCAAAGTACGCCCAAAGGACACGGCAAAGGCAAACGTTTTGCTTTCGAAAATAGCGAGTTTTATTTCAAAACACAAACCGAAATGAACCGCCTTTTCGAAGACGTGCCAATGGCACTCGATAACACCAACGAAATTGTAGATAAAATCGAACTCCTCACCCTCGAGCGAGATATTCTACTACCCAACTACCAACTGCCCACAGGTTTTAACACACAAGAAGACTACCTGCGCCATATCTCTTACGAAGGCGCAAAACGGCATTACGGCACGATTACACCCGAAATCCGTGAGCGCATAGACCACGAACTCAACGTCATCAATAGCATGGGTTTTCCGGGCTATTTTTTGATTGTACAGGATTTTATCGCCGCCGCACGAGATTTAAATGTAGCCGTCGGACCGGGACGAGGTTCGGCAGCGGGTTCGGTCGTGGCATTCTGTACGGGCATTACGAACATAGACCCGATTCGTTATAACCTACTTTTTGAACGTTTTTTGAATCCCGAGCGTGTATCCATGCCTGATATTGACGTGGATTTTGATGATGTCGGTCGCCAAAAAGTGATTGATTATGTGGTGGACAAATACGGCAAAAATCAAGTAGCACAGATTATTACTTATGGTAAAATGGCTGCCCGTTTGGCAATCAAAGACGTGGCGCGCGTGCTGGAACTGCCCCTCGACCAAGCCAATCTTTTGGCAAAAATGGTACCCGAAAAGCCCGGTATTACGCTCGAACAGGCTTTTTCGCAGGTTTCCGAACTCAATCAAATCCGTCGGGGTAATGATTTGAGAGCTAAGGTTTTGCAACGCGCACAGGTGCTGGAGGGTTCGGTGCGCAACACGGGTATTCACGCCGCTGGGGTGATTATTGCGCCCGATGATATTACGGATTATATTCCGGTTTGTACCTCCAAAGATGCGGAGCTTTTTGTAACGCAATTTGATGGCAAGCACATCGAAGATGCAGGCATGCTCAAAATGGACTTCTTGGGGCTTAAAACCCTCTCGATTATCAAAGATGCTATTGAGCTTATTGAGCGCAATCACGGCATCAAAATAGACCCCGATGAAATTCCATTAGAAGACGAAAAAACCTATAAATTGTATCAAAAAGGCGATACCGTCGGTACTTTTCAGTTTGAGTCGGACGGTATGCGCAAATATTTGAAAGAACTCAAACCTACCAATATCGAGGATTTGATTGCGATGAACGCCCTTTATCGTCCTGGTCCGATGGATTTTATTCCGACTTATATTAAGCGAAAGCACGGAAAAGAAAAAGTTGAATATCCGCATGAACTGCTAATTCCGATACTGGAGCCGACTTTTGGTATTATGATTTATCAGGAGCAGATTATGCAAACGGCACAAATTCTGGCGGGTTATACGCTCGGCGGTGCGGATATTCTGCGACGCGCGATGGGTAAAAAGAAGGCAGAAGAGATGGATAAGCAGCGAGCTATTTTTGTCGCTGGTTCGAAAGAAAAGCACAACATCGATGCCAAGCAAGCCAATGAAGTTTTTGATATAATGGCAAAATTTGCTTCCTACGGATTTAACCGCTCTCACTCGGCAGCTTATTCGGTCGTAGCATTTCAAACAGGCTATCTCAAAGCGCATTACCCGGCTGAATATATGGCAGCCGTGATGACGCACAATATGAATAGCATCGAAAAAATTACATTTTTTATTGAGGAGGCACAGCGTATGGGCGTAGAGGTGTTGGGTCCTGATGTGAATGAAAGTATTAGTAATTTTGGTGTAAATGATAAAGGACAAATTCGTTTCGGATTGGCTGCTATTAAGGGAACGGGCGAGTCGGCTGTGGAGGAAATCATTCGTGAGCGCAGCGAAAACGGACTTTTTAGTGATATTTTTGACTTTGCCGAAAGGCTTGATTTGCGTAAAGTGAATAAGCGCACCTTTGAATCCTTAACCGCAGCGGGTGGTTTTGATTCATTTAAAGATATTCATCGTGCACAGCTTCTTCATAAAGATGAACATGAGAATATCAGTAATTTAGAAAAAATTATGCGATACGGCACAGCCAAACAAGCTGAGAAAGATTCTGACCAAGTCTCGATGTTTGGTGGGGCTACGAGCAGTCCGGAGGCTTCACGTCCGCGACTTGCTGATGCGCCGCAGTGGGCAGAAATTGAAAAATTAGAAAAAGAAAAAGAAGTCGTAGGTTTTTATATTTCTGGACACCCCTTAGATCAGTATCAACTTATTTTAAAACAATTTTGTACGCATCAAGTGGGCGAACTCGAGAGTTTGCGATTTACAGGTGAGATTAAAGTAGCTGGAATTATTACGGACATCAATATTCGGCAGGGTAAAAATGGCAGTTCGTTTGCACTTTTTGTATTGGAGGATTACTCGGGCAGTGCGCGCCTTCCGCTTTTTGGTGAAGATTATAAGCGCAATCAGCATCTTTTGGAGGTAGGTCAGTATATTGCAATAACGGGAAAAATGCAAGAGCGTTATAATCAGAAGGGTAGTTATGATTTTCGTCCGTCGCAATTGCAGTTGCTTTCAGAAATTGGTGGGGGGCAAATCAAAGGTTTTTGTATTGAAGTTGCTCTTGAGCAGCTCAATACATTAAGCATAGATGAAATTGAGTTTATGCTTGCCGAGCATAGAGGCGAGTGCCCGCTCAATATCAATTTACGATTACCAAATCAAATGCGCACTTTGCCCATGCGCTCCCGCTCAATTCGCGTTAAGCCAAGCCCACACCTCACCAAACAAATTGAAGAACTGGGGTTTGGGTGGTCGTTGGTGTAAAGAAAAGGGGAAAAGGAATCTTTCCCCTTTTTATCATCATAGTTATTTACTGTTTAATAGCTCACTTGATTCCGTCATCTTTTGTAGTTTGCTGTAAGAAATTCGGAATAGTAATAAAGCATTGCCTTGCGCATTATCTACAATATCATAACCTTTACGGTTGAAAAAGTTTTGAACAACAGATTCAACCTCCTTTTTGATACTTATGTCAAGCTCCTGCGTTGAACCTTTTTCGTTATACTTTTTAAACTTACTGCGCACCTCGTCAACTAATCCTTTGTCAAGTTCCTCCAAACTCAAGCGAAAAACATGAAAATTTTCTGTTTTTTCTTTCATAATCAATTCATACTGCGTGCGTCCTAACTTAAAAGCAACAGATTGTTTGTTTTCGCCTGATTTAAAACTTCCTATTGTAGTTTTGGCTTCAATATAAGTGCTTGGCTTATTCTCGATATTAAGTAATAAGTCATAGCCCGCAAAATTATCTTTTTCAGACATGAGGGTTACTTTATCTGCACCGTGCTTATGCTGTAAAGATTGCAAAATAATCTGCTCTCCTACATAACCAATGATTTTACGGTAAATAGCCGTAGTATTTTTTTCTATACTATCCTCGAGCTCTTCTTTTAACCCTTGCAAATCTTTGCCTGAGCCACCATATTCGCCAATAATGCCATTGAGAATGCCCCAGCCATTTTTGTCTGTACCGAGTTCTAATAGTTTTTTTAAATCTTCTGGACTCAGTTTTCCCAAAAGATTTAAAATATCGGGTTTTATGCCCATAGTTTGTATTTGTTCTGCCATAGCTAAATGCTCTGGGGTAGCCTCGACATGAGTAGCTGACCTTACAAGCAAAGCCAAATCTATTAGCGCATCTTTAGCAACACCAGTATCAAACCATTTATATTTTTCTTTGTGCTCTGGTTGTCTGATAATATTTAATGGGTCATTACCCACTTCTATGATATTTTTGTGGATAAAAATATTTTTTTCTGTCTCATTAAAACCAATATTTTCATCGTTTCGGCTTTCTATCTCTTTCGAAAAGCCTTGTACGTCAGACTTTAAAAAGTATTTATAGGATATTTTTTTGCCTGGGAGATAGATATTGTACCCTGCATTTTTATTTTCTTTTATCCATGTTTTATAGCCTTCATGAGTCCACTCCTCACTTTTATCCATCGCTGTATTGAACTCCTTATAAGTTTCCAATTCAACTTTACCCTGCTGCTTTAAAAACTCTTTATGAGAAGAATATTTAGCATCAAAAAACTTGAGATTGTGCTTAGTACAACCTTTCCAAAATAAATCTTTGTCGCTATCATTACTACTACGCACTATGAAATACTTGAGCTCAGAACGTACTGTTAAGCGATATTGAAATTTAGAATTTTCAAATTTTGCAATCTCTAATAGATACTCGGGTAATACCTTGTTATCTAATTGCTTATCGATAAACTCCTGAATCGCTTTTTTATGCTTTTCACTCAAAATAGTAGGAGGTGTGAATTCCTTCTGTGCGACAGCCCATTTCATGGTATTATTCGCAAAATAGTTGCTATCCTTCTTTACAAAATCCTCAATTTTTTTCACATCAGCCTTGCCTTGTAATAAGTCTTTGCGGTATGCTATTAAGTATTGACGTTTTTTGTCAATACCTATTTTATGCAGAAAGTCATTTCTATTATCTGCCTCTTTGGGTTTTTCTAACCTCCATGCATCTGCCTCTTTTGGCAAAAACTCACTATGAATCAAATACTTTTGTTCTGATTCAGAAGCTAAGATATATTGCTTGGGGTAGAAGTTGGGGATTTCGTAATTTGTATTAGTATAACCGTGCAAATCTAACTCATAGAATCTATTCAAAATCGTCTTCAAATCAAAGGAGTTAGAAATACTGCGTGCTATCGGCTGCTTATTTTTTATAGCATACGAAACTACAAAAGCAAGCTGGTCAATATGGCTTATATGAGAAATTTCATTATCAATATCTGCAATAGGCTTGTCTTTAAGTGTAAAAAATTTAGGCTCACTATCACTAAATTTAGAGCTATCTTTTAGCTCTTGAATAACTTTTTGCAAAAGGTCGCTCTTTCCTTTGTATTGAGGCAGCAATTCAGATAGCTTTAATTTTTTACTTGAGTAATGAGGCATTAAAACCGCTTCTGTGTACTCGTATTTATCCAAAGAGTCACTATCAATACTTATTTTATTTTTTAACTTAATGATAGCTTTATCCGAACCAGTAAAGCTAGCTATTTTAGTAGCCATCTCGATAATATTCCCGATGTAGGGTTCTACATCACTACTATTTATATCAATACTTGCAATAATAGAATCGATAAAGCCTTGTTTGATAGCTATATCACTTGCATTATACACCGAGTCTATGAAGGCTTTTTGAAAGTTATTATCACTTCCAAAATCACTTATCAAATTAGATAAGTCAATCCCCGTTGAAAGTTGATATTGCTTCTTTATCTGCTCAGGTAGCAGGTAGTAACCCTGTTTTTGGCTTAAATAAGCTATTTCGTTTTTGTTTGTAGTGTAATATTGTGTTCCTGTCTCAACAATATATAATTCTTCGTCTTCCTCATATACAGATAAAGAACCAAATAAGCTACTGCCATAAATGTCATATAGTATGCTAAGTTCTTCTGATGCAATGGGCTGACCATCAAGACTTTCAGCGATATCTGAAACATTGAAGTCATCAGGATATATCTTGAGTGTATTTTGCAAAGCCAGCATGCTATTCCAAGAAGGTATATTTATGCCTACCTGCTTCAAAATTCCCTTTAATACTTTATGCCTTTTTTTATCTGTTTGTAGCACTTTTTTATGCCAAAACACACTGTCGCAATCATAAAAATTGCCCTCGATAAAAATAAATTCGCAGCCTTTCAATTTGCTTTCTTTATCGGCTGCATTTTTAGAGCAAGCATTAAAAATAGCTCGTAAATCTTTGTAAAAAATAACCGCTTGTTTGTCGTTTTTAATTGTACTTTGCCAAGGCTTTTCATTGATAACTAAATCCCACACTTCGTCTGGATTGCAGGTGTATTTTTTAGTGTTGGGAGAGGCTTCGGCAGTATTTAGTGCATAAGTATTTAGCCAATCTATGGATTGGTCTATTTCACTTGTATCTTGTATTAGGCGTTTGAGCCAAACAAATTCGCCTTTTTTGTTGGTAAAAATTTCAAGTTCCTCACAAATTTCAGTTTTATAATCTTCACCATAATTTTTTTGCAAAAACTTTAGGATATTATTTTTGTCATGGTGTGTGAGAACATCACGTTTTTTATTGAAAAGAGTAATAAACTTATCAAAACAACCTTTTTGGTATTTCCCTACACCTTTTCCAAAAATATTACCTTCTATAGCAGCAAAATCGATAGTATTTCCATCTGTAAGTTTACTGAGTATTTTTTGGATAGGTTTAAAATCTGCTGTTATAAAAAATATCTCGGCAGCTTCTAAAACTTCTTGCGCATTGTAAAGCTTCTGCCCCTTGGCAGGCTTTAATACTTTTGCAGTAGTGTTTTTCGAATTAGAAGATTTTTGTAAAAAAGTCTGATACGTATCTTTATCTATGGAGTTTATCCAAGTTTTCAGCTTTTCAGGATTGGCATTATCGAGCATTTGTGTCAAAGATACCGACTCGGCTAAGTCGTTCTCTTCAAGCCGCTTGACACAAGCCTCAAAATTTAAATCTTCGTGAATCCAGCGGTAGTCTTCTATGCCCCATTCCTCTGGTTTGATGTCTAGTCCAGTATTATTGATTTTTACCTGCCCTTTTTCTAAAATATCTGTGTCGCTTGGGATTCTGTTTTCTATGGCTTTGAAAAAGGCGTTGTAAACTTGTTGTGCTATAGACCATCCAACATCGTTATCTTTCAAATCAGGCTGTTTACTACTTAGTACAGCAAGAAAAAATTGCCTATAAAACTCGTCATTAGAGGCTTGTTCTGCAAATGATTGAACAGTTGTTCCAATATCTTCAACTTTTTTATAGTTATTATTATAAAAGTCTTGCCTATCTCCTTTGATTTCAAAGCTATTATTATTGACATAAAAATTTAGTCCGTAAGTTGCATTTGTTATAGGCAAATGCTTGAAAAAATTCACCTTATGGTTAATACTATTAAAATCTACTTCCGTGACTTTTTTAGGAAACAGTACCTTAGAATCTTCTAATTGTTTTACATAAAACCTATCTTTTTCTTTTACAGGAAATATTTTTTCGCTTTGCAAGTCGGCAATAACAATTTTATCTACATTTTTTACAAAATGCATGGTAATATCGAGATTAGTTACTATCCTATCTAAATATGTAGCAAACTCTTTTGCACGATCTTTACCTAAAGGTACATACATAAAAGTACCTTGATTGAAAGCAGATGGATTTTCTATTTTTACATAACATTTACTTGCAAAATCTTTGAATTTATCTATTTCTTTTTGTGTAAAAACCTCGATAGGTGCATCAGAATCTAATAGCCTAAACTTTTCGTATGGTAGTGCTGGGAAGTAAGTATATACGGTCTTACAAAAAAGTGGGCTAACTTGTGGCTTTTCATTGAGTTTTTGATAACTGAACTCTTTTATATTTTGTTTGAGAAAGCTATATATGCTACTCTCCTGCCTGTTCCAGCTATATAGAATAACACCTTTTAGCGTCTCTTTTTTTAATATTTCGTCAGGTAAATGTCCATCTTTGACATCAGCTATCATTTGATATAGAATCTTAGAACCTTGCCCATGCTCTCCACCATCATCCTTATCGTGAAAGCTCTTACCCTTAGCTAAAAAACCAAATAGTTCTCCTTTGGGTTCTTCTCTTTTTTCAAGAGAAGTATTGAAAGCGGTTCCATTATTACAAAACAGAAAATTCTCCTCATCATAGAAAATATATACTTGCTTTGCATGTGCATCACCAGCGTTTTGTATAAGCTCGTAAATCAGCTGCTCGTGATGATTAACTGCAAACTTTGCAATATTTTTTACGTGATTCCGTAGGTTTTGCTCGGTAAAATTTCCAAAAACTTTTTCACGAAACAACTCATTATTTTTTCCGAGTTGAAGGTCTCTTGGCTCTTCTTCTCTTATGTAAGCCTCACGATACTGCTTAATATCTCTAATTTTCATATTTTATTGACTTTTATTTTGTTGTTGTAAAAAAGGAACAATATGTACGATAAAATTTTTATTTTTGGCTTCTACCTGCCATTCGTAGCGGCAGTTACCTTCAAAACCACTACCAGCCGCAAAAACATCTATTTTGCTGTTTTTTGTAAAGCCTAAGTTTTGGCTTTCCCAAAATTTTTGAATTTCTAAAGCACGATTAAAACTCAATCTCGCTGCACCCTCAGTTATGTTGGGCTTAGGCTTTTCACGTGCAGCTCGTCCTTCTATGATAATTTGCACAGCTACATTATCGATTTTAAGCATTTGCTTGACAATGGCATCTAAGTTTTCGCCTGCTTTTTTTAAAGCTGGTTTCTGACTTGATGGAATATTATATTTAAGCGGTGCGAACAAAAACTCTAAATTGAGCTCATATCGGTGACAGTTTTCATTGTAAGTAAAATACTGACTCTTCTCCAGCAGATTCATAGCCTCATGAATAGCTTTAATTCTGTCATGCTCGGGCTTAGTAATACTTATTACCGTATTCAAGCTGTCTAAATTACTTGTATAAGCATTTAAAGTATCTTGAAGTTTGGCAAGGTTGTCTTCATAAAATATCAATGTAGTATTGGTATTTTCGCTACGCTGACTTAAAGCGAGCGAAATAATGATAAATATTATCAAAAAACCAGTTACAAGGTCGGTATAGCTAATCCAAAAGCTATTGCTATCTTCCTCATATTGATTATTCCGCTTAAACATAAATTTTTTATTTTTTTGCGTCAATTATAATACGAAATTCTACACGTCGAGAATAGTCTTTATCTTCTGGATTTTTGCTATCACTAATGAGTTTACCATCAGAATCAATGCGCTTTGAATCAGAGTATCCCACTGCAATAGTATGCGTTTTGATAAAGTTTTGTACCTCTTTACTTAAGGAATTAAAATATGAAGATTTGTACATGAAATCAGCAACCCCATAAGCTCTTTCACTCGAGAGCTTTAAATTGGATAGATAATTTCCTTTGGAATCTGTATGCCCCTCAATTCGGATTTCTTTGATATGAACAAGTGCTGTATCTATCTTTTGATTTTCATACTCCTTAGCTATAAAATCTAAATAAGGTTGTAAAAAGCAATCTAATTTGTTAGCCAGTATAGAATTGATATTAGCTTTGCCTTCGCTAAAAAGTTGCTCTGCACTAGCGTCTCGGACTGAAAAGCGTACTGTTGCATCTTCCGTAACTTTAAGTCCGCACTGAGTAGATAAGTTAGCCTCGAGTTCTCGCTGCATAGATGTCTTTTTTGCTTCAATGGGCATAGAATTATCTAACTTTACCTTCAAGGCTAAGGCTATGATAATAAAAACAATCAAGAAACCTGTAACAAGGTCTGTATAGCTAATCCAAAAGCTGCCGTCAGACTCATCTTCTGATGTCGTTTTATACCACATGACTTTTAGTTATTTAGATGTTGTATTTTTAAGCGTATGATTGAGCCTATCTAAAGTTGTGATAGTAGTCTCGATATCTCGAACACGATTGTCGTAGTTATCTAAGCTATCCAATATCTTTTGCATTTGTTTGTACATATCTACCTGCGATACTTTGAGCGTTGCAAGGTATTGTGTTTGCTCTTGTAATTGTTTCAAGATATCAGCATCTTTCTCAGACTTGCTTTGATATTGCTCTACTGTTTTGGCTAACTCATCTACAGTCTGCTCGAGGGTTTGACTTGCCTTATCCTGTACATTTTGTGCTAAAGTCATGGTTTTATCTATCTCCTCAACACTTTTAGCTACTGCTTTTTGCAACAGCGTTAATTGATTATCGAGCTGTGTTTGGGTTTGTGAAAGAAGCTGCTTTGAGAGTTTATTGCCCAAGAGGTCTTTCATGTCATTTACCATATCCGTGAGCTCTTTTGATACCTCACCAGACTGCTTCTCGATATGTGTATTTTGAGCGGTAACGGAAGAATTAAGTTTTTCAGTAAGCTCTTTAAAAGTCTCTTGCATTTTTTTTGCAGTATCTTGAGTAGCTGTATCGAGCATTTCAGCCTGCTTTTTGCGTGCTTCTTCATAATTCGTGCCTTGTTCTTTTAGTTCGGTTAGCAACTTCTCTTGCCCTTCTTTCATAGAACTTAGATTTGCCTCCAAAGATTTTAAGACCTCTTTCATAGACGCTTTAAATGCATTGCTTGTTTCCTCTGCTTTTTCTTGGGCTTGTTTTGTGGTAGCATCAGTAATATTTTGTACCGAATCTCCTGCCTTTTTGCTAAATTTACTCATGCTTGTTTCAAAATTTTTCACAATATTTTCGCTTAAAGTGCCAATAGAATTATTCATTTTCTCAACTTCTCCTGTCAGCTCATTAAATTTAGCAGAATTACTTGATAATAAACTATTTGGCTCCTCGCCAACAATAGCATTTTTTAGTGCATCAAAGCCATCTGTATTTATTTTTGCGATTGACTT
>JAFIER010000010.1 GCA_020832465.1 Bernardetiaceae bacterium
TAACGTAAATCCTAATGCAAGATAATGATTTTCATAATAGATAGAAGCATGTGCTTTGAGTTGCTGGGTAGGAAGAAAAGCAACCTGATGTATTAAATTCTCAAAATCTATTTCATATTGTGATTCCAAGATTATTTTTACACCTTTTATAGCAGAGAGCATTTCAAGGAGTTCATATAAATCTGCTTGTAGCTTATGTGTATATACATTGTTTTGCAGTAAAAGCTCAGACTCAATATTCTCAAAATAAATAATACTGTCTTTTATTTTAATTTCATCTATTAGTAAAAAAATTTTGAAGTCATCTTTATCATAAGTTTTTAGATTATTTTGAATACCGAATATTTTATTTATCAAATGAGACCATAAATTCTTTTGAATATCAAGTCTAATGTAATAAATAGTGTTATTTTTTTTGCGATTAAGCCATTTGTAAATAATCATAGATTTGCCCATTTGAGCCATTCCATAAAAAGCAAATATTTTTTTATCAGGCATATTTTGGTAAAAACTATCGAGCGCAGCAAGCTCCTGCTGACGTTCAGGTAGTGTAATAGCAGCGGCTAACTCTTGCGGCTTAGATTGAGTAGCAGTCTTTAATTTAATATTTAAGGATTGTTTATGCTTAATATATAAACTTGCTAATGTTATATCCCCCGGTTTGATATTTTTATCATATTTATAAAGTGCCCAAGGAAAAGACGTATGCTCATTAAGTTCGGATAAAATAAGCTTAGATTGATAAAAACTTCGCACTACATTACCTATATGCGTTATATTATACCCCTCTCGCATAGCTTGAAACTTGATGTAGTTAGAAGCTCTTGCATAAGCCTCCGCAATACTATCTCCATAAATAAGATTACTATAAAAATGCTTTGCAAAAAATATAATAGCATTATCATTATTTGAAGTCGTAGCAGTAGCCAATATAAGAGGCACACCTTTATCAACAAGTAGTTGAACTTTTGACTATGTAGCGCAACCGTTCAAAAAAACAAGCGAAAGACTATGTTTGTTTCTATTTAGAAATGCCGTAACAATGTGCTCAAAGGTAATATCAGTATCGCCCAGTTTAATATTCTCTTCATGAGCCGTGCCGTAAAAATGAAGAATACTGATACAATTTTGATAAGAATCTAATAAATCTATATGTTTTTCAAAATTAAAGCCTGTAATATTTACACACTGAATATTTTGATGACTTTCTAATAACGAAAAAATATCTTCCAAACTGCGTTTATGGTGTTTGAAAAATTCTAAGTCATTCGTTGAATTACCAAAAATTGTAAAAAGAATAGGAGCAGTATTATCCATACGGACTTTAGTCTGTTTAAGTTATGAGAATAATAGGCACAGACTCAATTCTATGCTATAAGTAAGGGTACAAAAATAATATTCCTTTTTAGTTATCCAATAAGCTCATAAACAGCTACATGGGCGAACAATAAAAGAGCACTGGTGCTTAGTTTTGCGCTACTTCTGATGCGCATTAGTAGTTGCGCTTGTAACTTATTGATAAACAATAACTATTTTTTGTGTCAGAATATTGATTGCGAATATAGCTATTTTTTGTCAAAAAACAAAACAATTTCTAAAACCATCGAGAAACCATCGTGAGGTTACCCGCCCCACCGACCACTATCAAGGGTTTTCTACTGGCAGTGGTCGAAGAAAACTCGAGGCAGCAATAGTCATCAGGTTCTATATTGTTTTTTAGACAGAATTTCAAGATTTACAAGATTTTTTTGGGGGGACTAAACCCCTCAAGGACGGGCGAAGACCTCCTTGACGGTTGTAACCATATTTTTTTTGCCGTATCAATAAACTTTTTTTTTGTTTCTACGTTATAGTATATGTCAAGACATTTAAAATATAGGGGGTTGGGGTATTTACGAATAACCCGCCTGCTGTGCCCACACCCTTACTCAATCGGTAAGGGTGTGCTTTTTTCCTGCCATCGAACCATCGGGAGGGTCTAAAGACCACTACCGAGGTTTTACGTCAAAAGACCACTACCGAGGTTTTACTTGTCGTTTGCCTGCTCTACTATCAGAATCTCCGCTTCATCTAAATCATAAAGCGCATAGACCAAACGATTGATATGAGCATCAGTTTCCGAAATTTGATGGCGCAAACTACCCACCTTCTCGCATTCCGATACAAAATAAGACTCCCATTCGCTCTCCTCCGAAAGGCTTAATTTTATCTTTTTCTTACCCAATTCCTTGATAAATTCCTTATAACTCAATTCATACCAACTTTCCAACTTACGAGAAGGCTTTTCCAAATCAAAACGACGAGACAAACTACCCAAAAATCGCTCACGTAATTCCAAATATGAACCATGCAAGGAGAGCATCTTATCCGCTAAAGACTCAAAAACAGACTGCTCAGAAGCAGAAACCTCTGGAATGGGAATATTTTTTATGTCATTTATTAAAATTTTAGGAAACAACCCTTTTCTAGCCTTTGGCGAAACTTTATTATGATACCAACCTATTAACTTAGAGTTTAGTATGGATAAAGTATATTTTAAACTTAAAACACTTTCCTTCTTATCAATAATGTTAATCAAAGATGGCGTATTATAATACTCTTCTTCTGTATAGCAACAAAAAAGATGAGTACTTGTAATTTCTCTGACTAAAATTCTTTTACTTGTAAAAAAAGTTTTATCTCGAGGAGCCGCTAACCAGCTTCCATAACTAATCCATAATTTACCATTCCAATGTAATTGATAGCGATTGATATCAGCACCTTTTAATTCACGACGATATGTATCATCTTTTTTATGTTCTGCGTGCCATATTCTATTTTTTATGGTCTCTTCATCATGCCCCCTATATTTGTCATAAGGTATAAGACGTTGTTAAATCCTATGAAAAGACGACAGTGCTTTATGTTTAGCTATTTTATCAATAATCACATCTGCATTTTCTTCCATTGAAAATAGCTTTAGCACATTGTCAATAGATTTAAGCATTTTTGCCTTATGAACTTGGCGTATTTTTATAATTTCTTTATCTTCTGCCTTTAGAAAATCTGTTATGAAATCTTCTGAACAAGGTTCATTTACAAGAGATAAAATACAAGTTCTTACCGAGGCATCTTCAAAAGTATTATCAAAGGACAAGTCAATCAATTCGTAGATTGAAACACTCTCAAGTAAATGAGTTCTATACTTTACACCATAAAAGTTTGACAAAAATGTATTTGGAAAAATATAAGATAGTAATCCTGTTTTTTTTAGAATACTTTTATAAAGTGATATAAAATAAACATAAGATTCATAATCAGGCACTAAACTATCTTTCTCTCCTAAATATTCTTTCTCTTTCTCATCTAAGGCTGCACCATACGGCGGATTCCCCACCACCACATCAAATCCACCATTTTCAAAAATTTGTGGGAACTCTTTCTGCCAGTCGAAGGCTTTTGTGCCTGCGATTTCGGGGTTTGCGATAAGGGAGTTTCCGCATTTGATATTTTGGGAAAGGGCGGTGAGTTTTCTACCTTTTTTAGCGGTGCGCAACCAGAGCGAGAGTTTGGCAATTTCGACTGACTCATCATTCAAATCTACGCCATAGATATTGTGAGCAAGGATTTCTTCGCCGATATGCGGTACGGATTGGGCTTCGCCGAGCAGTTTTTCGTATAGCTCATCGAGGTATTCGTGCTCGGCAAGGAAAAACTCAAGGGCTTGATTGAGGAATGCGCCCGAGCCGCAAGCGGGGTCGCATACCGTAATTTGAAAAAGGGCATTGCGATAGGCATCGAGTTTTTGTTTTTGTGTGGCGATTTGCGCTTTATCGGTTTGCAGATTTTCAAAATTTTCCTCTTCGCTGATGCCGAGTTGTTGTTTGATTTGGGCACAGCGTCTGCCGAGCGTACTTGCAATAATATACTGTGTGATGTATTTTGGGGTATAAAAAATACCATCTTTTTTTCGTTTAGACTGATTTTTGTCTAAGGATTCGCCTGCGAGTTTGGCTTGAATTTCTTCAATTTCGTTGAGCGAATGTTCGAAAATATGTCCCAAAATATTGACACTTACTTCACTTTGGTAGTCGTATTTGCTCAAATTATGGACGTGCTGATAGAGCAGTTCGTCGCTAATCGTGAGGCTATCGAGGAGCTCATCTTTGGCAAAAAGTTCGCCGTTGTATGGAAAAACATTGTAATGTCCTTTTCCTTTTTTGCCAATTTTGAGGTAGTTAAAATGTTTGGCAAAACGCTGATAAAGTGGGATATAGGCATCATATTCATCTCGGAGTTCCATCCATTGTCGGAGGATAGCCCTCGAGCTATTGGGCGGGAGCAGGAGTCTGTCTTCGGCAAAAAAGAGAAATAGAAAACGGTCTAAGAGTTTTTGTGTTTTTTGAAAAAGCAGCAATTTGTTATGTGTTGGATTTTTGCGCTGCATATCATCAAAAAGTTCGTCTCTGAAGTGTGCATATTCTTTGTATAGCGTATGCGTGATGCTTTCTTCTTCGGCGAGGGATTCTTTTTTGAGCGTATCGGGGAGTCCGGCGAGCAAATTTTCGGCAGCGAGACAAATCCAAAGTCGTTCGAAGCGGTATTTATCCATTCTGAAGAGGTAAAATTCTTCATAATCAACGGCATTATCGACATAAAACCTTAATTTTTCAAAATTTGAGGTAATGACATATTTACAGCCGGGTTGGTTATTTTTGTAACCAAAGGCTTGTACTTCGACTTTATTGAGGTCAGTGGTTGCCGTTCCTTTGAGTTCGATAACGGCGAGTACTTTACCTTTATCCGAGAGGATTGCGCCGTCGGCTTTTTTGCTATCCTTTACATTTTTAAATTCGGTCGTAAGGTTAAAATTAGATGTGGGATTGAGCGTATATCCGAGTACATTTTGGAATAAATCCTGTAAAAATCCTCGTTGGTATTGCTCTTCCTTAGATTTACGAATATTATGCTGTACTTCTTCGCTCAAAAATACAGATTGATATTTTGTCCACGCCTCTTCGACCTTGGACATATCCAGCGCCTTGCGCTCCTTTTCAATAAGTTTATGTTGGAAAATAGGCATGGGTTGTAGGGATTTTTTTGTTTTGCTAATGTAGCTGTTTTTTTGAAAAAAAGCAAGGGGTGGTTTTAATCTTTTATTAGGACAGGATTGTAGGATTTACAGGATTAGCAGGATTAAGAAATCCAACCGCCCCTTTATCCCCTCCTTGAAAAGGTGGGGAGTTTTGCCGAGAGCTCCCCTACTAAAATTAGGGGGAGCTAAAACCTAACCGCCCCTTTATCCCCTCCTTGAAAAGGTGGGGAGTTTTGCCGAGAGCTCCCCTACTA
>JAFIER010000011.1 GCA_020832465.1 Bernardetiaceae bacterium
AAACTTGTTTTACTCAGGATTAGGTGCAAAAACATAGGAATACTAAGAAACAGATACAAAGTTTTCTTACAATACCCCCAAAAAAGCTAAATAAATTATTTAGATTTATTTTAAATTACGGAGAGAAAAATGAAAGCAAAAGTAAAAAGCCCTGATTTTGAGTATTTTACAAAATTACATAAAAAAGGCTTGAAAAATCAAAGTCGATTTTTATTTGATAAAAACGGTTTACATGCTAATTTTGGTGCAGGATTGAAAAATAGAGACATGACACAACTATATACTTTTTTAAATATGAATGCATTCCGACTCATGACTAAAACGCTGCTCTCGCTGGCAGTTATTTGTCTGCTCTGGGCAGTCTCACCGTATCAAGCTTGGGCGCAAGATGACCCCCAAGAAGATCAAACAGAACAACAAGCAGATGATGACGCTACAGACGATACTGATGCAGCACAAGATGACGCTACAGCCTCAGGAGGTACGTCCGCAAATGGATTATCTACTGACCAAGCAGTTATCGATGAAGGTAAAAAACTCTTCGATGCCAACTGCGCCCAGTGCCATGGTATCAATAAAAGAATGGTAGGCCCCGCACTTGCCAATGTTACTGACCGTCAAAGTGTGCCTTGGCTTGTAAACTTTATCAAATACCCTCAAAGGGTTATTGATAGTGGAGATCCCTATGCTGTAAAACTCTATGAAGAGTATAAGCAGTATATGCCTAATCAAGATGCACTCGGTGATGAGAATATTCTCAAAATCCTTTCATACATCGAATGGGCACAAGAAAATGAAGGTACAGCCGCTACAGCTTCTGGAGGTGGCGGTGGAGGTGGCAGTGATGCTTCAAAAGCAGATGGCCCTGCCTCAGGCTTACTATTAGGCATTATTATCGGACTTATTGTACTGCTACTTGTTATTGCCGTAGTTATGGCATTGCTTGTATCTGTATTAGTAGGATACTTGCGCAAAGAAGAAGGATTAGCCGCAGAAGACGAAGTGCTTCTCAACGAAAAAATCTTTGACATCAAGGCAATGCTGACAAATAAAGTTGTCATAGGTTTGGTATCCTTTATTTTACTTGCTGTAGTGGGCAAAGAAACGCTAAGCGGTTTATATAGCGTAGGTGTCCAGCGTGGATATGCGCCAGAGCAACCGATTAAGTTTTCTCACAAATTGCACGCAGGGTTTTACGAAATAGATTGTGAATACTGCCACACAGGTGCTTCAAGAGGGAAATCCGCAGTTATTCCATCGGCTAATATTTGTATGAACTGCCACGGTGAAATCCGTCAAGGATCTCCCGAAATTCAAAAAATTTATCAAGCCATTGAAAATGATACCCCTATCCAATGGGTACGTATTCATAACCTTACAGACCTTTCTTATTTCAACCACTCGCAACACGTGAATGTAGCGGGGCTCGAATGCCAAACCTGCCACGGCGAAGTGCAAGAAATGGAAGTCGTCCAACAAGTATCTTTACTTACCATGGGCTGGTGCATCAACTGCCACAGAGAACAAAAAGTGGCTGCCAAGGATAATGATTATTATGATCGTTTGATTCAATTGCACGAAAATGCCTCAAAAGAACCGCTGAAAGTAAGTGATATCGGCGGACTTGAATGCGGTAAATGCCACTATTAAACCAAGAATTTCTTGCTTAATAGTAGTAGGTTTTTTCTAAAATATTTTTATATTGCAATGCCACTTGCAAGTGCAATCTCAAAATTGAAAATTTAAGATGAAAATATCTAAAAAATCATATTGGAAAGGGCTTGAGCAGCTTACTAATGACCCTGATTTTGTAAAGAATGCAGAAAAGGAGTTCCCGCAGTATCTTGCTATGAAAGATGCTTACGGTGATAACACTCAGCCCGAAGAAGAAGCTCCTAAGAGTACTTCGCGTAGAGACTTCTTAAAGCTCATGGGATTTAGCGTAGCTGCCGTTTCACTCGCAGCTTGCGAAACGCCCGTCAAAAAGGCAATCCCTTATCTCAACGCACCCGAAGAAATGGTGCCAACTATTCCTAATTATTACGCCTCTACATTCTCACTCGACGGCGAATACGCTTCTGTATTAGTCAAAACAAGAGAGGGAAGACCTATTTATATAGAGCCTAACAAATTTGCCGAAGGTGAAGGCGGGGTAAGTACAAGAGCTATATCTTCTGTGTTAAGCCTTTACGACAACGAAAAGGTAAGATTTGCTACCAAAGCAGGCGAAAAAACAGAATGGAAAAAGCTCGATGACGAAGTAAAAGCAGCATTAGCATCGGCAGGAAAGGTTACAATCGTAAGCAATACGATTATTAGCCCATCTACAGAAGCTGTAATTACTAAGTTCAAAGCTAAATATGCCAATGTAACTCACGTTACTTATGACGCTATCTCGCAAAGCGCAAAACTAAAAGCCAATAAAACAAACTTTGGTAAAGAAGTAATTCCTTCTTATCATTTTGATAAAGTAAAAGTTGTTGTAGGCCTGGGCGCTGATTTCTTACAAGATACAAGAAACGCCGCTGCTTATGCTAAAACGCGTAGAGTATCAAAAGAAAAAACGGATATGTCGCGGCACTACCAGTTCGAGTCTTTGTATTCCATGACTGGTGGTAATGCAGATTATAGAACGCCTATTAAGCCCTCACAAGAAGGACTTGTAGCTGCACACCTTTATAATATGGTAGCTGGCTCGGCTGGTATGCAAACGATTGAAGGACTCCCTAAAATAGATATTGCACACCTCGAAAAATGCGCCAAAGACCTCAAAAATGCAAAATCTAAGTCTATTGTTATCTCCGGCTCGAACGATCCTAATGTCCAAATGATTGTAAATGCAATCAATCAAGCACTTGGAAACTACGGACATACACTCGAGCTCGATGCACCCTCTCATTTAGCCAAAGGCAATGATGCTAAAATGGCTCAATTCGTAGATGATTTAGCAAAAGGTAGCATAGGTGCGGTTATTTTTTATAACTGTAACCCCGTATATGACCACCCTATGGGCGATAAAATTGCCGAGGGTATCAAAAAAGCAAAATTATCCGTAGCAACCTCAGACCGCTTAGACGAAACCGCTTCCCTTTGCACTTATAATGCACCAGACCGCCACTACTTGGAGTCTTGGAATGATTATGAACCACGAACGGGATTCTTTAGTGTAGCTCAGCCTACGATAAGACCTATTTTTGATACAAGACAAGTACAGGACAGCCTATTAGTATGGGCAGACCAAAAAGGTGATTACAAAAACTTTATGAAAGGTTTTTGGAAAGATAACCTATTCGCTAAGCAAGCAGAGTACAACAACTTCAATGACTTTTGGAACAGACTGCTCCACGACGGTATTTTCCAAACAACTGGTAAAATTACCTATAAAGTGCCAGCAACTATACCTACGGCAATTACTGCGGACATAGACTCCGTAGCGCAGGTAGGAACGCCACAAAGTAACCAACAAGCACAAAACTCGCAAGAGGAAGAGGTCGAAAGCCGTACTGTTTATACATCTTCAGCAGAAGGTAATTTTAATTGGGCTGATATTGCAGCAGCTATCAAAAAAACATACAAAGCTGATAACGAAGGCTTAGAGTTAGTCTTGTATCACGCACCCGCTATGGGATCTGGTGCCATGGCAAACAATCCTTGGGTACAAGAAACGCCCGATCCTATGACCAAGTTAGCTTGGGGGCACGCCATACTCATTTCACCTGACAAGGCTAAGGAAATGGATATTGTCGTCAAAGAAATAAATACAAAACAAGTAACCCTCAAAGTAGGTGGTGTGGAAGCAACCCTCCCCGCTGTTATTCTACCAGGATTACCCAATAATACCATAGGGCTTGCACTCGGATACGGAAGAGGAAAAGAAGCAGGTAAAATCGCTACCGAAGCAGGTGGTGTAAATGCCTTCAAAATGGTAAGCCTCAAAGATAATGCTTTGCATTATGCCGTAACAGAAGGCGTAGAGCTCTCTACCGCTAACGAGACTACCAAAATTGCACTTACGCAAACTCATAATACATACTTAGGACGTGAAACTATTATCCAAGAGGCTCTCCTCGAGGATTATAGAGATATTGCACGCTTCAAAGAAATGCGTTACGACCCTCAAATAGAAACAAGTAAGGGGGCAATGGATCCAGAAGATATTTCTCTTTGGGATATCAATGGCGATTGGTACGGCGATAGAGACAAAAATAAGCCTGGTGCAAAAGCACGTGCTGAAAATAAAAAAGAACTTACAGAAGCCGAAAAAGAAATCTGGCTCAAAAAGCACCCGTTAAAGGCAGATAAGCACTTGTACCCTATACATCACTGGGGAATGGTCGTTGATTTGAATACCTGTACTGGGTGCTCGGCTTGTATATCTGCTTGTAGCTTAGAAAATAACGTCCCTATCGTAGGTAAAGAGGAGGTTATACGACGAAGAGATATGCATTGGATTCGTATAGACCGTTACTTCTCTTCGGAGAGTAATACCCCTAGCGATTATAAAGGACTTAAAAAAGTAGCGGAAAATCCAGAGGTTGTGTTCCAACCTATGATGTGCCAGCACTGCAACAACGCACCTTGCGAAACGGTATGTCCTGTAGCTGCTACCACACATAGTTCTGAAGGCTTAAATCAAATGACTTATAACCGTTGTGTAGGTACAAAATACTGTGCTAACAACTGCCCTTATAAAGTGCGTCGTTTCAATTGGTTCAAGTATCATCAAAATAATGACTTTGATTATTACATGAACAATGACATTGGTCGCATGGTATTGAATCCTGATGTAACAGTGCGCTCACGCGGTGTTATGGAAAAATGTTCTATGTGTATCCAGCGTATTCAAGAAGGTAAATTGCGCGCACGCCGCGAGCGTCGTAAGCTCGAGGATGGCGAAGTTCAGGTAGCTTGCGCAAGTGCATGTCCTACTGACGCAATCACATTCGGAGATTTGAACAATCCAGAGAGTAAAATTGTGAAGCTACTCGAGCCAGAGCTTGGAGAGCGAGCTTATAATGTACTCAAAGAGATTAACGTTCGTCCTAATGTTTGGTATCTAACCAAAATTCGCAATAAAGACGAAGCGGATAGATTTCATTCAAAAGAAGCCCAAACTGAAAAAACAGAGGCTTAATCTGATTTGTACTTAATTGATTTAAATATACAATATCGAAAATATAAGCGTTATGCAAATTGTATCACAAGTAAGGGAACCCCTCATTACGGGAAAGCGCACCCTGCACGATATCACCGATGATATATCGAGCCGCGTAGAGGAAAAACCCTCGAAAGCATGGATTTTAGCATTTTTGTTATCCCTCGCTCTTTTAGGAGCCGGCGGTGTATTTCTCGGCGATATGCTGTGGAATGGTATCGGACGCTGGGGATTGAACCGTACCGTACAATGGGCTTGGGATATTACCAACTTTGTATGGTGGGTAGGTATAGGTCACGCTGGTACACTTATTTCTGCTGTACTATTACTTTTCCGTCAAAAATGGCGTACTGCTATTAACCGCGCTGCGGAAGCTATGACTATTTTTGCTGTAATTTGTGCGGCAGTTTGGCCCGTTATACACATGGGAAGACCTTGGCTTGTGTACTGGCCACTTCCCCTTCCGAACACTTTTGGTTCGCTTTGGGTAAACTTTAACTCACCACTACTTTGGGACGTATTTGCGATTTCTACTTATTTTTCGGTATCGCTCGTCTTTTGGTATATTGGTTTGATTCCTGATTTTGCTACGATTAGAGACCGTGCCGTAGGTAAATGGGGACGTTTAATTTACGGTGCATTGAGTTTTGGCTGGATAGGTGGTGCTAGATCTTGGGTACACTACGAATCCGTAGCCTTGATTTTGGCAGGTCTCTCTACACCACTTGTACTTTCCGTACATACAATCGTAAGTTTTGACTTTGCAACCTCTGTAATACCAGGCTGGCATACAACGATTTTTCCACCTTACTTCGTTGCGGGTGCGATTTTCTCGGGCTTTGCTATGGTACTTACGCTTATGCTTATCACACGTAAGGTCTATAGACTCCAGCATTATATTACGCTTGAGCATATTGAACTTATGAACATCATTATCATCGTAACAGGCTCTATTGTAGGTATTGCTTATATCACAGAGTTTTTTATGGCCTGGTATTCTGGTGTTGAATACGAGCAGTTTGCATTTGTCAATCGTATGACAGGAGATTATTGGTGGGCTTATTGGGCGATGATGACGTGTAACGTAATCTCACCACAGCTTTTCTGGATTAAGAAAATTCGTACAAGTTTGGTTGCTACTTTTGTGCTTTCTATTATTGTAAATATTGGTATGTGGTTCGAGCGATTTGTAATTATCGTAACATCATTGCACCACGATTATCTGCCATCTTCTTGGGCTTATTTTACGCCTACTTGGTGGGATATTATGTGTTATGTATTTACATTCGGATTGTTCTTCACACTCTTCTTCTTGTTTGCTAAGTTTTTCCCTGTTATCAACATGGCAGAGGTCAAGACGGCTTGGAAAAACTCTAACCAAGATGTGTATAAGCACAACAAAACAATCGAAGATCCGAACAATGTTATTTAATTAGATTTTAATTCTCAAAACTACATTCTATTATGGCTGCAACAGAAGCACAAAAAATGGAACTCAATAAGCATTTCGTAGTGGGTGTCTTCGATGACGAAGACACACTCGCTGATGCAATAACTTTTGTAAAGGAAAAAGGCATAAAAATTCATGAAGTATTTACGCCTTATCCAATTCACGGTCTTGAGCATAAATTAGGATATAAGCACTCTTGGTTACCTACAGCTGCCTTTCTATTTGGCGCTACGGGAACGACCCTTGCTTTGATTATGCAAATCGGTATGCTCGGTGTGGACTGGCCTATGATTATTGGCGGTAAGCCTTTTATTGCAGTGCCTGACTTCATCCCCGTAACATTCGAGATGACTGTACTGCTCGCTGCTTTTGGTATGGTAGGAAGTTTTCTCGTATCACAGGATATGAAACCACACAAAGTGCCTCGCATTTTTGATAGAAGAGCTACAGACGATAAGTTTATTATGGCTATTGATTTAGCTGAAAATACACTTGGCGAAGAGCAGCTCAAAGAAGTGCTCAAAGAAGCTGGCACGGAAGAGGGTACTGAAGAGCATCCCGCTATTTTCCGTAAGGATTTTACCGATGAGGAGAATAACCCCTCTTTTATCGGATACGTACGTAAACTTTTTTCAGAAGGGGTATTGGCAAACGATACAAGCCGACCTGTAAAAAGCTAATAGTTTTTGAATTCAAAATAAGAATATTATAAGATATGTTGAGGATTCGCATGATCAAACAATTCGTTTCAATGGTAGCAGTTGCCATAATATTGGCTTCCTGCTCTGCCGATGGTAATTATACGGGGATAGAGTATGCACCGCAAATGTACCATTCCGTACCTTACGAACCGCTTAGCCAAGTAGTAGATAAGGAAACTACTTTCTTAGGGCTTGTAGATTTGGGGTATAACAATACCATGCCACACTACAAAAACGGTGAGCTTAGAGGAGATACACTCTCGAATATGCTACTACCGGTAGAGGGCACGGTCAAAAGACAGTATTATACAAGTGCAAGCTTGAAAGATACAGTACTCTTTTTCGATTTACACCCTGATAGCCTTAACTACGCCGCTAAAAATTTGAAAAATCCATTACCAAAAGGTGATGAGAAAGTCATTGAAAAAGGCAAAGCGCTGTACATAAGCTATTGCGCTGCTTGCCACGGCGAAAAAGGAGACGGAAAAGGTAAAGTCGGTGAAGTATATGGCGGTGTGCCTAATTATAAATCCGCTGCCTATAAAAATATGACAGAAGGGCATATTTTTCACGTGATTACACACGGAAAAGGTAGAATGTGGCCACACAAATCCCAACTCTCAGCAGAAGAGCGTTGGAAAGTAGTGCGCTATGTTCAAGAATTACAAAAAGAGGACTAACTAAGTAGGAAGTAGAAAATACACTTACTTAACACTACATAACTCTTTGTGTAAGGTAACAATTTGTTTAAAATTCTTTAGGTAACTATATCAATATCATTAAAAATGGCTGCACACGGTACTTTCGATAGAGAAAAACTCGTTGAGCATTTTGAGTTCTCAGCAAAAGCTAAAAAAACAATTTTTACAATTGCTGGTATTGGACTTATCTTTGCGCTCATCGGAATTATATTACTTGCTACCGATTCGGGACATGACGAACATGCTAACCTTATCGAGAGTGGCAATACCCTTGCTTCTATAAGCGAGGAAGGCACTAGTGGAATAGAAGCTGGTGGACACGGAGACGAACACCACGCAGAATACCACTGGACACAAAGACTTAAAGCTAACTTCTGGGTTAATAGCATCTTTTTTCTTGGCATAGCTGTTATAGGAGTCTTTTTCGTGGCAATACAATACGTGGCTACTGCTGGATGGTCTGCTGGTATCAAAAGAGTACCAGAAGCATTTGGCTGGGCCGTGCCTGTATTCGCAGGATTTTTAGGATTCACTTTTATATGGGGGAACCACGAACTTTTTCACTGGACGCATGATTATTTATACGTTGAAAATACACCTGGTTATGACGCTATCATAGCAGGCAAAGCACCCTATCTAAACTTACCATTTTTCTCTGGTAGAATGATCGTATTTTTAGCTGTATGGACGCTCTTCTTCTATTTAATTCGCAAAAATTCATTAGCAGAAGACAAAGCAACAAGCTTTGATGAAGTCTATAAAAAATACAGAAATATGGTAAAACTTTCTGCCGGATTCCTCGTATTTTTTGCCGTATCCTCTTCTATGGCCGCCTGGGATTGGGTGTTATCTATTGACACGCACTGGTTCAGTACTATGTTTGGCTGGTATGTATTTGCTAGCTGGTGGGTATCAGGACTTGCTGCAATTACACTTGCTATTATTCTTATCAAAGAGGCTGGTTATTTGAAGTTTATCAATGAAAACCACCTACATGATATGGGTAAGTATGTTTTTGCTTTTAGCATTTTCTGGACATACATCTGGTTCTCACAGTTTCTTTTGATCTATTATGCTAATATCCCTGAAGAAACTATATACTTCATCGAGCGTTTGGGTACGCATTATGCACCTGCTGTTTTTGTAATATTGATTTTGAATTTTGCTTTTCCATTCTTGTTTTTAATGACAAGGGAGTCAAAACGCAAGCATATTACGTTAAAAATCGCTGCGATAGCCGTACTTATAGGGCATTACATTGATTTTTGGTTGATGATAACACCTGGTACGCTCAAAGAGCATGGTAGCTTTGGTTTCTTAGAAGCTGGTTTGCCTTTTGTATTTGTGGGTATTTTTGCTTATATTGTATGTTACAATTTAGCTAAGAACAAAGATTCCTTAGTAGCAAAAAACCACCCATTATTGGAGGAAGCATACAACCACCATATTTAATAAATTAGGTGGCACAGATACAAACCCCGACAGCTACTATAAAATTGCTGTTGGGGAAAAACTTTGCATTGCGAAAACATATATATAAAACGCCATGTTTAGTAAGCAAGGGATATTCAAAGCTAAATATGTATTATGCAATATTGGCTATTGAGTGGAACGAAAAAATGACTTCGCTTTAAACAATTCTATACTACATATTGTAGATAGACTGAAATAAAAAGGATTTAATTTACCATATTTTGAATAAAAAATTATGATTAACGTACTTATAGGCATAGCAGCACTGGTGCTTGTAGTCTTACTGGCTCTCATATACCGTGTGTTTACGCTTGTGCAAATCGCCAAGAAACGGGAAACTGGTGAAGAACCTCGTGTAACAAGTTCAAACCGAATTAATGCGCTTCTTTTTATAATCTTTTTTGCCGTTTTATTCGGGTCTATTTTCTGGTACTCGATTGCTGCAAAAGATGACTACATGCTCCCCGAGGCAGCCTCAGAGCATGGAGGTGCTATTGATATGCTGTTTTGGGTAACTACAGGCGTAGTTTTCTTTGTGTTTTTTGTTACGCATTGCTTGCTATTTTTCTTCCCTTATTTGTATAGCTACAAAGAGGGTAAAAAAGCAGAATTTTTGGTGCATGACAACAGATTAGAATTAGCTTGGACTGTCGTTCCTGCCATTGTGCTTACCATATTAGTTGTCTCGGGCTGGACAGTTTGGTCAGAGATTACTGATCCTGCACCTGAAGATTCCGTGGAAATAGAAATCGTAGGACGACAGTTTGGTTGGAATACGCGATATGCTGGTCCTGATGGTAAAATAGGTAAACACAATTTTAGAAAAATAGATGCTACTAACGGACTTGGTTTGGATTTTGAAGCTGATGCTGCTAACAATGATGATTTTGTAGCTAATGAGTTAGTATTGCCTAAAGGCAAAAACGTATTGCTCAAAATCCGTTCAAGAGATGTTTTGCACAGTGTGTTTTTACCTCATTTTAGACTGAAAATGGACGCTGTACCTGGGCAACCCACGCAGTTTTGGTTTAAACCAATATATACAACAGAAGAAATGCGTCAGAGATTAGCAGAAAAAGGAGACCCTAACGCTGCTGATTTTAATTACCATTTAGCTTGTACTGAAATTTGTGGTAGTGCTCACTACGCTATGTCTATGAAAGTACGTGTGCTTTCGGAAGAAGAGTATGCTGAATGGGAAAAAGAGCAGAAGCCTTGGGCTGAGCTCAATGCTGATTACCTTGCTGAAAAAGGTATTGAAATTTCGAATATGACTTCGCTGAAATAAATAAAATAGTCTTTTAAAATAAAAAAAATTACAATATGTCTACAGTTGATATTGATATCAAACAAGCCACCGATGATTCGCACGGTGGTGGGCATGATGAGCATCATGAGCATCATGGCAACTTTTGGACAAACTACATCTTCTCGTATGACCACAAAGTAATCGGTAAGCAATTCTTGCTTACAGGTATGTTTTGGGCACTTATAGGTGTGGCTATGTCTGTAGTATTCCGTTTGCAACTCGGTTTTCCCGATGCAAATTTGGAGTTTTTGCGCCCTCTTTTAGGTGGGTGGATTGATAGCGCAGGTAAGTTAGACCCTAACTTTTATCTTGCACTTGTAACGATGCACGGTACGATTATGGTATTTTTCGTACTTACAGCTGGATTGAGTGGTACTTTTAGTAACTACTTAATACCGCTTCAAATTGGTGCGCGAGATATGGCTTCTGGTTTTATGAATATGCTTTCGTATTGGTTCTTTTTCCTCTCGAGTGTAGTGATGTTCGCATCTCTTTTCATTCAAACAGGACCCGCATCGGGTGGCTGGGTAATCTACCCACCGCTTAACGCCTTAGAACAAGCATCACCTGGCTCGGGCTTAGGTATGACCCTTTGGCTCGTAAGTATGGCTCTTTTCATTGTATCTACGCTCTTAGGTGGTATAAACTATATCGCTACCGTCATCAACTTACGTACCGAAGGTATGTCTTTTACAAGATTACCTTTGACAATTTGGGCATTCTTTATTACTGCCGTAATTGGATTGCTCTCTTTCCCAGTACTGTTTTCAGCAGCTTTGTTGTTGATTTTTGACCGTAGCTTCGGTACGAGTTTCTTCCTCTCCGAAATTTATATCGGTGGTGAAGCACTCTCTAACGTAGGTGGTAGTGCTGTATTATTCCAGCATTTATTCTGGTTCTTAGGACACCCTGAGGTATATATCGTACTTTTACCTGCACTTGGTATTACTTCCGAAATTGTGGCTACGAACTCTCGTAAGCCTATTTTTGGATACCGTGCAATGATTGGCTCTATACTCGGCATTGCAGTGCTTTCTTTTGTAGTATGGGCGCACCACATGTTTGTCTCGGGTATGAATCCGTTCTTAGGTTCGGTATTTATGTTCTTGACTTTGATTATTGCTGTGCCATCGGCAGTAAAAGCATTTAACTACATTACGACACTTTGGAGGGGGAACTTGGTGTTTACACCAGCAATGCTTTTCTCTATTGGATTAGTATCCCTCTTTATTGTAGGTGGTCTTACGGGTATCCACTTAGCAAATGCAGCTATAGATATTCAGTTGCACGACACCTACTTTGTAGTGGCTCACTTCCACCTTGTAATGGGTGCATCGGCATTTTTTGGTATGTTAGCTGGTATATACCACTGGTTCCCAAAAATGTTTGGTAGAATGATGAACGATAAGTTAGGCTACGTGCACTTTTGGCTTACTTTCGCAGGTGTGTATTTGATATTTTTCCCAATGCACTTCCTCGGAATCGCAGCTTTCCCACGTCGTTATTACTCATTTACAAGTTTTGAGCCTTTCGGTAAGTTTACCGATTTGAACATGCTTATTAGTGTGGCTGCTATCTTGACGTTTGCAGCGCAGTTTATCTTTATCTTTAACTTCTTCTACTCGATGTTTAGAGGTAAGATTGCACCTGCTAACCCTTGGAAATCTAATACACTGGAGTGGACAACGCCACGAAATCCAGGACACGGCAACTGGCCCGGACCGCTTCCTAAAGTATATCGCTGGCCTTATGACTACAGCAAGCCTGGTGCAAAAGATGATTTTATCCCTCAGAACGTACCTTACTCTGAAACAAAGGAGTCTAACCTCCCTTATGAAGAAGAGTTGGCAAAACTCGAAAAGGAACCAAAATCAAATGCAACTAAGCGAGACGCGTAGTTTCCGTAGTTACAGATAAAAATTTAATCAAAAAAGCCCAAGTTGCATCGCACTTGGGCTTTTGCTTTTTTATATATTTTTAGAACAGTTTGCCTACTCAAGGGGTTTGAATAGCAGGTAAGAATCCTAATTTTATCATTATTTTATCGCTTCGCTAAGTATCAAATTTGTGTATATGATGAGCCGAAAAAAACGTATCGAGACTTTACTAAAAGGTCTTTTTGAAGGAATTTATGAAAAAGAAGAAGCCTTGCGCTTGTCTTTACTGACTGCCATCGCGGGCGAAAGTGTTTTTTTATTAGGACCTCCCGGTGTGGCAAAAAGTCTTATTGCAAGAAGGCTCAAATATGCTTTTAAAGATGGAAAATCTTTTGAATATTTGATGAATAAATTCAGCACCCCTGATGAAATATTCGGTCCTGTATCTATCAAAAAACTTAAAGACGAAGATAAGTTTGAGCGACTTACGGATAAGTATATGCCCGGCGCAACGATCGTATTCCTCGATGAAATTTGGAAAGCCGGACCTTCCATACAAAATGCCTTGCTTACTATTATAAACGAAAAAATCTACAGAAATGGAGAACAGGAAATTAAAGTAGAAATCAAAGGAATTATAGCGGCTTCTAACGAACTACCCCCAGAAAATGAAGGACTTGAAGCACTATGGGATAGATTTTTGATAAGAAATATTATTGGCGAAATTCAGCAAAGTGGTAATTTTGTAAACCTGCTTACACGCACACAAGATGTATATGAAGACCGAATCGAGCAAGAATTAAAGATTAGTAATCAAGAGTTATATGAATGGGAGCAGCAGATTGATAAAGTCAGCCTGCCACCAGAGGTTATCAATACGATTCAACTTGTAAAACATCAGCTCGATAGCCATGACAATGAGTCTTCACAACCTTTCAGAATTTATGATAGAAGGTGGAAGAAAATCGCACATTTAATCCGAACCTCGGCATTCCTGAACGATAGAAAAGAAGCTGATTTGATGGATTGTTTTCTTATGGTACACATGCTTTGGAGTCAGCCTAATCACATAGAAAAAGTACAAGAAATCGTAGCCGAGACTATTCGCAAGCACGGGTATAATGTGGCTCTTAACCTTAGCGGGCTGCGCAAAGAGGTACAGGCTATTGAGCAGGAGGTCTTTGCCGAAACCAAAATTCCACATCAAACTACGGTCGAAGAGCTGTATGCTGTCGAAAGGCAGTATTATGAAGTCTTAAGCCTCGAGAGCTATCTCGATGGTAAATACATCAAAAGAAGCGATTTGGATAAATTGCAAATAGAAGAGCAGCAGACCATTGGTGTGTACGACGAGCAGTTCAAACTTACTTATAAAGTAAAAGCACAACGCTCAAAAATCCCGCATCATATCGAAATTACACACAATGCACAAACCCTGCCTTTTAAACTGCGCACGCACAAAACCGAAAAGCAGGATATTATTTATAAAAAACCACACCCTCTTTTAAGAAAATATTGGAACGAACAGTACGAAAATTTGCAAAACTATATCCAAACTCAATTACAAAAAATTGATAGCGACCAGCCACAAGCAGTTGCACACCTCGAAAATAATCTTTTCGTAGAGGCGAGCTTGGCTAAAATCGTACTTTCCAATTTAAATGATGCTATCAATACGCTCAACGAATTACAACTCCGACTCGAAAAAATTAAGCATTACTATGAAAGGGAGTTTCAAGAATAGCCATATCCTTAGCCCAAAAATTGCGGGTTTACTGCTTGCCAAAGCTTAAGACCAACTGAGAGAGCTCGGGTATAGCTTCAATATTGAGGCTATGCCCCTTAGCGGGAATAATTTTAAAAATCGCTTGTGGAAGGGCATCTGCAATGGCTTTGCCCATTTTAGGGGTTGTGAGTATATCTTGCTCGCCCTGAACGACCATAACAGCTTGCTTAACTTGGGCAAGAGACGGGCGATAGTCACCACTTTGTTCGGTCGCCTCCATTAGCTTGAGTAAGGGCTCGGCAGCGACATTGATACCATTGCGCATCTCACGCATAGTTTCTATCGGAATTAACGGATTTTCAAAATAACTCTCTCCTAATACTGAAGGTAACATTACATCGAGCATTAAATCATAACCGCCTATTTCTAAAGCACGCTTCCACGCTGCACCCATATAGTTAAACTGTGCTGTTTTGTGTGCAAAAGTAGATACTAACATGGCACGATCGATGCGTTCACTATGATTGACGAGAAGACGCTGCGCAATAGCGCCACCGTAAGATATACCCACTACGAATACTTTTTCTAAACCTAAGTTATCCAATAAGTAAATTATATCACGGGCGTGCTGCTCAAAGCTACGCATAGCGCCTGTTTTATCTGATTGTCCTTGAAAAATCTGATCTATAAGTAATACGTTGTAATGCTGTGCAAAAAAAGTGGACATGGGGTGCCATACCAAAGTAGATTGAGAAAGACCATTAAGAAATACAAGCGTTTTTTTCTGCAAATCAGACTGTTTGTATTCATAATACATGTTTAATCCGTCGGGAAGCGTAATTGTCATAACGTTATATTTTGATAATGAGGGGGGTAAAATATTTGTATAAACGAAAATATAGGGTGTATGACAACTTTGCTAAATATGCCCAGAAATACTATTTTTTTTAGAAATGCTATTTCTGAAATTATCTAAGTCAATTTACCAATTTGACGTACACCCAAAACGTATTACTATAAATTTACAAAAAGAACTCACAATGCTCTGCGCACTGTTAGTCCTTTTTGGGGCTTTATTTATGTAACTACATATTGCGAATTTCTTCTACTGCCCTTTCCAAGATTTCGTCTTTAGTAAGGTCGCTCCAGTCAAAAGAAGCGCGAATATCTGGTGCTACACCATCTTCGGCAGAGCTATCGCCGTTCAAATCGAGGAGCTGACTGATGCTAAAACGATAAAGCCAGCCATTAGGCAATTGCCCGCCATTGGGCAAACCGCCACCGCCACCTGTTGTATCGCCGATAAGTTTGATATGAGGAAAGGCTTTTGTGGCTACAGCAAACATTGTTGTAGCACTATAAGAACCTCTATCAATCAATACCATTACAGGTTTTTCGTATCTTATGCCATCATGAGAACCGATATGAAAATCCTGTGGCTCTCCAAAATCTTGCCTACCGCGCCCGTTGCGTGTAATAAATGAGCCCACAAGCGTGCGCTCGGAGACAAATCGTTCAAGGATAGCGGGTATATTAGTTACTGTTCCGCCTCCATTGCTTCTTAAATCGAGAATGATGCCTTTTGTATCTGCATAGCGAGTCAGAAGATGGTCCATAACATCACTGCTAACAGGGGACATAAACGAACCGTAACGAATATAAGCAATCTCCTGCTCTTCAAACAAAAAATCGTGAACAAAAGCCCCCGTTATTCTGAAATTGGGAAGATAAAACTCTTCGATAGTACGGCGTCTGAAATTTTCATCTCCTCGAAGTGCAACATTATACACCGAGATGTTAAAAGGAGATACAAGGTTTGTATGGTCGTCTCGAAGTTCGTTTAGCATATTAGCCAGCACATTGAAAAGCTCTTCCTCGCTCATATCTTCTGAAATTTGAGCCTCGTAGCGCACTCTCACCTCGTCCCAATCTATTTGTTTGAGGTCGAAATAGCTATATTTTCTATCGACTTCGTCCCATAAGTAATTAAAATTTACTAAGGGTTCGCTGCTTTTTTGATTTTCTTCAAACAGTGCTTGTTCGCAGGAAGAAGCCACAAGCACAATCAAAAATAAAGCGATTGTATTTATTATTTTGTTCATAATTGTATATCGTTTGGTAGGTTATTATTTTTTACTGCGGTGAAACATTAAGGTATATTGAAAACGATGGATTGCCATTTGAAAAATTTCATATCCACCTGGCGCATGGGCAGCATCCCAATGATAAGACCAGCTATGTGCATTTCCATTTTGCCTATAGGACGTGTAGGCTACATGTGTGCGTAAGCGATAGCCATTTAAATAAAGTTTGTGCCCACCATATAGAAAAACAAGTGGACTTGTATCGCTACCATCAAACTCAAAATCTGAAAGATAGGCATAGCCAGGGCGATAATTAAAATTCAGTACGCCAACATTCAACTGAAAACTTAGCTCACGCTTGATGGGGCGCAACTTACGTGTAAAAAGCAACCAGTCTTGTTCTTTACTTTCTTTGCGAGAAAAATCATATACTGCCTGTGCGCCGAGCATCAGGTTTAGTAGTATTTCAGAACCTGCGCCTGCATTTCCCAAACCGCCATTAAAGCGAAAGTTTAAGTCCGAAGCAAGTGCTGGTCCTACTTTAATTTTGAGTTTGTCATTGCTCAAAGTATTTATCTGGCGCAGATAATGCCCATATAGTTGAGCATTGACAAAGGTGCTTGAAGTAAAACCTTGAAAATAATTACTCTCGGGCATGTCTGCAAAAGTAAAACCAGTGTTAAGTCCCATTTGATAAGTACTTTCCCAGCGTTCTGCTTCGCGTGTAAGCCAAGCCAAACCCAAATGCAAGCCCGCCCCCCTATAAAAAAGTGGAGAAGTAGCAAAATCTCGATAAAGAAGTGAGTTGTAGCCTACAGAAGGGGTAAAATAACGATGTCGCGTATCGTTGTCTAACAAGCCTAAAGAATCTGCTGTATTACTTCGGGCGAGCTCTTCTTGCGCATGCAAGTATAGGCTATCAAACCCTAAAAACAGCTGTAATAACAATACAATAAGTGTTTTTTTCATTGTAAATAAATGGATATAAAAAAATTGGGATTTTATGATATACTACAAAGATACGTAATACGATAATCTTTGGTTGTGTTTTAATGATTACTTGCATTAAAAATTATGTAAAGCAAGTGTTTTTTATGCGAATACACTTTTTAGCAATTTGTCTGAACATGCAAGGCATAGCTTATTATTTTTGCATTAAGCTATATATTCATCAAATGATTGGGCTTGTATTTTCTGCCAGCCTAATTCAAAGTCTTTGAGGTTTTGTTTTGAAAATGGAGCGTTATGCTGCGAAAGAAACTCATCTCTGTGGCGTATAAAATCCTCCATTTCATATTCTTTGCGATAAAGAATGCGTATGATTCGTACAAATTCGGATTCGCTCCATTCTGGTTTTTTCCAAAAGGTTTTTAAAACTTTAAAATGTGGGTCGAGAAAACTTAGCCATGACAAAAAGCGTAAAGCAATAAGCATATAAAAAACCCATAAACTGTGTGCTATGGCAAAAATCGTAGATGCACCAGCAATACTGCTGTTAAAAGCACGGTAGTTATTGTCTAACCACCATTTACTTTCGGTAAAAAGGCTATTAAGTGTGTATTCAGTCAGGATATAAGAAAAAACACTAAAAAATATCAATATTTGAAAGTTAAATTTTGTGCTTTCCAAATCGAACAACAAATACGTTTTGCGTAGGTAGCTTAAAATCCATACACTTAGCATAAGCACGGGAATAACGCTCAAATAAAAAGGATAGCCATAATGCAGACTCCCTTTTTGAAAAAGTGCAAGTGTAGTCTCATGTGCCAAAAAAACATAGCGCGTAAGTGCATGCGCTATCCAAGTACCCAAAACAGGTAGTATTAGTAGCCACAAAGCATGCCAGCCCAAATTGCGGTATTTTTGAAAAAAGAGCTTCCATTTCATATTTGTAAAAACGAGTTAGGGATTGCAGATAAAAATATGGTTATAACAATTATTTAACGTAAAATACCGCTCAAAGTAGTAGGGCGCACGATAACTTTTCTAAAATAGCCTCGAGATAACATCTCTCTAAGAAATGTTATCTCTGAAACTGCCTAAGTCGATTTACTAAGTTTGACGCACACCCAAGTAGCAGGCTTTATGCAAAGCTAAAAATTTCTCAAGAAATTGATATGCTTTTTTAGGTAAAATAATAACAAGTTTGCTATAATTGCATTTACAAAGGCTAATCCCTTATATTTCAATAGTTTGAAATGGCGTTAATAGCAACTTGTAGCCAAGGCACACTTTTCTAAAAAAATAGAACCTTGAGGGCTACAAAGGCGTGATATATAACAAAGTTGGCGTTTCCTTATACTACAAACATACAATTAAGATGCTTAATATGATGAAAAAAAATTACTTATACTATATGCTGAGCGGCCTTGCTTTTTTTGTAAGCCAAATAGCAGAAGCCCAACTCATTGATGATTTTTCTGATGGTGATTTTACTACTGCCCCCACTTGGGACGGTAGATTTTACCTCTCAACAGTAGGCATCTCGGCTGCGCCCGGCTATGTTGTTGTCGGTGGAGAGCTTCGCTCTGATGTACCTACAGGAGGCGCAGGCCAAAGGCAAACTTATCTGGCAACACCACTTGCGCCAACGCTTAATCTCACTACTCAAAACTATGAATGGACTTTTGATATTAGGCTTGATTATACTACTGCCATAAACAGTACGAATACTGCGGAGATTTATCTATTCTCAAACCAAGAAAACCTCTTTAGACATAGTGCCGTAACTCCAAATAGCACTATAGAAGGCTATTTTATTAGATTTTCACCACAGCCTGAACTTTTTATTAGAAATGGCACAACGGAGACCAATGTGCCATTTACAGGTGGGGCCATTACACCCCTTATAGGTACGATGACTTCTATCGTTACCGTAAGGCGATTTAGCGATGGCACATGGCAACTTTTCATGGACGGCATCTCGCAAGGCTTGGCAAATGATGTAACCTTTACTGATAATGCCAATTTCTTTGGTTTGAACTATCTTTTTACCGCTGCTGGGCGTAGGCTCTCTTGCTTTTTTGATAACGTCAGTGTGCTCCCTTACATAGATACCACGCCGCCCGTTGTTGATGCTGTTATTGGTATGACAGAAACACAGCTTATCATTGATTTTGACGAGCCGCTCAACCCTACCGCTGCTACCAACCTTGCCAATTATTTGGTAGATAGTGGCATTGGCGCACCCACAGCGGCAAGCCTCGATCCCTTCGATCCGAGTAAAGTTATTCTTACTTTTGCAGCTACTTTCGTAGAGGGGGATAGCTACGTGATAACCGTTCAGAACGTTGAAGATTTGAGTGGTAATCCTATTTCGCCCGCCGTTGATGTGCCTTTTGTATTCAACGATACTGCACCACCCATTCCGGTTTCTACCAATGTCATTTCAGCTAATGCCCTCGATGTGCGCTTCTCCGAACCCGTAGATTTGGCAACAGCCCAAAACCCCGCTAATTACAGCAAAAGCGCGGGCATTCCGAACCCTACAAGTGCTGTTCGTGATGCCACTGATTTTGCCTTAGTACACCTCTTTTTTCCTGATAATTTCCCCGCAAATTCTTTGCAATTCTTGACCGTCAATAACGTCGGCGACTTAGCTACACCGCCTAACTTTATGACTACGCCACTTTCCGTACCGTTTATTTACGATACGAGCCGCCCTGATGTATGTCCAACAGGCTGTGTCATTGCGCTTGACGCAAATACTATTTTGGTGCAATTTTCTGAACCCGTAGATCAAACTACAGCCGAGATTATCAATGCTTATGAACTATTAGGCGTAGGATTTCCGACCACAGCAATACGCAACCCCGATGACCCCTCGCAAGTTTTTGTTACTTATCCCACGCCCTTTACGCTCGAGCTCGAGTATCAAGTGCGAATCCGAAATGTAGAGGATTTAGCAGGAAATGTCATGATTACACGCACAAGAGCTTTTATATACGACATTACACCGCCCACAGTCGTTACCCTCAATTTGCTTTCTAATACACAAATTGAGCTTATATTTGATGAAATTGTAGATGAAGGCTCTGCTGAAAATATTGCTAATTACGTCGTTGATACTGGCATAGGATCGCCCACTATGGCTACTCGCTTCGATGGCGACGGACGCATCGTTACGCTCGATTTTCCAGGCGGATTAGGGGATTTCGAAACCTTAATTCTAACCGTAGCCAATGTGCAGGACTTAGCAGGAAACCCTCTCGTACCGCCCCAAAATATTCCGTTTACAACAAAAAATCCAAGCATCGGAAAAATCGAGGTCGTTTCTCAGCATCTACTACGGGTTTTCTTTTCCGAACCCGTAACTACTGCTACAGCCGAAACGCTGGGTAATTATACCGTGGGTGGCGTAGGCGCACCTATCGCTGCCGAGCAAGACGCTGTAAACCCTGCGCTTGTGAGATTAGAGTTTGCAGCCGCATTTAATATCGGGACTGCCTATACGCTTACCGCTAATGGCATTCAGGATTTATTGGGTAATGTCTCTGGAGCGATTGCTAAAGGTTTTGTCTATCAGCCACAAGTGCTTTCCGTAGCAGTTATAGGGCCGAATACCTTAGATGTCAAATTTAATTACGAGGTGGTAGAAGCCTCGGCAGCAGTGCCCGAAAAATATAGCGTAAGCGGTGGCGTAGGCGATGCCCTTGCCGCGCTTGTCGATGGCGCAGACGAAGCTCTCGTGCATCTCTCTTTCGGTACAACCTTTGACCCCGCAGCGGCTTATATTTTATCCGTAGGTGATATTTTCTTGCAAAATGGAAAATTAGATCCTATTTCAAATCACCCCTTTGGTTTTGACAATACACCACCTTCAGTCATCTCGGTTAAGGTGCTCAATGATTTTACCTTAGAAGTCGTTTTCAACGAAAAAGTCAATAGCGTAACAGCACAAGCCTTAAATCATTACCCAGTAAATATGGGAATTGGAATTCCTACAAATGCTGTTTTGCAAGCCAATGACAGTATTGTAAGGCTCACTTATGCCGAGCCTTTTGGTTTCGGTACGACTTATACAATTACGGTCAAAAACGTAAGAGACCTTTTTGGTAATGAAATGGACGATACGAATATCAATTTTTCACGTCCTACGCCACCCGCAGCAGGCGCATTGATGATTACCGAAATTATGTCGAACGAAAGCCCGCCCGTTGGCCTTCCTGAAAATGAATATTTAGAACTCTACAATCCTACAAGCACACCACAAAACCTCTTAGGCGTAAGAATTTACGACGAAACGGGATTTATGACGCTTGGAGATTATGTATTAGAGCCCGAAGCCTATTTGATTATCTGCCGCAACTCTTATGTAGATTCTTTTGCACCTTATGGAGATGTCCTCGGTGTGAGCTGGAGAAGTTTGCGCATTAGTGGCGAACTTTTGAGGCTCGTCGCCCCTGATGGTACTGAAGTTTTTCGAGTAAATTACAGACGCAGTTGGTACGGCGATACGGGTAAAGATGTAGGCGGCTGGTCATTAGAAATGATTGATTTGAACTCGCCTTGTCAGAATCAGTTCAACTGGGCACCTTCATTAGATTCGCTCGGAGGCACACCAGGGCAGCCCAACTCCGTCGATGGTGAGTACAGCGATACCATTCCCCCTCAAATAGAGAGCTTTCAGGTCGTACTCACCGATTCGCTACGCCTCAAATTTGACAAAGAAAGCGATAGCCTTACGCTTACCAATACTGCCAACTACGCCATAGATGGAGGGCTTAGTGTGTCGGATATTAGTTACATCAACGATAAGGAGGTTATTTTGCGCTTTTCAGCGGATATTGATGTCAATACCATTTATACCCTGATAGTCTCCGGCATTGTAGATTGTGCCGGCAATGTCAAACCCGATACAATTACCTTTGGCATAGGGCAAAATGCCCTGCCTGAGCAGATTGTAATTACCGAAATTATGGCTGATCCTACGCCTACGGTTGGCTTGCCGAATGCCGAGTATGTAGAAATTTTTAATCGTGGCTCGACCCTTGTCAATCTCAATACCCTTTGGTTGCAAGATGCAACGCGTAGTGTTAGACTTCCCAATTATGCACTTGCACCCTCCGAATATCTTGTACTCTGTGCAAACTCACGTGTGGATAGTCTCTTGAGCGTAGGCGTTACGAATGTGCGTGGTGTTACGAGTTTTCCATCGCTTACAATTAGCGGTAAGCCACTTATTTTGAGGGACACAAGCGGCTTGCGCATTTCAAAAGTGGTCTATAGCGATACTTGGTATCAAGATCCTGAAAAGAGAAACGGCGGCTGGTCATTAGAGCGCATAGACCCGAGCTACGCCTGCGGAGAACTTACTAATTGGCGCGCCTCAGAAGACCCAAGCGGAGGAACGCCCGGAAGAACCAATTCCATCAACGGCACTGCACCGCCTGATAATGAAGCACCTAAAATTCTATCCCTAATCCTCGCTGCGGATTTACAAACGCTTACGCTTACTTTCAACGAATTTATGGATAGCACCTCGATGGTAAGCCCGAGTAATTATAGCATTAGCGGTGGAGCAACGATCGATAGTATTGGTTATATCAATACACGTAGCGTGAGCATTAGGCTGACCGCACCCATAAATGAAACCCTACTTTATACCCTTACCGTCAATAGCGCAACAGACTGCGCCGGCAACGCCGCCTCTGATAATGCGAGCTTCGGACGGGGCAGAGAACCGATGCCAGGCGAGATTGTCATTACTGAAATTATGGCTGATCCTATGCCGCAAGTAGGTTTGCCCAATGCCGAGTATATCGAAATTCATAATACCAGCAACTCGCTCATTTCCTTAGAAGGTATTAAACTTTTGGATAATACAGCTACTGTACGAACGCTTAGGGCTTTTCCGATGCAAGCGGGCGACTATGTGGTGCTTTGTACCAGCTCAAGAGTGGATAGCTTAAAAGCAGTAGCGGCAAAGCCACAAAATGTATTGGCAGTAACTTCATTCCCATCCCTTACCATTAGCGGTAAGCCTTTAGAATTGCGAAACCCGAGTGGAGACCTTTTGCATAAAGTTACTTACTCAAACACTTGGTATCAAGACCCAGCAAAATCTGGCGGTGGCTGGTCATTAGAAATGATAGACCCGAGTAACCTCTGCGAAGAAATGAACAACTGGCGCGCTTCGGAAGACCCACGAGGCGGAACGCCCACAGAAGCCAACTCTATCCTCGCCGTGAATCCTGACATTACGCCGCCTACGGCTACAAGAATTGAAATGAGAGGTGATACTTCTGTAGTCGTGTTTTTTGATGAAATTTTGGATAGCCTGAGCCTTGTCAATCCTGCTAATTACAATATTGACAATGGCTTGGGCGTTAGCTCGATTGATTACCTTTCGGAGAGAAGTGCGGAGCTGTTTTTTGCCACAGCCTTAGAAACGGGTGTGATTTATACGTTGAGCGTCTCGAGTGTAGAGGACTGTGCTGGAAATCGAATGGACTCTACCCGTACTTTCCGATTTGGCACAGGCTTCGAGCCGCAGTTTCACGAGCTTCTAATTACTGAAATTTTTGCTAATACCTCACCCTCGGTAGGTTTGCCACAGCGTGAGTTTTTAGAAATTTATAATACGACCGATAAAGTACTCTCTTTGCGTAATGTTATGCTTTCGGACGAGAGTCGAGTAGCTACGCTTTCCGATGCGATTATCTTGCCGGGCGAGTATATGATTCTTTGTAGCAATACCTCTGTACCGCTTTACGAACCCTATGGGCAAACTATGGGCGTTACGAGCTTTCCGAGCATAACGATTGGAGGTAAAAATTTGGTACTGCGCAATCCGAGTGGCGAATTGATTTTTTCGGTGCGTTATTCCGATACTTGGTACAGAGATAACGATAAGAAAAACGGAGGCTGGACGCTCGAGATGATTGATACCGAATACCCTTGTGTAGAGGCTGCTAACTGGCGCGCCTCGAACGACCCTCGAGGGGGAACGCCCGCAGCGGTCAATTCCGTAGCCGCTTCTAATCCAGACAATACGCCGCCACGTGTACAGCGTTTGAGCGTCGTGAGCGATACTTTACTCACCGTTTCTTTTACGGAAATCACGGACTCGCTGGCAATGGTTAATCCCGATAATTACAATATCTCGGGCGGAATTTCTGTGGTAGCAACTCGTTTTGCGGATAGGCGCAGTGTGCAGCTCATTATTGCGCCTGCCATTCAAGTCAATGTGGCTTATACCTTAACGGTAAGTAATGTAACAGACTGTGCGGGCAATGTGATGGATATTCAACAGTTGCCTTTTGGCTTAGGCGATAAGCCGCATTATGGCGAAATTTTGATAACTGAAATTATGGCAAAGCCCACGCCTGTTGTCGGTTTGCCCGAAGCCGAGTACATCGAAATTTTTAACCCTACGAATAAAATTTTGAACCTCGATGGGGTTACGATTGTGGATAATATCGGTAGGATTAGGCTTCCAGCAGAATCTATTTTACCGGGTCAGTATAAATTGCTTGTGCCGAGTGCCTCTGCTAATACTTTTGCAGAGTGGGGTGGCATTGAAAATATCATTCCTATAACGAATTGGCGCACGCTCAACATCACGGGTAAGCCGATGCGCATGCGCAACCCCGACGGATTTTTGATTTTTGAAATCGAGTACTCCGACCGCTGGCACGATGATGCTGAAAAAAGAGACGGCGGCTGGTCTTTAGAAATGATTGATGTAACGAATTTCTGCGCCGAGCGGAGCAATTGGGCTTCGTCCATAGACCCTCGAGGCGGAACGCCTTCTAAGGAAAATTCGGTGCGCGCACCCAACAGAGACAATATGCCACCCAAATTGCTGCGTGCTGATGTCATAGCAGAGGATTTAATTATGCTACTTTTCAACGAAAAGCTCGATAGTACACAAGCCATTGCTTTTGGTAGAATTACGGTAGATAATAATGCCAATATCGAGCGTATTTATTTCGAAGGGGCAAACTTCAAAGAGCTCTTTGTGAAGTTTAGCACGCCGCTTCGTTTTCGCACGGTTTATACTGTAACGGTGCGTAATGTTACGGATTGTGTAGGCAATTTGATTCGCAATGATGAGGATAATAAAACTACATTTGTGCTCCCAGAGGCGGGCGAAATTGGCGATTTGATTATCAACGAAGTATTGCACTCGCCACCTGTAGGCGGTACGGATTTTGTCGAGATTTATAACCGTTCGGATAAATACATCGATTTGCGCGATTGGCACATGGCAAATTGGCGTGCTTCTGATGATGAGTTGGGCGTAGTGCGTCGGATTACAGACCGTGCGCTGATTTTAGCACCGAAGTCTTATATCGTATTTAGCAATGACAGCGAGCAGCTCAAATCACAGTATCCTAATGGGAAAGAAGAGACTTTTTTTGAAATGAATCTGCCAGGCTATCCTATTGCGGGCGGAACGGTGCTTTTGCTTACGCCCGAGCGTGAAATAGCGGATAGGTTTGATTACGAGCGGAATATGCACTTTTCGCTGGTGGCTGATATTCGTGGCGTTTCGCTTGAGCGTATTTCTTTTGATGCACCGACTAATGATCGCCAAAATTGGCATTCAGCAGCCTCTACTGTGGGCTATGGCACGCCGGGCTACCTCAACTCTCAAAGTGTAAATAATCCTCAAAGTGCGCAAGCCGCTAATTGTTTTAGTTTGAGCACGGAGGTTATTGTACCTGATGGCGATGGTATTGATGATTTTGTACAAATCAACTACGATTGTGAAGCCAATGGGCAGGTCGTTACGATTCGTATTTTCGATATGAAAGGGCGTGTGATAAAGCATTTAGTAGAGAGCCAACTTCTTTCGGCGACGGGCTTTATCCGCTGGGACGGCTTCGATGACCGCAGTTCGAAGGCACGTGTAGGCTATTATCTGATTTTGATAGAACTCTTCGATCTGAATGGCACGGTGAAGCAAATTCAGAAAAAAGTAGCTGTAGGCGCGAGGTTTTAAGCAGCAGTGCTTTTTTATTATTTCAGCAACTTTCTGTTTATGACCTTGTTAAACAACTAAAATGGGCGTAGAAATAACATTTTTTTGAGAAATGTTATTTCTGGTTTGTCCATAGCCAAAATAAACAAAAAAAAGAACTAACCCTTTTTTGGCAAGGGTTAGTTCTTTTTTTATTTATAGTTTTCAGAAGAAGGTGTTTGGGGTGCATTTCAAAATTACCTGCTTTGGTGTTTGGTGGGGACACCAAACACGGCAGGCATAATTGTTTTGAGACTACCGTTTTTAGCACAGCGTAAATATGAATTGCGCCCGCTGTTTGGCTTATCCAAGCCAAGCTGAGAGCATCCATACGGTTTTTTCTTGTGAGCCAATAAACTCACTAACCATATCGAGTGTGCCTTCGTCGTTAGCAACGTCTGCAATTTCGAGTATTTCTCTTTCTTTGCGTAGCAATACAGCTAAACCTGTAACGGTAGCTTTAACAGTTTCTTCTCCGTTTTTCATACCTTTATGCGATTTAATTTCGGCGTGCGAGATAAAATCTTCAAGTGTATGAATGGGTGTATGTCCAAGGGTAAGGATTCGCTCTGCGAGTACATCTATATTTGTATTGGCTTCGGTATAAAGCTCTTCAAACTTATCGTGCAATTCGAAAAAATCTTTACCTTGAATATTCCAATGAAAAGCGCGTAAGTTTTGATAGTATAGATGATAATCTGCTAATAGATGATTGAGCTTATTTGCAATTTCAGCGGCTTTATCTTCGTTTAATGCTATTCTGTTTAATGCAATCATTGTATCGTTCATGAAAAATAGGTTTTGATGTTTCTGTAAATTATTTTCTATCTATATAACAGATAAGAAGGCATTTTGTTTAGAGTTTTAGCTATTTTTGGGGTTATAGGTCTTGCTAAGGTTACACAAATTATATAGAATGTGTGCGTACTTGTTAAAGATTTGTTTTATTTATGTATAATATTCGTATCTTAGCATTTGTAATGGTTTTTTACCCTAATCTGTAATAACTTTATGTTAGAAAAACATACTATATCTGTAATTGGCTTAGGCTATGTTGGTTTGCCACTCGCTGTGGAGTTGGCTAAAAAATATCCTGTTTTAGGTTTTGATATTGATACACGGCGTATCGAGGAGTTGCGTCGGCATAAAGACCGGACTTTAGAAGTCGAGAGTGACGATTTAGCAAAGGCAGATGCGCTTGAGTTTACGGATAACTTAGCTCATTTATCAGGTGCAAATATTCATATTGTTACCGTGCCTACACCTATAGATACACACAAACAACCTGACCTTAGACCGCTACTTTCGGCAACGCATACTGTGGGTAAAGTTTTGAAAAAAGGTGATATTGTCGTGTACGAATCTACGGTATATCCGGGCTGTACTGAGGAGGATTGTGTTCCGATTTTAGAGTCAGAGAGTGGGCTTGTTTATAATCAAGATTTCTTTTGTGGCTATTCGCCAGAGCGTATCAATCCTGGGGATAAGGTACATACTTTGAGTAAAATTCGAAAAGTGGTGAGTGGCTCAACCCCCGAGACCTTAGCAACGCTTAATGAAATTTATAGTAGCATTATTACTGCTGGGACTTACTGCGCATCATCTATTAAAGTGGCTGAAGCCTCTAAAGTAATTGAAAATGCACAGCGCGACCTCAATATTGCTTTTGTGAATGAGCTGGCCCTGATTTTCGAAAAGATGAATATAGATACGATAGAAGTATTGGAAGCGGCGGGTACAAAATGGAATTTTTTGCCTTTCCGTCCTGGGCTTGTCGGTGGTCATTGTATTGGCGTAGATCCTTATTATCTGACTTATAAAGCTGAGAGTTTAGGTTATAATCCTGAGGTTATCTTAGCCGGTAGGCGCATCAATGACAATATGGGTAATTTTATTGCATCTAAGGTGATTAAATTGATGATTCATAAAAATTGTCATATCAAAGGGGCAAAAGTATTGATTATGGGGATTACTTTTAAAGAAAACTGTCCTGATATTCGCAACTCAAGAGTTATAGACCTTATTCGTGAGTTCGAGGAGTTTGGTATGCTTATAGAAGTTTTTGATCCTTGGGCAGACCCCGAGGAGGTACAAAAGGAGTATGGCATTTCGATTATTCAGCGTTTTGGGCGCAATGGAGTGTATGATGCTGTTGTTGTAGCAGTAGCACATGAGGCTTTTAAGCAGGTAGATATTAGTACTTGTAGCCACGAAAATACGGTTGTGTATGATGTCAAAGGTTTACTTCCTTTGAGTAGTATAGATGCTCGCCTTTAAGCTATTTGCGGGCTATATGTTTTAATATAGGCGTAACTTAGATTTCAAATTTTGTTGGATAAAAAAATATGTATCAAAAGACAAAAATTGCGCAGGAGATAGACTGGTTTACTGTCATCATATTTTTGATTATGGTGGGCTTTGGTGCTATGAATATTTACGCTGCTGTATATAATCCTGATGCTTCTTATAGCTTAAGCCACATGCTACTCAAAACAAATGGTGGCAAACAGCTTGTATGGATTGCCGCTGCCTTAGTCATTGCTACAGTCATTGTACTGCTGGATATGCGCTTTTTTAGTTCTTTTACTTGGGGCATTTATGGGATTACGATGCTTCTTTTGGTAGCCGTATTGATATTTGGTCGTGAAATAGCGGGTTCAAAATCGTGGTTTGATTTGGGTTTTATACGTTTTCAGCCTGCTGAGTTGGCAAAATTTGCTGCTGCTTTGGGTGTTGCGCGTTATTTGAGTCGTGCTCAAGTTGATGTTTCTCGGTATAAGAATTTAGGTGTTTTGATTGCAATTATTGGCTTGCCCGTATTTTTAACGATGCTTCAAGGCGATACGGGTTCTGCTTTAGTATTTTCTGCTTTTTTTGTTGTTTTTTATCGCGAGGGTATGCCCGCTTGGATTATGGTCGTGGGGCTTTCAATCATTGCGCTTTTAGTAACGACGCTCATTATGCTCAATGATTTATGGGCTTTGCTTTTTGGTATTATTTTTTGGGGTGGCGTAGCGGTGCTGGCTATTCAGTTTATTGATTTTTTTAAACGAAAAAAAGAAGACCGTCCTAAGTACTTCATATTTACGCTTTGCTTACTGCTCAATGCTTCTTTTTTGACCATGTCTTATTGGCTTCCACTTCTTGAGTATGATTTTGAAGAGACTTTAAAAGTGTCGCTTTTGAGCGTATCAGAAGCGAAGCATAATCTATTGCTTTTGGTTGCTGCAGGCGGTGTATGGCTGGTGTTGAGCTGGGGTATTCGTTTTTTATCTGATAAAAAGTATCATTGGACAGCCTTTGTGGGTACTATTGTTATAGCTACTATTTTATGTGTGGCGGCTTTAGATTATTTTATCAAAGACATTTTGAAGGAATATCAGCGCAATCGTTTGGAGTTACTTGTAGATCCTACGAAAGACCCTCGTGGTATTGGTTTTCAAGTGGGGCATTCTATCAATGCTATTGGTTCTGGTGGGCTTTGGGGCAAAGGTTTTTTGGAGGGCACTCATACAAAGCTCAATTATGTGCCTGATCAAAGTACGGATTTTATTTTTTGCACTGTAGGCGAGGAGCATGGCTGGGCAGGAAGCTTATTTGTGCTTTTGTTATTTTTATTGTTATTTCTACGGCTTATACATTTAGCGGAGAGGCAAAAATCGCGTTTTTCGCGTGTGTATGGGTATTGTGTAGTAGCGATTTTATTTTTTCATTTTTTGGTTAATATTGGCATGACTGTGGGTCTTTTTCCTGTGATTGGGATTCCATTGCCTTTTTTTAGTTATGGTGGTTCTTCGCTTTGGAGTTTTACGGTTTTGCTTTTTGTTATGATTAAGTTGGATATTCATAGAAAGCAAGAAATTGTACTGGCGGGTTAGTCATGGGCTTTAGAATGGAAAAGTTTTTTATCGGCTTTGGAATCTTATTTCAAGAATGTGCGCAAGTAGTAAAGTGCGGGCAGTATAGTAAGGCAGGAGGCGAGTAGTTTGGCTTGTAAGAATCCAACGATACCATTTGAAGCGGTGAGCCAATAAGCAGCCCCGATATAGATGAGTGCATATATAAGCTGTAAGATCATAAAACGCTTCATCTGTGTGGCGGCAAGCAGCAAATTTCCTATAATAAAAATTCCGAACTTAGATAGGTCAGCGGGCAGTATCCATAAAAACCAATCGGCGTAAGCTACAAAGTCTTCACTATACAAAGCACGAGTCAGCATTTGGCGAAAGCCATAAACTATGCCTAATCCGATTAGTGAGGATATTAAAATCAAAGGTATAACTTTTTTTAAATAGTTTTGAAGCGCAAGGGGCTGTGTGATGCGTGCCGATACTTGTGGAAAAAATAAACTCATAAAAGTAGCGGAAAAAATCATTGTATAACCTTCAGATACTTGCAATATAGCCTGCCAAAATCCTGTCAATTCCTCTCCAAACATCAAGATAGCTTCTCTTCTAAGGGCAAAATCAGTGAGTTTATTGAGCAAAACAATAGCACTGGCTGTAAGCAAAAAAGGTATCATGAGACGCAGTACTTCGGGCTTAAAAAAGCAAAATGTAAGTTTGGTTTCTCGCAAAAGGTAGAGGCTACACAATAGGGCTACGCCCTGTCCAGTGCCATATACTAAAAGGGCATCAGCTTGGGAAAGGTGGTCTTTAAGGGTATAAAGGGCGAGTAGAGCTGCCCAGCCCGCTACGGAAATCGCAATACTATATGCTTTGATTTTTTGCATTGCTAAAAGCAGGGAGACAAAAAGCAACTGCCAAATATGCACAAAAAGAAGTAGCAACCAAAACCATGAAAAAGAATCAAAAAGCAACTGGAACTCTTTCCAAAAAAAATCAGCAAATACTGCACAAAATCCTAAGAAAAACAGCAAAATAATATTGCTCAACCAAAAAGCTGTTGATACCCAAAAAGCAGCTTTTTTTTGTGTGGGTAAATATTGCGCTAAGCTCCAGTATCGCAGTAAGGCTTTATAGCTTCCTTCGCCGGCAAGGAGAAGAGGCAGGCTCAAAAAATTGCGAAAATGCGCTAATAACGCCAAACCAGAAGCACCAAAATAAATAGCAAAAAATTTATTGATTAGCACAAAACTCAAACCACGAGCTATAACGGATAGAAAAGTAAAGCCCGAGTGTTTTAAAAATAAAGTTTTGCGCCAAGCAGTCTTTAAAGCCGCATAGCCATGACGATAATATCGTCTATTTGGGATTCGTTGCCTTGCCAATTGTCTAACTCTACTGCTAATTTTTTAGATTGCTCCTCGAGGGGAAGCGCACTGATTTGATGTAAAAAACTTCTAAAACGCTTTGTCATATATTTCATACCTTGCTCGCCTCCAAATTGGTCGGGGTAGCCATCGCTATACATATAAATGATGTCATTATTTTCAAAAGAAAAACTGCGCTCTTCGAAGCTAGGTTTTTCTTTATTTCTAAAAATACCGATGGGCATGCGAGTGCCTTCATATTTTTTTAACTTACCACTACTCACGTGGAGCAGGGGGCGATAAGCACCTGCAAAATTTACTTTTTGCGTTTCGTAGTCAATCATACAAAGGGCTAAATCCATACCATCACGGCGAGGTGCTTTTTCTGTATTGCGTTTGTGCGAAAAAAGCTCAATAATACTGGCATCTAAACGGTTAAGGATATCAGCAGGCGATTCGCGTCCTTCCTCTTTGACAAGCCGATTGAGAATAGAATGCCCTAGTATAGACATGAGCGCACCTGGTACGCCATGCCCAGTGCAATCTACGGCAGCAATCCAAACTTTTTTATTTTTTTGTACGAACCAGTAAAAATCTCCTGATACGACATCGCGTGGACGATAAAAGAGAAAGAAATCATTAAAAGCTGCGCGCATATCTTCAATATCGGGTAGGATAGATTCTTGAATGCGCTTAGCATACTGAATGCTTTCGGTCATGCGTTTGTTTTGCTGTTCGATTTCTCTTAGTAGCTCAACTACTTTAAGGCTCTCGGCAAGCTCTGCCTGAGTTTTTTGAAGTTTTTGCTCAGCAGCTTTGCGTTCACTCACATCGAGGAATGAAATAATCTCGAGGCTAATTTCATTGATTTGAACTTTCCGGGCTTGCAACTCTATAGGGAAGCTTGAGCCATTTTTTCTTACCCCTCTAAAATCTTGCAATTGACGCTCTCGGAGTTGCTCGGGTGCGAGCCTAAGCACATCTAAATCTTGGCGTTCGGCTTTGAGTAGGCTACGTGCATCTATGCCCAAGGCTTGTTCTATGCTTTCGTAACCAAACATTTTCAAAAAAGCGGGGTTTGCTTCTGTAATTTTCATTTGATTATCTACGAAAGCGATACCCTCGAGTGTAACTTCTGAAAGTATTCGGAATCGCTCCTCACTCTGCTGTACATTTTTGAAGGTTTTGATAAGCTGCTTTTCTTTGATTAAAGCATTTAAATCAGAGGCTATACTCGGTCTTAGGGTATCGAGAAAACGCTTGAGTTTTTCTGTTAAGGGATTGATAGCCAAAACTTCTAATACGCCATATACCTGTTCGTTATAAAGCAAAGGAATAGCATAAAAAGCCTTAGCTTTGAGCTGCACATCGGCTATTCTTGTAGAAAAATAATCAGATTTATTTTCTTGTATTTCAATAACTTCACCGCTTTCGGCAGCTTGCCCTATCCAGCCTTCTCCTATGGCAAATGTTTTTTTACTTAATTTTTCAGTAGCTACGGCATAGCTACCAGCGACAAAAAAAAGTTGTTGTTGCTTATCAAAGTAATACAAAACAGCTTGATTTGCCTTGATGAAGGGGATAAGCTCATCTAAGAGTTTGTTACACCAAGAGCGCAAAGTTTGCTCTTCTTGCCAGCGCATAACGGCTGTAAATTTGGCAAGGGAGGCGTTGATAAACTGTTGCTCTTCGAGTAATAGTTTATCGTATTGCATGCGCTCATGCGCTTCTACAAAATCATTAACTTGCGTTATTTTTTCTTGTACTAACTGCGCCTTCTCGTTTTCGATGGCTTGTATCTTCTGCTCGAGGGCTTGTATTTGATTTTGAAGGCTTTCAATTTGCTCATCGCGCTGCTTGATAGCCACTTCTTGATTTAGTTTCGGGTTTCGTATATCAAAGAAAAAACTCATAACGCATTAGGGATTATCTATGATTTTAGAATAATTGTGCCTCGCGAAGCTACACCAATAATTTCGCCTGTGTTACTTTCTATGGGCATATAAGAGAGCTCAAAGGTGTCCCCATTGCTTACTTCTTGCCCTAATCTATCTATTTTTTCTTGCACTTTAAAGTGCTCACCAGCAAAAGCACGGCGGTAGTAGCTTTTGTATTTTTCAAGCAATTTTTTATCTTCAAAAAGATTATCAAAGGGCACACCTTCATAGATATCTATGCCTTGCGCTTCAAAATCATCTTTCAATAACTTGCTGATAAACTGAACGTTAAAATTTGTATCTAATACAATAACGCTATCACTCGAGTTATCAATAATCGCATGCAGGCTTGCTTCTTTCTTTTCCAAATTTTGAATTACATCTTGCATTTGCGATTGTGTAGCGGTAAGCTCCTCGAGGTTTTGTCGCATTTCTTCTTCTTGGGCTTGAATTTGCCAGTTGGCTTCTTCGGCGGCAGCGAGTAGCGCTTCGGTGCGTATTTGCGACTTACGAGATTCTGTAATGTCTCTTTTAAAGACGGAGATGCCAATAACTTTATTATGGCTATCTTTTACAGGATTAAAATGCAAGGCATAGTATATTTCTTGTTCGCCTTGTTCTATGCTTACAGCATCTCTTTGTGGCGTTTCTGTATCAAAAACGAGTTGGAAATAGTTTTTGTAAATAGGTTGCTCGTTTTCGGGGAGTACGTTCCATATAGACTTATTAGCCTCTACCTTTTGTCCGTTTTTCTGATAGCGTTGCTCAAATGATTTGTTGAATACTGTAATTTCATAATTGCTATTGATAACAAATATAATGTCTTCTGTATTATCAATAAGCGCACGCAATCTGACTTCTTTGTTTTCGACTTCTTTAAGAATTTGCTGGATACGCTCCTGCGTAGTGCGCATTTCTTCGGCTTGTTGGCGCATTTCTTCGGTTTGCTCCGAGAGTGTTTGTTGCGACTCACGGCTTTCGGCAAGTAGTTGCTGTGTGCGCATGTTGTTTTGAATATTGCTAAACATAACGGCAATATTTTTAGCAAGTCGCATCAAAAACTTTTGATTTTCTTTATCTAAGCTTTGTAAAAGGCAAATTTCGATAACGCCTTCGGTGCGCTGATTTTGCACTAAAGCCATAAGTGTAAGTGCTTCGGGGCGAATGCTTACAAGTGGGCTTCCGATGCGATTCATTTCTATTTCAGCATCAGAAAAATACAAAAATTCTTGCGATTTAGCTGCTTGCCCGAGTAGGCCTTCTCCAAAATTATATTGTAAAGGCATTTTATCGGGGTTATAAGCGTATCCGCCTACGGGCTTCAAGAATTTTTTATCGTTATCTTCTATAGTTTGATAAAAAATAACCTCAAGCGCATTAAGTCTTTTGGCAATATGGGTAGAAATAATATCAGCAAAAGTTTCGACATTTTTATCATAATGTTCGCGCATGATGGCATCAAAATGATTCAGACCCGTTTCGAGCCATTGCTGCGCTTCCATAGCGTTTTGCTTTTGACGCAATTCTTTTTCAGCTATAATAAGTCGCTTTTCATTTTTTTCAACTTCTTTGTATTGCTCTTGCAGCTCAGCCTTTTGTTTTTTAATTTCGTCTTGTGCGTAGGAAAGGTTTTGATTTGCATTTTGAAGCTCATCGGCATAGATTTGTGCCTGCTCGAGTTGCTCCTCGAGTATCATAAAGGCTTCGTTTTTGCGCTTATATTCTATATAAATGCTATACACGGTAAACAAAAGAAGAAAAACGGTAAGTCCCGTACCAAAAATTTGTATTTGTCGAAAAAAAAGACCACTTTTAGCAAGCATATCGTTTTTCATTTCTAATTTCTCAGATTGTTGTTGCCGTAGCTGTTCGATTTCTTGTTGTATTTGTTTTGTGAGTGCTTCTCCTTGCATATCTTCAAGTACACGGGTAATGGTATCGAGCGTACCACCTCTACGCAACTCGATTAAATCTTCTAAAAACGCAAAATTATCCTTTATATTCCTTCTTAGATTTTTTATTTTCTGTTGTTTTTCATTAGCATAATCTATAGTCAGGACTTCTACAAGGTCTAATTTAGCTGTAAGCGTATCCTTAGCGGCATAAAAGTCAGATAAATATTCCTCACTCGAGGATATTAAATATCCACGTTGTGCGGCTTTGCCTTCGATAAAAACTTTCTCGAGCACATCTAGCTCATGGGCTATATCGCGTGCTTGACTAGCATTTTCGCTTGATTGATATACCTGATCGGCATAATAAATACCAAATAGCAACAAGCCAGAAGCTATTAGGGCTGCAACAGCTGTAAAATACACCGTGCCGATGCCTTCACGTCTTACGGTTTGTTTAAAAATATTCTGCGCTCTTTTCATTGAAAATAAAAAATTGTTATGCTAAAACAAAAGTCTTGTAAATATATGAATTATATTTGTTTTACGGATACAGATTTTGACTTTTAACGAGCAGTAACTTGTATTTTAATATTTTAACCTATACATCTTACCACAAAAAGCAGCAGTGCGCACTAAGATTATGTATATTACTGTACTTACAAAAAACGTAAAAGGCATTTTTTGTTTGCTTTTTATTGTTTTTTTTACTTTTTCTTCGCTCTCGGCTCAAAAGCTATCTGGCGGTGTGCATGGCGGTCCTATTTATGCGCGTATGCTCAATATCGATAACAGCCGAGGGTTGGCCGGCAGTGGAGGCGGTTTTTTGATATGGGATTGGCGTGACAATTGGGCTTTTCGTGCCGACCTCAATTATAGCATAAGAGGTGGGCGTTTGCCTTATTTCGACCGCAGAGCCTCCATGCGTTTAGATTATCTTGAAACAATTCTATGGACGCAATATATTTTTTTCGGACAAGGTTTTCACTATCAATTTTCGGCGGGGCTATCAGGCTCTCAGCTCACACGTGCGAGCTACCTCGCTCAAAATGTTTACTCGGCGATAAATCCCCAAGATTATGGTATCGTATTGCGTATCGGCTTTCGCCGGAACTACGGGGCTTTTCAGTGGTTGCATTTGGGCGCACAGCACTACTGGGGGCGCAATCGGATATTTGCACAGCTCCCTTTTGAGGCTTTTCATTCGGTTTTTCAGATTGATGCCGGCTATACCTTCCCATTGAAAATTCGGTAAGTAGCCGTAGTTTTTATATTTATCTGGGAGGTTGCCTTCAAATTGGTCATCTTCACGGCTTTTAAATTTACGATTTTTCTGCCAATCTTCCATTTCCTCTTCGATGGCTTTGCGCTCCTCTTCGCTGAGGCGTTTCTCGATAAGTGCATCTAAATCGGGCTTGCCCGCATTGACCCAGGCTGTAAACCACAAATCCGCCACCATTTTGATTGTACTTCGCATCTGGCGTTCGACTTGCCCACCAAGCATCGTATGATAAGCACGTGAAAAGGGTTCTGAATAGGCTTTTACGGTAATTCGACCTCGCGTCTCGAATGTAAATTTTTGATCGTCGCCCATGCGTTCTGTAAGTTCGCGTTCGAAGCGAAATACAGAATCTAAGGCTAAATGTGCTACGGTTACAGCATTCCAAGCCCGTCCAAGTACATCGGGTTCATATTCTGCCCCTTTTTCAAAGAAAAAATCATATTCATTGGAGTAAAGCTCGGGTAGGCGAGACTCCCAAAAACCGTGAATACCATACTGACCGCTCATCTGTCCGTTATAATTCGATGTAGTGTGTAGCGGAACGTTGCCATCGCCAATATAATGACCTAAATCCGCAGAATAAAGTAGAATTTGTTTGACATCTTTGTTGCGAAAAGCACGCGTAAGGCGGTCCGTCATTACTTCAATATGCCAAGGTACAATGCCGTAAGCCTTGAGCGTATCTTCGGTATATTTAGCTACTGCATCTTTCCATTTGCGTGGCATTGTATAAATAGCATCTGCGCCGTAGTGGTCAATGTCTATATAATGACGCGGGGCCTCACCCTCTACGGCATAACGCCTGCGGTCTGGATTTACAGAGTTTTCTGTCAAAAATTGAATATGAGTTTTATAGAATCCTATCATCTCGGGTGGCATTAAAAATACAGCCGTACGGTTAATAAGTTTATGACCAAAAAATCCCCAAGCTGATGCCTTATTTGCCGAAAGGCTAAAAAATAAAACACTAAAAACTACAAAAAAAGTATATAAAAATCGCATACCTAAAATATCTTTTCTAATTTTGACAAACTGAAACAAAGGCGTAAAGCACTAATAAGATTTGAAATCCTCAAAGGAGGTTGGATTATTTATGCGAATATCTTATTTATTTTCCTAAAAAAGAAAACCTTAGCCTAAAAAATGCTAAGGCTAAGGCTTTGTTCATGATTTGTTTAAATAGATTTAAACTGCCACTTGATTTTCGCGTAAAGCATCATTGAGAGAAGTTTTTAAATCCGTACTGGCCTTGCGCTGACCGATAATTAGTGCACAGGGTACGTGGTACTCGCCAGCAGGAAATTTTTTGGGATAACTGCCTGGTATGACAACAGCACGCGGAGGCACTTCGCCTTTGTAAATAATAGGCTCCGGCTGAGTTACATCTATGATATGCGTACTGCCCGTAATCGTTACATTAGCTCCTAAAACGGCTTCTTTGCCAATTTTTACACCTTCTACCAAGATGCAGCGAGAACCGATAAATGCACCATCTTCTATAATAACAGGGGCTGCTTGTACGGGCTCAAGCACGCCGCCAATACCTACACCACCGCTCAAATGTACGTGTTTGCCAATTTGTGCACAGCTACCTACGGTTGCCCAAGTATCGACCATCGTACCCGAATCTACATAAGCACCAATATTGACATAAGAAGGCATCAACACTACGCCTTTGTTTATGAAGGCACCATAACGAGCAACAGCATGTGGCACGACACGCACTCCTAAATCGGCATAGTTAGATTTCAATGGAATTTTATCGTGAAACTCAAAAGGGGGCGTATGGATAGTTTCCATTTGGCGTGTAGGAAAGTATAAAATGACGGCTTTCTTGACCCATTCATTTACTTGCCATTTACCCTCAGCGAGTGGCTCGGCGACCCGCAAAGCACCTTTATCTAACTGCTCGATAACTTCTGCTATAATTTTATGATTATCCGTATTTTCTAAGAGGCTACGGTCGTCCCATAGGGCTTCGATTTTATTTTTTAAATCGTTCATAAAACGTATTTTGGATTTTGGAATATAAAAATCAATGAATTTCAAAGCACAAAGCTAATCGTTCTGTTAGAATTTTAGATATTTAGAAATGACATTTCTCCAAGAAATGTCATTTCTAACATCTAAAAGCAATCATATCTATTCCATACTGCTATACATTCGTCAGTCAGAAATAATATTTTAAGTTTATCTTTCCATATTGCTGTGCTATGGATAAGGGGGCTATCAGCTTGTGTTTATTCATATATTTGATAATCTCGGAATTGCTTATGCCGAAAGACACGTTTTGTAATAATGCTACCATCGGCTTGTTGTTCTTCGATGGAGTCGCGCTCCGTCGTTGCATAAACGGCACGCAAGCCTACTGAGTGGCAGAAATTTACCAATAAGTAAGTCAGACCAAAATCGCCTTGAATCAGCACGACATCACCTGCTTGGGCTTCGGCTTTGAGGTGTGCGATAATAGGTGTGGCGTATTCGCTTAGGCTTTCGAGGTCGGGCGGTACGGCACTAAATTTTTTTTGTAAGGCATCGGGTAGTGGCGCTATGCACTTAATGCCTAAGTTTTGCTCGGCATCAGTTTTCTGCTCGGGCGTAAGACTATGAGAAAAAAGAAGGTGTAGGGTTTTCATGTTTTTTTTATGGGGATTAGTTGTTGTGCGTAATGTTTGCCAGTCAGAAATAACATTTCTCAAAGCAATGTTATTTCTGAACAGCAGAATGTATAATAGACATTATCACGTTTCAATATTAAATGCTAACGTAGAAGTTTTTCTAAGAAGCTTTGTATATCCTTAAAATCATTACCATCAAAAAGTTTTATATTGAGCACTTCGGTGCGGTCTTTAAAAAAGATTTGACTATCAGTAGATTGCGGTAGTTTTTGTAAAATACAAAGAGAAAGTACTACACCTAATCCAAAAAAACGGCGCAGTGCGGCAAGTTTATATACATATTCGTTAAAAGTTTGCATACCTGTTTTTTTGATGTCATAGATGCCTGTTTTACACTCGATAACATAAAATTTATTTTCATAGACAAAAACAATATCGAACTCATTGCCCGCAGAGAAACGCTTGCTTTTATCTTTATTGATTTCGATATTTAAGCCAATGCTATTTTTATCAAGTTGAAGCTGGTTTTTGATGCTGTGATACAGATATTCCTCCCACCAGCCTCCAACAAAATACTGAATTTCTTCTCTACTTAGCAAGTTTGCCTGCTTGGGGTTATAAGCAACCTGATTTAATCCTTTTTTTACCTCACTAAAACGAGCTTCATTGAGGTTAATAAAAGGACGATTTTGTAGTTCCTGTCCTAAGTGCTGTAAGTTTTTCCAGTAATGCCAAAAAGGTTTGCCTCGCTGGTAGCTTGTATTTTGGCGAAACATATTTTGGGTAATAGCCTCAGAGAACGTATGGTTTTTTTGTTGAAAACTTGCCTGACTTACTTTTACATCATAAGTTTGTAAGTATTCCAACAAATTGACTCGGTAGTCGAGAACTTGAACCTTGCTTTTAATTTCAGGAAAAACTTGTACAATTTCGTTTTTAGGAAATGGAATATAAAACATTTTACAAGACTTGCGTACAAAAAAATTATATACGCCGATAGCCATAATTTTTGTCCCTCCTGTAAGATTGACAGTAATTTCTTCATCGTCATGAAATTCTATATTGCTCAATTTGAGACTAATATCTTCCAAGCTATCCTCGAGGACTTGCTTAATAATGACATTCGGAGCATTTCTATCTAAGCCTAAAACCTGTAATATATGTTCGGTTTTATGTTGCCCTTCCATAAAATCAGTACTCACAAAAATATACCTATCCCATTGCTTTGTGCCGGATTTAGCAAAAAGCACATTGGGTAGCGTTTGTGCACTTGTGAGGGAGATGAGGGTGGGCATGGGCGTATTTTAGCTATATAGATTTTATTGATAAGTTAAATGGTGTTCGTGTTGTCTATTTTAGGCGCAATATTTCTTTAATAGACCTTTCTTTAATATCTAAAAGTGATGCAATAGGAATACGGTTTTGCTTCGCACGTTCATAGTGTGTCTGTAAAGATTTTTGTAAATTTCCTTTCTCATCAACAACGGGACTTAATGTAAAAATAGATGTATTGGCAAAAAGACCAAAATCTTTTTGTAAGGAGTCTGATTTGTAGATTACACTCCCAATAATAGAGCGTTCTATTCCTGTTGTAGCATCTTTATCAAAAATAGAAGTTTTACATTCTATTGTATAAATGCGATTATTATAGACAAATAATACATCAAATTCATTAGGTACATTTTGCTTAACAAGACTGTAGCCAATACCTATCTTATCGTCCTCGAGTTCGAGTTCGCTTTTTACCCGATTAAAAATATACTCCTCAAACCAATCACCCGATAGGTATCTGCACTCATATTTATCAAGTTTTTCAAGTTTTTTAGGTTGGAAATCAATTTTATTTAAAAACTTCTCGAGTCCCTCTATATTTTCTTTGGCTGTACTGAGATTTTTGCTACGAAAATTACGGAGTTCATTTAATATACTCTTCTCGTCTTCAGATATCTCGGTTGTAAAATACTGAAAAAATTTTTTGGTGAAATCTATGGGTTTGTAAAGCGTATTATTTGCTTTTTGCAATTCAAATCCATAGCTAACTAAATATTCTTTAAGACTTATAAATTCTTGTAATTGAAGTGCTTGCTTGCGTCTTCCTGGGAAGACTTTGATGTATTCATTTCCTGAGCCTGTTATGTAGTAAATCTCGCTTTTTAAGTTTTTGAAGTATTCAAAAATACTAATTGACATGACTTTTGTGCCTCCTGTAATATTTACAATGAACTCATCGTCATCGCTAAGTTCTGCCTCTGCTAATGAATTTTCAATGTCATCGAAAGAGTGTGCATCTACAATAATCGGCTGAAGAACTTTTTCCTCAGGCATGCCTGTTGCGTCAATTATCCATTGGCGATTTCCACTTTTTTCCATTCCGCTCGTGCTTATAAATAAAAAAGCATCTACACTCTTATCAAACTCTTTTATAAGCTGTACATTAGGAATTGTTTGTGCGCTCACTAAACTAACTAAAACTTTACGTGCCATAATTGTAATTATTTTAAATATTAAAATTTTATTTTCTAATCCTGTTAATCCTGCAATCCTGTCCAGAGAAAATAAGACAGGATTACAAGATTTACAGGATTTATTTTTTTGTATTCTTATAAACCCTGTATTTTCGCTTTACCACTACCGAACTTCCAAAATTGATAAGCAGTCCAATATCGGTATTAGTCCCGTTAAGGTAATTGACTAACTGCGTTTCGTGGATAGGCAGTAAATTTTCTACGGCTTTGAGCTCTAAGATTATGGTATCGTTTACATACAAATCAGCATAAAACTCTCCCACCAATTCATTTTTATAGAAGACATTGATAGGATACTGTTGAGCTACTCTGAAACCACTTCTCTCTAACTCAATACGCAGAGCATTTTCATAGACCTTTTCCAAAAAACCTGCTCCAAGCGTGTTGTGCACTTGATAGGCTGCCCCAATAATTTTTTTAGTGAGTTCTTCGTGTAACATATTTCCTTTTTTTGACAGGATTTCAGGATTTACAGGATTATTTATCTTGTCTGCTTAGCTTTTGACAGGATTTCAAGATTTACAGGATTTATTTTGGTGTTGATAAAGTGCTTAAAATCAAATTTTATTTACTTAAAAGTGAGTTGTATAAATCCAAAAGGCTCTTTAGCATCATCAACTTTTCGAGTTTTGGGTAGTGGAACATCGCCTGGATAAAACTTGCGCTGTACTTTTTGCCTAATACTATCCCACATTTTATCGGAGATTAAATCAGGGTCTTGCACCCAGTCGCCTGTCATAAATGCCCAGCCTGTGCCACCACCTAACCGGAGTACACATTCGTTAGCATTAGAATTATTGCACACCTCGAGAATTTCTTTTAATTTTTGAATAAAATTATTCGCTATGTGCGTATCTATTTGATATTCTTGCGATTGGTCTTTCCAAAATTTAATTTCTCGCTCGAGAATAGACTTTGTGTGCTCATTGACAAGTGGAAAAAGTTTTTCTGGTGTGAGTAAATCGATAATAGGAGACTTTATATAGCCCTGTTTTTTTACCGCCTCAACCAAATCATCTGGCACTTGTATGCTACTTTTAGCTAACTGCCCTTCTTTAAGTGCTTCCCAAAAAATTACATCTCTGCCTTTCTCGCGCCAATCGTTTCGGTACTGATTGATAATACGACTTCTCAGACATACGGTCTCTCGAAAGTGCGTATCGCCGACTCGTAAAAATCGTAATAAATCACTGTTGGCATTTTCTCTTGGATGCTTGGCATCAGGACTAAAAAAATGCGACATCATTCTCTTATCAGAAGGCTGATTACGATTATTTTTGATATTCGTATCGTTTAACGTGAAAGTACCTCCCTTAGACTTTTTGTCTTTGTCAAGCATGTAGGTCAGAAGTGCCGTGCGTATAGCTCCTTTGAGAGAAGAGCCCGGTAGCAGGGGGAGTCCCATGCCGTTGTGTAGCTGCTCCTTCATTTTATTTCTACCTTGTGGCACTGAACCTTGCGTAGCAATTTTTCGCTGTGCAATATCACCTACTTCAAGATTTGGCTTTCGCGTGTTTAATAAACCTGCGAGACCACTGCGATTATTGATGGCATTTACCCATTGCCCTATATTTTCTTCGCCAATAATGCTCAATGCCTTTTGCTCATCGACAATACCCAAGCATTCGTCGTTAGTGAAATGTATAAAATCTAGGTCGTTTTCCAACTCTCTGCCACTGCCTATATGTACGGCACTTAGTGTTTTTATCAGTAATGTATGATTTGCCATAATTAAAAAAAGTCAAAATGTGATGCGAAATTTTTGTTATTTTGAAAATCGCTAGATTCATAAACTAATGCAATATCTGATTTTCTACTAGTTAAAATATCTTTATATTTCTTTAGTTTAGATATTGCATCTTTGTTATTATGTCCCTCAAATAGTGAGAAAAAAGAGATATCTGTATCTTTAGTTGCTTGATTGTCTTTGTTTATCATGCATATAGAATTATTAAAGTTTATCTGATATGGATAAATAAAGATACGTCTATCATGCAATATGCTACCTACTCGCTCTGTATTATTTAAGTTTTCAAAATCATAACACCATATAAACACTTTTACCTTTATAGTTTTAAGTTTATTGAGTAACTTTTTTAACTGTTGCTTTAAATACTCGGTATTGAATGGTGGGCTAGGCGTTGCTTTAGATGATTTAAACCTTGTAACTATAAATACAGTTATATTTTCTAATTTAGAATTAGTTATGTGCTTTAATATTGATAAAATATTTCTGTCAATATTACTCTCATCAGTAGCAATATCTGAGAATAGATAAGGATCTACTATAAGCACAAAGCGACTGTAAAACTTATAGGGAGAAAAAAGGACTTCCCAAAAGTTATTTACTACTTCTCCTTTTGACACATACTTTTTTGTTGGCATATTTTTTAATAAAATTTTAGGCAGAATTTCAGAAACAAGCTCAACATTAAGCACGATAATACAATACTCTTGCATCAAAGCTCGGCAGTCTTCTGTACTGAGACTTGCTGTGCAGTATACAGAATAATTGTTAGTCTCTTTTTGTAAAAAATCCTTTATATCAACATTCTGAGTTTCTTTAGTAACCTCTTCTGGCTTTAATGCACCTACTGACTCCGATAGGAAATCTTGAGCATCTTGTTTTTTAGCCTGTACATAGTTTTTGCGCTTTCTCGCATACGAGTAGAAACTCCAGCCATCTTCGTAAGTCATAATCAAAGATTCTAACAATCGAAGACTTTCCAATAAACGGTAGTTATTGTGTTTAACTTCTCTATTTTTTTCAAGCTGCTCCTTTTTTTCTTTGAAGCATTTGAGAAAAAACATGTCATAGTATAGATTTAAAGGTTTTGTGCTTTCCATAATTTTCCAAGTAGTTTAGAAGATTCGTCTATAAATCCAGTACCAAATTTGTCAGTCAAATCGCCATACTCATCGATTTCTATTCTTTTGCATTCTAAATCTTTCGTATCGGCATTTTTACCTAAGTAATAAATCAAAACATTCTCTGGGTTAAGCTTACCTTCGGCAACCAGAACCTGAAGTTTGAGTATAAAATGTATCGAGTGCGTTTCTAAGATAAAATTCAAGTTATTGAACTTTTCAACAGACTCCTTAAAAAAGTCTGCTAATCGAGATTGCAGGAGTGGGTGCAGATGACTTTCGGGTTCTTCTACCATAATAAATTGCTTGTTGTTTGTACTCCTATTGCCTATAGCTACAGTTTTCAGAATGATAGGTAAAACTTGAGAAATACCAAAGCCAAGATCAGATAGAGGCTCGCCATCTATTTCTGCAAATAGATAAGATCCTGTATTTTGAACTTTACTTATCTTAAGCTCTTTTCCTATCTCAAACTCTTTAAGCCATTTATTATAAAAATTCTCGTTATTATTTTTACCCTGCTTTCCAACTATTTGATTTTGCCGATAAATCTCAAAAATACTATCTGACAAATATCCTCCTTCAGAAACAAAAAAATGACTTTGCTCGCCCCTAAAAGATGGCAGAAAATGTACAGGCAGAGTCTCTGGGAGTCCTTTGAATAAGAATATTACGTCGTTTAATACTTTTCTTAAATATACTAGCAAAACGTCTGTCATATCGTCTTCGCTGAACAGCTCCGCCACACTCATGCTATTTCCAAAATCAGTATCCTTATATTTGGCAGGTGCAATATCTTTAACTGTTAGATTTGTTAATTTTTGGGCGATAAACTCACTACTCTTATTGTCAGATATCGCAAAATATTCTCGAAAGCTCCCCAACAACCCATTTACATCGATTTGCTCTATACTTGAAAAGGTAGGCTGTAAACCCCACACCAAACCATCTTCAGAATTAAATTCCGGCTCTTCGTCTTCATTAGTGTCTGCGTTCCCTGCCTCGACTACATGACCTTCAGCTATTTTTAGTAGTTCTACTAAAAAGCTTGCCATAAATTTCTCTTCTGACAGCTCTGGCGTATAGTTCTTATCTTCTATTTGAGCTTTTCTGTGTTCTAAAACACTTTTTGTATTTTCTGCTTTTACTATGGCGTTTTTATTTTTTATCCACTCGGGATACTGCTGAAAAATTGAATTATCAATAGTATGCGATCTTTTTTTTCCGTTCTCCTCAGGAGCTTTGCGTACATTTTTTAACTCTGCTTCTAATTCTTGTATTTGATTTTTATACTCTTCGTACAATTTTTCTCTCTTTTTATCTATGTCAAGGGACTCCTCTGATGTTATGCCTTCCTTTTCTTTTTGAGATACAAGCTCAGAGTCCTGCTTTGTCTGTTGTGTTCTAAGATTGTCTATATCTTTTTGCAGCTTATCTTCTCTTTTGGCACTATCCTGCTGTTTAGTTTTTGGGTGCTTTTGTTCACTCAAAATTTTATTTTCTATTTCTTGATTTTGTTTCTCAAGAATTACTAAGTCAGTTTCTATTTGACTGATTTCAAAATCGATTTCATCAGTTTCTATTGATTTAAGGAAAGTATTGATTCCTTCTTGAAACTTATTTGAACTATGGACAAATTTATGCAAAGAGTAGACGAGTAAACTCGAGTTTTGTACCTTATAAAAGTTTAGAATATTCAAAATATGAATAGAAAGCACCCACTTCTTTTCGTCTTGCTCTGCACTATCTTTATTTTTTGAGCGAGTATCTTTTGAGTCTTCGGCAATAGAAGCAATTTCTATTCCCTCAAGAGTAATGGTGAGTTTTTGTAAGTAGGCTGGTTGGTTAAAGTCTATAATTTTATCATTTTTGCTTGTATAAGAAAACTCAATTTGCATTTTATTTTCTTCATGAGGCAGCAATGTAGAATTTTCAGTTTTAGGTAAATAACCCTCTACTGCAAAAGCAATGACCCTGTCATTATTGGCTTTTGAAGAATGATTTAATACCGAATCAAAAGAGTTTAAAGCATGTTTTTTATTTGTAAAAAACAAATGTTCAGGCTCCTCGATATTGTCTTTCAACAATTGCAAAGCTTTAAAAAGTGAACTTTTGCCTGCACTATTCGGACCTACAACGACCGTTATGGGACGTAAATCGAAACTTTGTTCTTTAAAAACACGAAAGTTTTTAACTGCTACTTTTTTGATATTCATGGTAAATTTTTAGTATAAAAAATCAAAATTATTTCACTTCTAAACTCCTCATCGGCAAAAAAATGGCTTTTCCATCTCTCCATACGGGGTGCAGTACCTCGCTATCTGCCAGTATGGTGTTGTCGGGCTGTAAGTTTACAGTTTTGCCTTGCAGTTTTTGCTTGGGAAATATACTGCCTTCTGTAAACATATAGATTGACTTTTTGCGCAAGCTCACGTGTTGGGGGTTAGCAGGCGAAGCCAAATATCCACCTCGTTTGATGAGGTCATAAAAACTTTCTTGCATCAGCTTTCCGTTATTTCCAATCTCCTCTTTGTACGGACAATAAAGCGAAAGATTGGTTTGAAATTCCGCTTCATCAGGCACATCAAGCGTAATCTCATCGTTCATATCGAGCTTAAAATGTCCGTTGCCGATATTTCTATCCGTACCTAAGCCACTATCTTGCAAAAGTTTGAGCGCGGCTTTGATTTTGGGCAGCTGCTTCTCGTCCTCTATATCAAGTAAGAAATATAAGCCTGTCTCCTCTTCTGCCTCATTTTGCTCTCGTGCTTTATCAGAAGACATGACTTTTAGCTTTCTATTTTGAAAGTAGAGTTTGTCAATGTAATACGGCTCGGGTGGTGGCATAATAATATTACCGTTTTCATCAGCGTCAAACTCTCTTGCTGAAGGCTGAATACTCACTCTTTGGTCAGAAGAAGCATCATAAATTTTGAACTGATGGCTTTTTTCGTATTTTTGAAACCACTGAACTAAATGCTCATTTTGAGAGGCAAAAGATTTAGCAAAGATTTCGTTATTTTTTTCTAACGTAAGAATTTCAGCAGTTTTCCTTTTAATCAGTTTCTCGAAAAGCGACTGACCCGCAAAAGTTATTTTTTTCAATACTTTTCGATTTTGCATATCAGATTCTGCACTCTTTTTTCCAGTTTTCGCATCCTTTTCCTCAATTTTGAATGGCGATATATTGTGCTGTGGGATAGGGAAAAAGTACTCCGTAATGAGTCCACTATTATCTATTTTGCTATCGCTATGGTGAAGTCTGTAATAGGGATAAGCAGAGGACACCTTAAAGCTCTCTAAAAAAGTCTTACCCTGTGCCTCGCTGGCTAATTCGTTATGAAATAGCATCAGCGCATTGACAAAAATAGCTGATTTGATGACATCAGAATGTAATGTCTTGAGTGTTCGGTCATAGTCAGACGCACCGCGCGATATATGCAAAGGCGAGGTAAAGTTGAGTCTGACAGCAATAAATTTTTTTTCCATGCGAAGGAAATTTTGTTTTGTAGATTAAAGAAACAGTTGCTTGTAATGTTAAAGTTTTTAAGAGCGTATAGATTCTGGACAGTACTCTGCTAAAATCTTATCACCCTCTTCTTCGGCATTACTTCCGTCTTCATCACCACGATAATAAGCGGCAGTTTTTACCAATACTTTGTCAATATTGATTGATATTTTACCACTTCCCCTTGAGCCGCTACCTCCAATATAGTCATCTTGCAATAACTCTAATGCACGGAACGTATTGATAATAAAATCTTTACGACTGTAAGGCTTGTTAGAAGAATCAATCTCCTCGAAAATATTGAGTACAATATCTAACTTAAATTCTGCACCTGCGGGCACACGCTCTAACTGTCTGGGAACAGCCGCTGAGGTAATTCTATCAATAACTACTTCCGTTTTTATTTCAGTAAGGTTCAGTTCAGTTCCTTTCAAAGCGCTTGCATTTTTAAGGATAGCATCTCTTACGATAATACGTGAAGGTCTTTGATTTCCATCATTTTTAGCTGTTCCAAATAGCTGTGCAGTTATCAAGTTAATATCGTCAGAACTTACGAACTTGACATTGCCCATATTGGTAAACTGGATATAGTTTTTTCCATAGGATAGTTCTAATAAACTGCGCATTTTGCCCTTGAGCGAACTTCCCGGAATATAAGGTTCGTCAGTTACGGGGTTGCGAATGACAGCATTATCTACACCACCGATTTGCATTGAAGTATTTGTGCCGCCAATGTGTAATCCCGAGTCAGCTGTGATAACACCCTGAATAAGAATTTTTTCTTTTAATTGAATACTTTGTCTTTCGTTCACTTGTTTTTTTTCTGTTGCCATGATATATCGAATTTGAGTATATTAAATTTGAATTTTGTAGTAAAATAGAATTAGTTTCTACCACCATTGACTTTGTGGTAGGCCAAAATAGCCTCAAAGAAATCGCAAAAATTTTGGTATTGTTTTGCAATAACTTTGTTGTCTTTGCTGGTATCAATAGCTTTTAGAGCTTCGGTCAAAACAATTTGAAATATTTCAGAGCCCCTTGTACCTGCCCTTGCAGTAGCATAAGCCAATTTGGGTTGTAACATCAAAATGCTACTTTTTAGTGTCATTGTGCTTTGTACCCCTTCTGATTTTTCATCTTTACCGAGCGACCCTTGTATACGCCTTACCTCTCCAAAGACGTTACGAATCTGGCTTGTCGTCAAAGCTCGGAAGCCACCGCCCTCCTCTCCTAAGTCAGGACCTTGACCAGCGAGCAGTTTACCTAATCTTTCTACATAGTTGATAGTATCATCAGCGATACCTTCTTGTATCCACTTTTTTTGGAAGTCCCTTTTTGTCCATTCGTTTGGCATAAGTCTGTATTTTTTAGTTATCAGTTTGCTTTAAAATTAGTTATTAGTAGAACGAATTTCCAACTCCGCCCAGCGAGCGGCTAAGTTGATAAGTTTGAACATAGTATGTGCCGTTTTCTTATCGGGATTTCGGCTATACTTATTGCAAAATATGTCTGTACTCAGTCTATCAATGAACTGCCTTAGTTCGTTATCTCTGTACCTATCCTTGATTTGTGCAAAATCGTAGGCAATATTCCACTTCCAACTCGGAGCGGTAGCCTTTTGCGTTTGATACTCATATTGTTGGTAGTGAGCCTGTACTTTCTGCAAAATACTTCGTGTTTTTTTCCCAAAGACAACAAATTCGTCTTTTAGGTTTTCTACAATAGGAAACTCCTGCTCCCAATTGAGCGGCACTCCAAAAAGCGTAAAAGCATTTTTTTGGAAATAATACTCTTTACCGTTTTCTTCAATTTTATACTCGTGCTGTTTAGCTACTTTTTCGGCATCTTCACAAATTTGCGCCGCTTTCATAATCGGAAATTTTGCACCGACTGCGCTCATTCCGCCAGAGAGTTTGAGTTTAGTATTATAGCCTACATATTTTGCAAAGTTTTCATTTATGGCTTTTGCAAAGGCTATCATAATATCCCAGCGTCCTATTAGAAAGAGGTCGTCGCCTCCAGCGTAGAGAATAAGACTTCGCTTCTTAAATTCAATCTCTTCTACGCCATAACCTAAATTGCCCTCTGCCCATATATGGTTCAAATGCCCTTTAAAAAAGTAGTCCATACTACGGCTCAAGCATGCATAACGTGCAAAAGAAGCACGTGTGCCTAGACCACTCTGAAAAAGTGTACCTAAGTTATCCACGTCCATGCGCAACACGCCTAATCGCTTAAAACGAGTCTCACCAAACTCTGGCGAGAAGGTCGTCCCCTGTTCCTCTTTTTCTGTATTGATTACATCTTCCTCGTCAGCTACGCCTGCTAAATTGCTAAATGTTTGGGGTATAGGCACTTTTGTTCCTTTTTTCAAAAACATCTGTTTTTGTGGCTGCTGATTTCCACCATATAAGTCAAAAGCAAAAATATGATTAGGAGGCTCTTTTACATTAGGATTTTGATATAGCAGGCTTCCTGTGTCATAATTGAGTTTGCGTACAAGTAAGTTTGAGTTTTTTGTGAAAAAATCATTATACTTTAGTGCTATCTTCTTGCTTGTTACTAATGTATAATAATTACCTAATCCACAAGGATTAAAGGTTTCATTACTTGTAGTGCCAGAAATTTCACTATTTTGTGAGATAATAAAATCGCTTTGGAAAAGCTGACTCCCCATCATAATCTGTTCAGCAGTAGCTTTTTTTAATGTCTTAAACTCATTTAAGCCTACTTCCAAAATATTATTGCTTGCCTTTTCTGGAAGCCTTTGAGGTTGTGAACTACGCTCTCCTATAAAATAAACCTCTCTATTTTTAGCTTCTTTTTGTAGGATTTCATCACCTGTAATCACATCTTGTAATTGTGTGCCTTTACCATCGGTGGGGCTAGGCTCAAAAAACTTCTCGAACTGCTTATCTACACTTTTTTCAAATAGGTTTGCGAAACGTCTTTTTTTGCGAATAGCTAATTTCTGATGCAGGCTACCCCAAAGCTCGCTCAACCCTAATCGTCCTTGCGTGGGGAAAACTTGATTTTTCCCAAAAGCTACAGTATCAAGAGCCAAAAATAAGGTAGATTGATGTGTTTTAAATATTTTACTGGCTATTTCAAAGTCTATATCTTGAAGTTTTTCTTCTACTTCTTGTGTATTGGGCGCAATAAGAAAAAAGCCGCCGCCTGAATCATATACAATATTACCTCGATAGAGATTTAAGTCTTGAATGATTTTTTGGACAATGCTATCTACTAAAAGTTGCAAATAAAATGAGCGTCCCTTCAAGTTTTTTGCTGCATTCTTACTTACAATATCATAAATAAAACTTTGAATGCCTGATATATCACCTCCAAGTAACAATAAAGGTTCTTTTTCTGACAGACTGCCTTGTTCTTCAGCTTTTTGTAGGCTTATAGTTAAGCCCGCTTTCAAACGAATAAAATCATAAAAAGAAACATCAGTATTAGCTGTATAAGCTTCTGGAATAGTTGAAGTATAATATTGTAGAAGAGCGAGCAAGGTCTCGGCAGCTTCTTTATAGCCTCTAGGTATCTTATCTAACTCATCGCAAAAATGTTTAATTTGGACATCGACACTTGCTGTGTTTAGTTTCTGATTATAGTTTTCTGATGGAAAATAGTCTTCTGAAAAAACAATTTTTTGTGGTTTGTAAAAAGTCTTTTTATTCGCCCCATCCATCGATGAAAATATAGAACTAAGCGCGTGTAAGTCTTTTATATCTAATATTGTATCAATTTTATTAGATAATGCCCAATGCCTTGCTTGTTGTAAAACTGTCTCAGGCACTACAAAATCTTCCAATGGCAAAAATAGCGTTTTAAGCTTATTGGCCACTGGCTTTAATAGCGGATGCTTTTCAATCTCTTCATAAATTGCATAAAAATACAATTTATCGTATGTAATTGTCTTCATAAAAACTTTCAAAAATCTGATTACAGAAAAATCAAAAATAATAAGTGTGGCTACAGTGCTCTGCCTACTTATAAATTCTCACTCCAAATATAAAAAACTTCCACCAAACTACCAACAAAAAAAAACAATAATTTAATGTGCTTGATTTACCGTACGCCAAAGATATATAACGCAAACAAATAAAGCAAGAAAGTAAGTGTTTTATTTTGTTTTAACTTGTTTTAAAACATTTTGTATTGTTTCAAAGCGGGTTTATAAAATTATACAAATTTGAGATGCAATAAGCTGATTACACATATTTGAATGGCCAGGAATATTTAAATGACTGATTTTAGCGTTTTATGCAATGGCTATGGTATAATTTTAAAAATTGTAAAAAAAACAAATTATTCTTTTGAAAATAACCGCAATTAGCACTCTTTTTGCAAATTTTATGTTGTAGTACTAAATAAAATACCCTAAAATAAAATTGCTTTTATGAAGCACCACAATCTATATCATAGCATATTGAATGCAGATAAAAAATGTATCACATTTTTTGAAAAACTGCAATATCCCCTCGCTTTTTTGCTGGGGCTTATGCTATTTTTATTTGTGGTTAGGGTGAGCTGTATAGAATATTTTTCTATTCCAAGCTCCTCTATGGAAGGTGCATTGCTCAAAGGAGATAAAATTATTAGTGCTAAAATGCGCCTCAGCAACCTCTCAACCCTCGAGACAGCTTCTTATTATACACACTTTCATCAACATCAAAGCAATAATTTTTTTAACTTTGCTTGGACAAGTATCCGGCATAACGATATTATTATTTTTAATTTTCCACCCGAAGTAAAAAAAAATATTGCCGAAAAAACTTGTTATATCAAACGCTGTGTAGGTCTGCCCGGTGATACTTTGCGCATCGAAGCACAGCGCGTAAGTATCAATAGCGAAGCCCTCAAAATGCCAGCTAATCAACAGCTCGAGTATTTGATTATATGTCAAGAAGATAAATTAGAAGCACTCGAAAGCTATTTTGAGGAACTTAATATCCATCAATATCGCCGGCATAGCAAAGGATTTGTCGTTTTGGCAGGCGATAAAAAACTCGAACTCTTACATAGCCTCCCCGATGTTACACACATCGAAACGCGCTTTCGTGAACGAGGGCAACGCGAACGTGCTACTTTTCCACAGTCTGAATATTTTCATTGGAATCGCGACTTCCTCGGACCAGTTTACATTCCGCAGCGAGGTGCGCAAATCCCGCTTACCCCGCAAAATGTAATCCTTTATGGCGAACTTATTACACGCCACGAAGGACACGAAAATATGTATATTCAAGATAATAAAATTTATGCCGATGGAGTAGTACAAAAAACATATACCTTTCGGCAAAATTATTATTTTATGCTCGGTGATAATCGCCATAACTCTTCGGATTCGCGTACTTGGGGATTCGTACCCGAAAACCATATCATCGGTAAGCCACTCTGGATTTATCAATCTCTTATCGATAAAGATCGTATTCGCTGGTCACGTATCGGTATGGCTATTCGCTAAGGGAGGGTGAGAAGTATCAAAAACGTAAATCAAAATGTTGCTTAGGTTGCCCTTTGCGAAAAAAAACTAATCCTAAGCGAAATAAATCTATTGAAATCATAACGCGCTCATCAGCTTTAATTTCATTCCAAGCTTTTCGCATTTGCGAAGACCAGCGAATGTCATCAAAAATAAATACACTGCCCTCATGTGCATACTTCAAACAGTTTTCAAAATAACGCATCGTAGGTTCGTAGCGGTGGTTTGCATCAAAAAATACCCAATCTAATGTGGGTTTGTGATGTGCTAAAAATTGGGGTAGTGTCTCATCAATATTTCCAGTGATGATTTGGGCTTGCTTACAGTCAAAATAATCTAAATTTTTTTGTGCATAATGAATGGTTTGGGCACAGCCTTCAAAGCTATAAAGTTTTGCTGTTTTTCCTTTCAAAGGCATGGCCTGATATAGCGTACCTATACCGAGCGATGTGCCGAGCTCAATCATAAAGCGAGGTTTGAAGTGCAAAATCATACGAAAAAGCAAGGCACCTACTTTAAAAGAAATGGCTGAATGGCGTGCTAAATCAGAAATTTTACGCTGCCCCCCACTATGCTTGTGCGAACCAGCCCCAAAATCCTGGACTTCAATTTCCTCTGAGGAATCTAAAAGTACGTGGCGTGCCGTCTCGATAAGATCAAAATCATAGTAATGATAACGATGATGAAGTGCAATAACTTCATCATAAAGCTGATACACAAAAGGCGAATGCAAACCGTGTGCGTTTTTAGCACGAAGAAAGAAAGCAATATCTGAAATCAAATTTGATAACATTGTCATTGTTGTATTTTGTCTTACAAAAATTTTGCACTTAGTATTGAGCCATGGAAGCGGTTTAAAAAACGATGTTGAAATAAAATTCTACCTCTTAGATATAGCCTTCAACCACCCCCAGATCCTCCTAATCTTAGGAGGTGAGTGTAGAGCTGGGTGGTTAAAAAATACCTTACAAAAGCACACAAGCAAATATACACCTGTTGCTTACTGCTATGGCTCTTCCTATTTTTTCATGACCCAAAAGACTAAGGATTCGGGATACTTAGCTTCGTAATAATAATCTGCAATTTGTGCTTCAAACTCAAGGATAAAAAAGCAAATAAAATCCCTTACGCTGACAAAATCTAAGATTTCACCTTGTAAATAAGTATTGATTTCTGTCATTCGATAAGATACTTTGGCTTTGCCTAAAAGTTGGTTTGTAGTATGAACAACCTTTGCTAATTTAGATTGTTCTTGCGGTTTTATCCAGTCAAATGTTTGCTCTATGGCTATAATTTCACCACTTTTAAGCTGTTGAAATGCTTTAAAAAAACGATTAAAAGCGAGCTTTGAAGGGACCTCAAAATGCAATTTAAGGTCTGGCTTTTTTGCATTTTTACGCTCGAGCAGCACACGTTTTTGTGAGGGTGCTTGCATATAACGCTTGTCCTCTATTTTTTGATATTGAGCTTGCTGGTGAGCTTTCATGACTTCATACCAATTTTGCGGCATATTAGCGATGCGCTGATTTGAGGGGTGCCACTGGTGAACAGTAAAAGCCTGTTCTTTGGGTAAGGCGGCAATAGGATAGCCAATATTTTGTATGCGCAGGTTCATTTCAGTATCTTCCATACCCCAAATTTTAAAATATTCATCAAACCAGCCCGCTTTTTCGAAAGCTTCTTTTTCTACAATGGCTAATCCGCTGTGGTAGTTGGCAGAAGATACATTCCAGCTTGATGGTGGGGGCGTATGCCAAGCGATTTTTTCATAGTCTTTAAAATCCTTAGGCGCAAAATAGCAATGATACATCAATAGCGTTTTAGGATTTTGATCAAAATGTGCTTTTACTTTGGCTAAAAAAAATGGGGGGTACATCAAATCTACATCAACCATAACCACTATCTCACCCTTTGCCAGGGCAATACCCCGATTATTAGCCTGCGCCCTGCACCAAAGCCAGCCTTCAGTATCCATAAACTCGTAGCGAATACGTGGCTCTTCGGCACAAAAATCTACAATCGAACGGCGATTCTGCTCTTTGCTACCATAATCTACAAAGCAAATTTCAAAATTATCAGAAATTTTTTGAGCCAATAGCGAACGTAAATTGCGCTTTACAGCCTCTGCTTTGCGGTCGCGATAAGTAATAACAAAAGAAAAAAGCATAATCAAGAAATCTTTGACAAAACTCTGTAAAGCGTAAAAATATTGAATAACCCAGTGAGGACTCAACCTACACGGATAATAACAGCAATCTATAAGCCTTTTACAAACCAAAAGCACCTAAGGTTTGCCCAAATGATTCAGTGAGTAGCTTAGGATAAATACCTGCCAAAAGAATAAATAACAACAAAATAGAAGCAATCGTAAGCTCACGCCTGCTCAAATCAATCTTGCCTTGTGGCGAAAGTTTAGGGTTCTGCCAAGGCTTACCCAGTAGCATCAAAGCCACTACACGCATGGCATAAGCACCGCCCAAAATCAAGCCTGCAAATGCTGTTATAGCTATCCATAAAGGCACATAATCAGAGGCAAAAGCTCCCATAAAAATCAATAGCTCTGCAATAAACCCGGAAAACATAGGTAATCCTAAAGCAGCAAAAAAACCTGCAGCGACAAAAAATGACCAGCGCGGGAGTTGCATTGCCATGCCAGAATAGTCTGCCATTACAAGGCTTCCCGTTCGTTTTTGTAATGCACCCGCCATAAAAAACAAGAGTGCAGAGATAAACCCATGGCTAAACATCTGATAAATAGCTCCCTCGAAGCCTACCTGAGTAAGCGATGCTAATCCCAAAAGTACAAAACCCATGTGAGAAATTGAGGAATAAGCTATCAAACGTTTCAGGTGAGTTTGCCCTAAGGCTACAAAAGCCCCATAAATAATTGCCACTACTGCCAAAGCACTTATCCAAGTCGCTAACTCGCAAGCGATATCAGGAAAAACAGTATAACCCAAACGCATTAAACCATAACCACCAATTTTGAGTAAAATGCCTGCCAGCACCATAGAAATCGGCGTTGAGGCTTCTACGTGTGCGCTGGGTAACCACGTATGCAAAGGCACAATAGGCATTTTTATCAAAAAACCTACAAGGATAGCAGCAAAGACCCAATATCGCATAGGCTTAGGCGTGCTGTTTTGTTGTGGGTAAAGTGAAGATTCGGGTGGGTAGTTGTTCGGATTTTGCATAGAAGGCATATCAAAACTGTAAATATATGCCGATGAAGATATTTTTCCTGCTTGTAAATCTTCTTGTACTTCTATTTGGGTTGTGCCTGCTTCTATTGCCATGCGGTTAGTATTCAATACCGAACGCTGCAAAGCTATCCCGCCAATTAAAATCAATACCGAACCTACCAGTGTATAAATGAAAAACTTAACCGCTGCATACTCGCGCCGCCTGCCACCCCATATTCCTATCAGAAAATACATCGGTAGCAACATAAACTCAAAGCAAAGAAAAAATAAAATAAAATCCAAAGCGACAAAACAACCCATAACCGATGCACTCAAAATCAAGTACAAAGCTACATAAGCCCGCAATTTTTTGCGCACCGACCACGATGCCCAAGCACCGAGAAAAAGAATCCAAACAGCAAGCAAAATAAGTGCAGCATTAAGCCCATCAATACCCAAATGATAAGATACAGAAATCTTACCCAATCCACCCAATTCCATAAAAAGCCAATCGTAATTCTCCTCGAATAGCAATTCTGTTTTATCGCCTATACGGCTATAAAAAAACAGCAGGCTACCGATAAAAGCATTTAGTCCCGTAGCCCCCAAAAGTACATAGCGAGGTGTATTGCCACGAGGCAATATCGCTACAACAAGAAGCCCTAAAAGCGGAATAAGAATCAGCAGACTAAGCCACATAAAAATTTAGATAAGATTATCAATACGATCAAAATTCATTGAAAGGGCGCATCTCAAAACTACTTACTTGGTGCGAACACCTCAAAAACAGCAAGGGCAGTTGTTTTGTTGCATAATATTATGCTAAGGGTTTTATATGAAATGCACCCTATTGAAATACGATTTACACAATCTCCCTACGCCCCATACCAGGATACACATTTTTCCATAGCGGAAAAATGGGCTTAGAAATAACACTTCTTTGAGCAATGTTATTTCTGGCTGGCAACTAAAAAGGGCTGTTATTTTTGTACCCTTACTGAATACCTTTTTTTGCGTCTTAGGCCAAGCCTTCGGTTTCGAGTTTGCGGTCTATTTTTTTGACTAATCCTTGCAATACTTTTCCAGGACCACACTCTACAAATTTTGCAATTTCTGCCTGCGCCATATTTTGTACGCTTTGCGTCCAGCGCACGGGCGAGGTGAGCTGTGCAATAAGATTAGCTTTAATAGCTTCTGCTTCGGTGTGTGCCTTAGCATCTACATTTTGATAAATTGGGCAGGGGGCTGCTTTAAATACTGTTTTTTCAATAGCCTCTCCTAACTCTTCCCTGGCGGGCATCATCAATGGCGAATGGAATGCACCACCTACGGGTAGTGGTAATACGCGTTTTGCACCTGCTTGCTTCAAAGCATCAGTAGCTAAGGCAATGCCTTTCATAGAGCCAGAAATAACTAATTGCCCGGGGCAGTTGTAGTTGGCAGCGACAACAATTTCAGCACTTTCATTTTTTATGCCTTCGCAAATTTGATCGACTTGCTCATCGGGGAGTCCTAAAACAGCAGCCATTGTAGATTCGACTGCTTCACAGGCTTTTTGCATTGCATTAGCACGTGCCGCGACGAGGCGTAATCCGTCTTCAAAACTCAAAACACCGATGGCCGTAAGTGCCGAAAACTCTCCTAAGGAATGCCCAGCAACGGCATCAGGTGCAAAATTTTCTATAGTTTTGGCTAAAATAACCGAGTGCAAAAATATCGCAGGCTGAGTTACATTCGTCTGCCTGAGCTCTTCTGCACTGCCTTCAAACATAATATCTGTGATGCGAAAGCCTAAAATTTCATTGGCTTGCTCAAATAATTTTTTAGCCTCTGGATTGTTTGCATAAAGCTCACGCCCCATTCCGCTAAACTGCGAACCTTGTCCGGGAAAAATATATGCCGTAGTCATGGATATTTTATGGTTTTGTGTATATACTTATCCAAGCTATTGCTCAAAGCTGTCAATAATAGCTCGGATTTTTCAATTTTAGGCATGAACAAAGATATTACTCACGCAAATAGGATTGCCCATGCCCAGTAATTATGTACAAAGTTAGTAAAAAAATGCAAAAAATTAGCGTATCAAACGAATCAATCCGCTTTCATTGATATTTTTACCAATTTTGTCCGTAGCTCTAATTTGATAGGTATATTCGCCTTCTGGTGCTTCTTTTCCTTGATATGTGCCGTCCCAGCGTTCTTCGGTGCTTTGGGTTTCGAAAATAAGATTACCCCAGCGGTTGAATATACGCATAGAAAAAGTATCGAGGTGGGGGCTATTCACACCAAAAGTATCATTTAGTCCGTCTCCATTAGGAGTGAATGCGTTGGGGAGTGCTAAATCAGTGATAAAATAGTTTAAAACCGTATTAGAATAACTTCGCCAGTCATTGTTATCTTGTGCATAAGCACGGTATAGAATAAGCTGTTCGCTTTCATTCTGGAGGTTATCTTCATAAATTGTATCTGGCATTGCCAAATTAGCAAGGGTATCGCCCGCTTGATTGAGCCTTAGCAGGCGGTAGCTGATATTGCGGTCTGCGCCTTCGTAGTTGCTTCGTTTGATAATGGCTTTTTTTTCTGTGCGCAAAATTTCTGCTTTGAGGTGAATCGGTGAAATAAAATTTGATTTTTGCGAAAGCAGAGCACATGTATTTTCATAAAAAACGCTGTAGGCATAGCGCACCTCCGTAGGCGCAACAGCAGCATCTATATAGCTACGAATGCTATCTCTGACCACAAACTCTACCGTATCCCGAGCGTCAATTGTTTTTTGTATCCTTACTGCTGCTAAATCTGAAACCACATCAACATTAAAACTCCAGCGCAAAGCAATCCTATTGTCATCATCAAAAGTAGTGTAAAAATTGCGAACTGCTGGCAGCTCACGTACGGAAATAGCCTCTATGCAAACCGTTTTAGAAAGACTTTCACCGTGTGCAAAAACTGCTATTAAGCGATAGCAATAGGTTGCACCGCAGGAGGTTTCATTGTCGTCATAAATTTGGGTAGCAAGCGAGTCTAACTGTGCAATTTCAGCTCCGTCTTTACTTAGGCGATAACGCTGAAAATTTTCTACTTTATCGCTTAGACTCCACGCCAAACGGTTAAATCCTTCTTGCGCACTACCCTCGAGGCGTAGCAATGGAAGCGTTTTAGAAAAGGCTTCCGAGCCTTCGCAGGGGCTTGCAGAAATGCGAAAGTAGTAAGTGCCCTCGCCACTTAGGCTCAAGGTGGTTTGCGTAGCATGGCTAATCGCTGTTACATCAACGAAATTGATACCATCAGTAGATTGCTGTATGATATAGCTATTAGCATCGCCGAGTTGATAGCTAAGTCTTACTTCGTTATTATGAAGTGCTTCTATGCGAGTGAGCTCAGCAACTTCGAGCTGGGCTTCGGGTCTGAATGTTTTTTGATTGCGCCCGCATCGGTCTTCAGCATTTACGAACCTACCCTCTACACGAATGGTTTTATTGGCTGCATTGTCATAGCTATGTATGACCTCTCCATTTGGGGGTAGGGTTTCGGTTGTGCCATCGCCAAAGTCCACGATATACTCATCGTAATTGTCATCTTGAATGAGCAAACGCATACGCAAATCTCCACATGCTTGTACCATAAAAGGAATCGGATCGGAAGGAATGACAAGTATGTAGTCTTCTTTCGTCGTGCGCGCACCGCCGGTACCTGTGTTTAGAATTTGTGTAACATTGTAAAGCCCCGGCGCTGTAAAAGTAAAAGTCGGTGAAGATTGCGGTCCGCCTTCTCCAAACTGATACAAAATAAGCGAAGGATCAACGCCCGAGCAGTCCTCCATTGTTACGGTAAAAGGTGCGCAGCCGGTTCGGATAGGGGCGTTAAAACAAGGTTCGGGTTCTTGCGCCCGCGCATCACTTAGCGCAAGTAGCAAAGAGAGTACTAATATAAATAAGCCGTATTTTTTCATACCCTATAAAACGCATAAGTAGCTTTGTGCGTTCAAAAAAATTGTCAGAATAAAAAAGAAGATTCAAACACCACCACTGTATTGATTTTGGGGTTAGAAAAGATATGATTTGATGTTTTTTGAGTAAAACCTCAAAAATCCTCAAAGTTTTAATAACTTTGTAATAGATTTCAGACCATTACATTCAGGATTTAAATTTCTTATCAAAACGCTAATTCGGCATGCCCAAAAATAACGACATAAAGCATATTCTCATTATTGGAAGCGGTCCGATTATTATCGGCCAGGCTTGTGAGTTTGATTACTCTGGTTCGCAAGCTGCACGCTCACTACGTGAAGAAGGCATTACGGTCTCGCTTATCAATTCTAATCCAGCGACGATTATGACCGACCCTATCAATGCAGACCACGTATATTTGCTACCGCTCACTACCGATTCTATTGCACAAATTTTAGAAGAGCAAGATATCGATGCCGTACTGCCTACTATGGGCGGACAGACAGCCCTCAATCTCGCTATTTCTTGCGAAGAAAAAGGACTTTGGGAAAAACATAATGTCAAAATTATAGGTGTAGATTTAGCCGCCATTGAGACTACTGAAGACCGCAACAAATTTAAAATGTGCATGGAAAGTATCGGCATTGCCGTAGCGCAAGGCGAAACTGCCAACTCCTTCCTCGAAGGTAAAAAAATTGCACAGCGTATCGGTTTTCCACTCGTTATACGCCCCTCTTTTACGCTCGGTGGCACGGGCGGCAGCGTCGTACACGAAAAAGAAGAGTTTGATGCCGCTTTATCCAGAGGTTTGCACACTTCGCCCATTCACGAAGTATTGGTAGAGCAGTCTGTTTTGGGTTGGAAAGAGTACGAACTCGAACTGCTGCGCGATAACGCCGGCAACGTAATTATCATCTGCTCGATAGAAAACTTCGACCCTATGGGCGTACATACTGGCGATTCGATTACGGTTGCGCCAGCTATGACGCTCCCCGATACAATTTATCAAGAAATGCGCGATATGGCAATCCGTATGATGAATGCCATTGGGCAATTTGCGGGCGGCTGTAACGTGCAGTTTTCTGTAAATCCAGAGACGGACGAGATTATTGCTATCGAGATAAACCCACGAGTCTCTCGCTCTTCGGCATTAGCCTCAAAGGCTACGGGCTATCCGATTGCCAAGATTGCCGCTAAGTTGGCAATTGGTTATAACTTAGATGAGCTCAAAAATGCCATTACAGGCACAACATCTGCCTTTTTTGAGCCCTCCATTGATTATGTCATTGTCAAAATCCCACGCTGGAACTTTGATAAATTTAAAGGTTGCGACGACCGCTTAGGCTTTCAAATGAAATCCGTAGGCGAGGCTATGGGTATTGGTAGAAATTTTCAAGAAGCCCTACAAAAAGCCTGTCAATCCTTAGAAATCAAACGCAATGGATTAGGCGCTGATGGCAGAGAAGTCAGAGACCAAGCCGAGATTCATCAAAAGCTCAAAGTACCTTCTTGGGATAGGCTTTTCCGTATTTATGATGCTTTCAAACTCGGTATTCCGTTTAAGCGCATTCAAGAACTTACACAAATAGATACTTGGTTCTTAACTCAAATCGAGGAGCTTATTAAGCTCGAAAGAGAAGTAGAAAAATATCACATCGGTAATATCCCGCGCGAACTGCTCCTTGCAGCGAAGCAAAGAGGCTATGCCGACCGCCAAATTGCGCACTTGCTGCGCTGCCTCGAGAGTGAAGTCTATCAAAAAAGATCCGACGAAAAAATACAAAGAGTATGGAAGCTCGTCGATACGTGCGCTGCTGAATTTGAAGCCATGACCCCCTATTATTACTCTACTTTCGAAGAAGAGAATGAATCGGTGCGCAGCGAAAAGAAAAAAGTTATTATCTTAGGATCGGGGCCGAACCGCATTGGACAGGGCATAGAGTTTGATTATTGCTGTGTGCATGGCGTGCTTGCTGCCAAAGAAGCGGGCTACGAAACCATTATGATAAACTGCAATCCCGAGACGGTTTCTACGGATTTTGATATTGCTGATAAGCTCTATTTTGAGCCTGTATTTTGGGAGCATATCTATGACATTATTCAGCACGAACAGCCCGAAGGTGTAATCGTACAACTCGGCGGGCAGACTGCCCTCAAACTTGCTGAAAAGCTCGAGCGATATGGCATTCCGATTATCGGCACAAGCTATAAAGCCTTAGATTTGGCAGAGGATAGAGGCAGTTTTTCGGATTTGCTCAAAGCAGAGGACATTCCTTACCCCAAATATTTTTCTATCGAGAATGCCGAGCAAGCATTGGATTTAGCCGAAGAGATGCAATTTCCTCTATTAGTGCGACCTTCTTATGTATTGGGCGGTCAGAGTATGAAAATCGTTATTGATGAGCGCGAACTCGAGCAGCACGTAGTCAATATTTTTAATGAAATGGGCGCAGGTTCGGTCTTGATTGATGAGTTTTTGACAGGGGCAATTGAGGCTGAGGCCGATGCCATTTGCGATGGCCAAGACGTACATATCATCGGAATTATGGAGCATATCGAGCCTGCTGGTATTCATTCTGGTGATTCTTATGCCGTACTTCCAGCTTTCGATTTATCCGAGGATATCATAAAGACCATTGAGGAATATACTAAGCGCATTGCCATTGCCCTCGAGACTAAAGGCTTGCTCAATGTGCAGTTTGCAATTAAGGACGGCAAAGTCTATGTCATAGAAGCTAATCCACGGGCTTCGCGCACCGTACCTTTTATTTGTAAGGCTTATCGCGAACCTTATGTCAATTATGCGACAAAAGTCATGCTCGGTGATAAAAAGGTCAAGGACTTTGATTTTAAGCCATATAAAGAAGGTTATGCCATCAAAATTCCAGTATTTTCATTTGATAAATTTCCAAATGTCAATAAAGAACTCGGACCAGAGATGAAATCTACGGGCGAGGCGATTCAGTTTATCAAAGATTTGAAAGATCCGTTTTTTAAAGAAATTTATCGGCAAAGAAATCTCTTTTTGAGCCGTTAAAGCAATATAAACTGATGTAAATTAAGGGGGTGAGGGATTAGCCCCTAATTTGATGATAGGTATTTAGGCATTTTAGCACTAAGTGTTTTGGCAAGCGCTTAGTGCTAAGGCTTAATTTTTTACCGCTTCGGGAGGTTGTAGGTAGTTATTGATTAAGATATTTCTTGTTGGTTACGGATTTTGCGAATGATTTTTGCATAGAATAACAAATTAAATAGATAAATTTTAGTATAAACACCAAAAAAATTGTAATTTTAAGCACATAGTACGATTAGCTGCGATACATCAAGTGAGCAAAACAGTATGCTACTTGTAAAAAGTCTGATATTTCGTATAAGTTATTTGCATAAGACCTTTTCCATCTTCGACAAACAGTATTCAAATCTCATGAAACAAATCAAAGTTATAAAAGTAACGACAGGTGTCTTTTGGGTTTCTATTGAAGCCGCTGATGTATATATGCTCTGTGGCTGCCCCGCCGATGCCGTAAAACATCTCAAAAAACGCGGTTTGATAGAAGAGGTATCTGAAAACGGACAGCAGTTTGAGAGCGGTCCTAATGCAATTTTATTATCGGATTTGCTGATGCAAAACGGTAATTTTTCTAATCTTACGGAGTTTCCTGTTTTGCAAATGCTTTATTTACAAGGCATGATTATTCCTAATCACCCCAATAATAAAGGCACGCGCCCTATACTCATTGGCTCTAAGGAACAGCTTGAGGCTCAAATGGAATATATTTTTAGAGGTAACTACGGGCTTATTTCCAAAGAAGAAATCATGGAAACGGGTATAGCAGAGCAAGAAGCAGAGGAAATGATGCGTATCAAACGCTATTTTGCTTTTAATAAAATTAGAAGCACCGAAGAGCTACTCGATAAACGCATTATAGAAGATGCCGCCGTAGAAATCCGTAATGGTGTGTACGTAAAACGTAAAAATCTTAATATCTATGAAATTAGCTATCAAGATGAAACCATAACGATTGATTTGAACCTCAAACTTTCAGAAAAATACGAAGCACCTTTTCAGCTGGGGTATCATTTTATTCATAGGGATTACTTTTCCGTAGTGCACTCAGGCGAAGGCGATGGCTGGGATATCAATCGCCCTTGCATGGCGAGTATTCTAATATTTCAAGGTAAGGTATATCTTATTGATGCGGGTCCGAACATCTTAGTAACACTCAATTATTTGGGTATTAGTGTCAATGAAATCGAGGGCATTTTTCATACGCATGCTCACGATGACCATTTTGCTGGGCTTACCACACTGATTCGCACGGATAGAAGGTTTAAATATTATGCCACGCCGCTTGTGCGCAAAGCCGTTACGAAAAAGCTCAGCGCACTTATGTCCTTTAAAGAAGCCTATTTTGAAGACCTTTTTGATGTCCAAGATTTGGATTTTGATACTTGGAATAATATCAATGGCTTGGAGGTCAGACCTGTATATTCTCCACACCCTGTGGAGACCAATATTTTCTTTTTTCGTACAAAATGGGGCGAACGCTACATCGAGTATGCTCATTTAGCCGATGTAGTCTCTGTGCATGTGTTTAGAGATATGATAACTGATGATCCTATGAAACCAGGCGTAGGACTTGAGCGTTTCAGACGGGTAATTTCAGATTATACACGCCCGGCGCACCTCAAAAAAATTGATGTCGGTGGGGGTATGATTCACGGAGAAGCCGAAGACTACAGAGGAGATAGCTCAGCAAAAATTGTATTGGCACACACACATAAGGCGCTTACTATGAAGCAACGTGAAATCGGTACAGAAGCCGCTTTTGGTACTACCGACGTGCTCATTCCAGCTAATCACAATTATCTCATAGATGCGGCTTATAAGTATTTGCGTTTTTATTTTCCCAATGCGCCCGAGCATGAGTTGCAATATTTGCTCAACCACCCCTTAGAGCAAATTACGGCAGGCAGTATGCTGTTTAAAAAAGGACAGGCTACAGATAATGTTTATTTGCTACTGACAGGTTCGGTGCAGTTTGCTGATAGCAAAACGGGTATTTTACACGTATTTTCTGCGGGTTCTTTGATTGGTTTTTATTCTGGTTATCTAGGACTTAATGCCCTCGAAACCTATTGGGCATCGAGCAATATTTCGGTACTCACGCTACCCTCGAGTTCGTATCACGATTTTGTGGCACGTAATAATTTATATCTCGAACTTCGGCGCATGGAGGAGCATATTGTCTTTTTGGGTAATACATCGCTTTTTGGTGAAATTGTATCTTTTCCCATTCTTACCAAAATAGCGCAAGTCATGCAACGCATAAGTTTTGAAAATAATGAATTGATGGATAGTAGCTTAAAAGACCTTTATTTAGTACTGGAGGGCAAAGTTGATATTTTTCAAGATAATGAACTTATCAAAACGCTACAAAAAGGCGATTTTTTTGGTGGAGAAGAACGCTTTTCTGCCCAAACTGCAAACCTTCGTTTGCAGTTTTCAGAAGGACACGCCTGCTACAAAGTGCCTATAAATATGGCTTGTCAGATTCCTATAGTATATTGGAAACTTTTAGAAAGCTATGAAAGAAGGTTGAGAAAGGCATAGCTACAGATTCAAACAAAATCATACGGCAAAAGTTTTGATTAAAGGTGAGTGCATAATGCTATATAGAGCCATTCAGCAATTAGAACTAAGCATGCTGGCTGCACTGTCAGTTCTAATGGCTAAACTAAAATCAAAACTAAAATTTATGGATAAGATTATCAAAAAAGCAGCAGATTGCTATCGTGAAGAAAAATATACAGAGGCTATCAAACTCTATACCCAAGCCTTAGAAGTACAAGAAGATGCTGAACTTTATTATCAGCGCGCTATGTGTCATCTCAAAATGGGTGATTTATTTGAATCCGTAAGCGATATGGACGCTGCTCAAATTTTAGAACCTCAAAATCCTTATCGCTATTCGAGCCGTGCTTATGTCAAAGCATTGGCTGGAAAAGTTATGAGTGCTATTAAAGACTACGAAAAAGCCATTGAAATAGACCCCGAAGATGCTATTGCACACAATAACCTCGGACTTTTGCAAGAGCGTATCGGCAATATGAACGCCTCAAAACGCAGTTTTAATATAGCTGATGAGTTAGAAAAAGAAGGCAAACTATTGGGTAGTTACACCTCAATAGAAAAGCAAAACGGAGAATCGCCACAGCAAAGTAGAGAAGAAATTAAAAAAGAGTACAATAAAGCCTTTAAAAAGCCTCAAAGATTAGATGATAGCTTTGCTGCTATCGATAGGGATACTTTGCGCCAAAGTTTTAAAAACAAGAAATTTTCTGCGAATGAATACGCAAAAGCCGTAGGTGAAATCTTCTCTTCTAAAGACGAGTTTCAAAAGTTTTTGCGCAATATCAAGGCGATTTTACGCAGCAAATAATTAAGCAAAAAGCATTAACTTGGGGGATATTTTAGCACTAAAAGACGGTCTAATTTCCCCTCCCACATAAGCAATATGAGATATACTACAAAAGCAAAATAACCTACTTTGTAGCGTACTAAAGTGCCTATATTGGGCGTAGCAAGTGCAATAAGTGTAGCACTTATCGCAATATAAAAACACAAAACAAGCAGGGCAAAAAGCAATTCATAAGAGAGGCTAAATTTTGCTTTTTGCCAAAGCCCTATAAAAAGCAAAGCGAGCAGTGTTATACTCTCCAAAGCAGCAAGTAGTTTGAACGGTTGATTATAACTGCCCCAAAAAGGCGCAAAAACTCCATTAAAAAGTGCCTTCGGTGCATGCTGTAAAAAGCTTTGTGGCTTTGCTTCTAAGTTTGAGCTGTACCATACATTATGAGGTTCTGATTGGGCTAGCATATCGTTTTTATTTGTAATAATCGTATGTAAAAGTTTTTGCCAATGCAAATTGGGGTGCGAATAGCTGGCAGGTAGCAAAAGCAAAAGCAGTATGATACCAAATAAAAACAAACGGCTCGCTAACAAAACCGCCTCTCGGCGCAAAGGCAAAAGCAAGGAAAGTCTATAGCTCAATACAAAAGAAACAAGCAAAGGAAATAAGGCTGCGAAATAGTAATATTTGAGTTTCCAAACCAAATAAGCTGAGACTAAAAAAATCAATACCGTATGCCATTCATACGCTTTGAGCAAACGCAGTATAGCATAACAAGCCCAGCCAATACTACCCATAAGCAAGGACTCTTTGAGCAATCCGGAAGACCAGAATACAACCGTAGGCATCAGCAAAAAAGCTATAATAGCCGATAGCTTGCCTTTGCCATGAGCAAATAAAACCAAAGCATGAGAGAGCGCAAAAAGCCCCGAAAAAGAAAATAACGAAAGATACATCGCCGCAAGTAGGTAGCTATTAGCAGTGATAAAATTAAGCAAGCTCAGAGTTTTGATAAAAAAAATTGCCCTACCATTCCGATAATAAAGCAGCTCATACCAAAAATCTGATAAACGATAAGGATTCGCAAACAAAAAATCAATATAAGTGCCCAAGTTATCCAAAGCATAGTCATTTACTTTTGCAACAGATGCAAAGAGCAAATACGTATCACTTCCAGAAGGTTCGTAATAAAAATAATAAAGGGCTGCAAGCGCAAAGCCCGATACTACTTTGAGCAGCAATGTAGGATAAAAAAAAGAGAGCAACGGACTCCGACGAAAAAAATAACGTAGCCCATAGGCAATCAAAATCCATAACAAAACAGCAAAAAAATATCTTAATATTTCAAACATCAAAGGGATATAGTTTTTATAATAAGCACAGAGAAGGAGTTGCCCTGAAAGCATACAGCAAAATATCTGAAAATAACATTTCTTTTGCCCGTAGCACGAAGCCCCAGCTTCGCAAAATAAGCAATTAAATAGACAGCGTCAGCTTCGTACAACAGTTTTTTTGAGACTTGTGTTTTTTGTGAAATACACTAAGCTTTGCTATCCTTTTGAATAAATTTTGCTATCTTTAAAATCCTATTTCATGGGTAGCAAACTATAGCTATGATATAGCGCGTTGAGTTATGTTATGGTTAATTTTCAAATGTACACTAATATGAGACGTTAGTAATAGGTATTATCACGTTTCATACTGCTATACTTTTTTCCATAGCGCAGGGTCGTAAACTCCGTACTATGAAAAAAAGGCTTCAAATCAAACGTGATAATCGTTAAATAGATTTTACAATTATTGAGCAATTTTTTCATGAAACATAAATATTTACTTTTTATTTTTTGTTTTTTTGCCGTAACTATCGGTAGCATCGAGGCTTTGCAGGCTACACACGTGCGTGCAGGCGATTTAACGGCAGTGCGTATTTCCGCCTCGAGTCTTACTTATCGCATTACGGCTACGATTTATACTGATGACTCAGGCGTAGCGCCCGACCCGGAGATAGAATTTCGCTTTGGTACTGGAGACACACAAATGGCACCAAGAGGCGATTTTCAAGCCATTGGAAACGCCACAACTAAAAATACTTATCAAACAACTTATACCTTTCCCGGACCAGGAGAATATAGCGTAGGTGTTTTGATTCGTAATCGCAATCCTAATATTCGGAATATCCCCGGCTCAGTCAATGTGCCTTTTTATCTGGAGTCTATTTTTCTTATCAATCCATTTTTAGGGGAAAATAACTCACCTGTTTTGCTCGTCCCACCCATAGATTTTGCCTCAAGAGGTCAGATTTTTATCCATAATCCGGGTGCTTACGATGCTGATGGTGATAGCTTGGCTTACCGCCTTACTATTTGTAAGAAAAATGCGGGTGAAAACGTCGATGGATATACCTTTCCTGATAATCCTATGTTCAACGGTGTGCGAGAAGATGGTAGCGGTCCGGCAGTGCTTACTTTAGACCCTATCACGGGTGATTTGATATGGGACGCACCTGGTGAGACCGGGCAGTATAATGTTGCTTTTATCGTCGAGGAGTGGCGTGATGGCGTGCTCATAGGACAGGTTAATCGCGATATGCAGATTATCGTTCGTGATAATCCGAACGAAACGCCACGCATCGCAGAGGAGTCTGCCGTGCGCGATACTTGCGTAGTTGCGGGTACATTTTTGCAAGATACTATCGTCGCTCGAGATGCTGACGGTGATTTTTTAATTATGACTTCTTTTAGTGCACTTTATCAAGAGGCTAATATATTAGAAGTCCCGCCACGCAATTATGCACAGTTTAGGGTATTGGGTTTGCAACCACCTAATGGCGAAGAAAAGGCAGTGTTTAGCTGGCAGACCGTCTGCGAAGATGTACGCATTGAGCCTTATTTGGTAACGCATAAAGTAGAAGATGAGCCGCCCTCGAGTATAGATAAATTAGCAGATTTGCGCACTTGGCGCATTAGAGTAGTAGGACCTGCGCCTGATACTTTGATTGCAAGCATCGGAGAAGATAACGAATCCATTATCTTAGAATGGGAGTCTTATCAATGCCCTAATGCTGAAATTATGACCGTATGGAGACGCATTGGTTCTTTTGATTTTGTACCTGATAATTGTGAAACCGGACTGCCCGCTTACACAGGTTATACCCAAATCGGTGATACACCCATCGGGCAGACTCGTTTCGTAGATGATAACAACGGAGAGGGATTGCAGCGCGGTACGACTTATTGCTACCGTATTTATGCGGTTTTTCCCGTGCCGGGTGGCGGGGAGAGCTATGTCTCACAGGAAGTTTGTATCACGATTCCGAGCAATGCACCTTATATCATCAATGTAAGCGTAGAGGAAACCGAAACGGAAAATGGAGAAATGTTTGTGCGATGGACTCAACCCATAGATATTGATAGCACCGTATTCCCGCCCCCTTATTCCTACGAACTGGCGCGTGCCGATGGCTTCGGTGGGCTTGCTAATTGGACTCAAATCGGAGGGAGGTTTGATGCAAATGATACTACATTTACAGATACGGCAATCAATACAGAAGACTTAGCCTATAACTATCGTGTGTATCTTTTTTCTAATAATAATATGGTCGACTCTTCGGCTACAGCCTCAAGTGTGCGCTTAGCAGCCGAGCCACTTATCAATGGTATTAACCTGAGCTGGCAGGCACAAGTGCCTTGGACTAATGTATTTTCTGCCTTTCCATTTCATTACATCTACAAAGAATCGCTTGAGTCGCCTGGAGTTTTTGAGTTGATAGATAGTGTCAATGTTACTAATGGGGCGATGGCATACCGCTTCTCGGGTACGGAAGAGGAACCGCTCAATGTACGGCAGGATTACTGTTTTTATGTAGAAACGCAAGGCACTTATAACAATGCAATGATAAGAGAACCACTACTCAATAAATCGCAAATTATATGCGCACGCCCCATAGATGACGTTCCCCCTTGTGCTGCCTTTGATTTGACTTTGGACTCTTTGGATTGCAATACGCTAAACTTTACAGATAGAAGTTTTTGTGAGGATACGCTTTATCGCAACGAGCTCATTTGGCAAAATAATTATGACCCAGAGTGTGATCCTGAAATTGCAGGTTATAATATTTATTTTACCCCTCACGAAGGCGAGCCTTTTGAGTTGCTCACGACAATAACTGATACTGTTTTTGTACATGAACAGTTTCGCTCTTTAGCGGGCTGCTACTACGTTACGCTGATAGACTTTGCGGGTAATGAAAGCGAGCCAAGCAATCAGATTTGTAATGATAACTGCCCTAATTATAGCCTACCCAATGTGTTTACACCCAATGGAGACGGTCAGAATGATGTATTTAGACCTTTTGATTGTCCTGCTTTTGTCGAGCGTGTAGATTTTAGGGTCTTCAATCGCTGGGGAGCGGAGGTCTATTCAAGTTCTGATAATATTTTCCTTGATTGGGACGGGCGTACCAATAATGGCAATCTTTTACCCTCTGGTGTATATTATTACGAAGCCAAAGTAAAGTTTTTTAGGTTACGCCGTAGCGATGAGGTAAAACAACTGAAAGGCTGGATACAGATTTTGTATGAGTAAAAAATAGACATAGCTAACTCTGCAAGTCATAGTTCCTTTTAGTGCTGAAATTATCTAAGACGATTGACTGCGACCTGACGCACACCCGCAGTTGTTCAAAACTCTATCTAAACACAAAAAAGTCCTTATGCTATGCCTGGTCGGCATAGTATAAGGACTTTTTTGTACTTTATGGTTATTTATTATCGTTTTTCAGCCATTTGCTGGAGCAGTATTTCTACGGCTTTTTTGAGTTGGGGGTCTTCGCCCTTATGCTTAGTATCTGGCATTTCGCTCACGAGTACATCAGGTACTGCGGGTCCGTTTTCCATATTTAGCCCTGTATCTTTCACATACCAGGCACGGAACGGAATGCGGACTCTCGAGCCATCAATCAAAGATTGTGCACCCGTCGAGATAACCGCGCCAAAAGTAGGCTGCCCTACTAGCGTACCTAAACCAGCAGCTTTGTAGGCGTGGGAGAAAATTTCGGCATTAGAGTAACTAAACTCATTGCAAAGTGCGACGCTGTGTTTTGTCCATACAGAATAAGGTAAGCGTTCGCCGAATGGATAGTAATCCGTGTAGTTCTTATTTTCTTTATCCAAATCTTTGGCCGCGCCGCGCGGCACGGTATAAGAGTGTTGCTGATAATTCAGAATTGTCATCAGGTAGTCTGTTGTCCAGCCACCGCCATTATAGCGTACATCAATGACAATACCTTCTTTGCCTTCTGCAACGGCAGCGAGTTCTCGTTCGAAGCGTTCGAAGCTCGGCATGTTCATACCTTGAATATGCAAATATCCGAGTTTGCCATTGGAGTATTTTTCGGTAAGCGTACGCCGTTCTCTTACCCACTCTTCATAGAGTTCGTTGCGTAAGCTCGAGGTGGGGCGAATCATAAATTCACGCACTTTGCCATCTTTAGCTTTGACTTCTAAAAGCACCCTATCATTGACTTTATCGGTAAGGTAGCTATAAAAATTGGTTTCTGGGCGTATGCGTTCACCGTCTATAGATAGAATAATTTCGCCTACTTCGAGCTTGCTTGATTTTCGGTCGGCGGGCGAATCTTGTACGATGCGCATAATTTCAACGCCTTCTTTATGTGGCTTGACCTCGAGCCCGAGTAGCCCGACTCGCTCGTATTGCACGTCGCTGCGCTCGCCGGTATAGAATCCCATGTGGCTTGCGTTAAGCTCGCCGAGCATGAGGTTCATGACATCTTGAAAATCTCTTTTTGTGGTGGTTTGCATTGCCCAAGGTTTGTATTTATTTCGCAATTTTTTCCAATCCTGTCCGTGAAATTTGGGGTCATAGAATTGCTGGTCGAGCGCACGCCAAGTTTCTTCAAAAATTTGTTCTTGTTCGGTTTCGTAATCTATTTCCATACGTGCAGCAAAGTTTATACTTTCGGGTGCGCCACCGCTTGTGGGAATGCTTGCCAGCGTGCCACCAGATTTCATAAAATAAATACGTGCGCCTTTGGGATCGAGGCTTAAGCCGTAAGGATTTTGCTTTGCGCCGCCTATGGCTTTGATTTCAGAACCGTCCCATTTGATACTATGAATTTCACGGTCTGCACCGCCGCCGGTAAAGAAAAAGGTTTCTCCATCGTGAGAAATTTGTGGATTGTATTCATCACCGGGCAGGTTCGTAACTTGCACAAGGCGTTCGTGAATGCGTTCAAAGTCTATCTCGATGGGTTCTACTTCTTTGTCCTTCTTTTTCTTTTTGTCTTTTTTGTTATCTTTTTCGTCTTCGTCTTTGGGCTCATCTTTTTTGGGTTCTTTGTAGGGGTCTTCCCAGTCGTACTTCGTTTTTTCCCAATCTTCTTTTTTGAGCCATACGAACCAGATATCAGCATCGCTATTATTTCTGACCGATACAAAGCCAAGTTTTGAGCCGTCTTTGCTCCATACGGGCGAGCTATCCCGGCGTGGGTGCAGGCTTACATTCGTGGGTTTGCCACTTCCATCAGCAGCTTGAATAAAAATTTCGTAATTAAAATACAAATCTGCTTGGCTATAAGCGAGCCAACGGCTATCCGGACTCCAGGCTATACCAGAGGGTGCATTCCAGCCTTCTGTTAGGGTTTTGAGGTTCGTCATTTTGCCATTAGCATCAATATCTGCTACGATTAGGCTTCCTCTTCCTTTGATGTAAGCAATTTTTTTGCCGTCAGGCGAGATGATTAGATTTTGCTCGTCTTCATCGGTCTTGGTGAGGCGTTCGGTTTTGTATTTAAGGGTTTCATACAAATCTATCCTATCGGCATCGCTTGATCGGATCATATAAATGTCATATTGCCCTTCTCTATCGGAGACAAAAAGTAGGGTCGTATCGTTCAAAAATACGGGGTCTTTATCGTGATATGGGTGTGTAACAAGTGCATTCGTGCGTTTTTGCTCTTTGTCCGTGGAGGTTAGGAATATATTCCCTCTTACATTGAGCGCAACGAGTTTGCCGTTGGGCGAGAGTGTATAATTAGAGGCTCTATTTCTGTATGTAATGCGTTCTGTGGGGTCGTGTCTGTAGTCTTGTGGGAGTTTTATACTTACGGCTTGGGGCTTTCCGCCTTCTGTACTCATTGTAAAAATTTTTGTTTCTCGCTCGAGTACAATATGCTTTCCGTCCGCACTGACATCAAAATAGCGCACGCCGTCTTCTTTAAAGTTTGTTACAGCGTCCATGCTTCCTGTAGCTTTTCCGTCGGCATCGAGTTTGATTTTGTAGATATTATGCACGCCGCCATTTTCGCTAAGAAAATAGATTTGATTATCGGGGCCCCAGTCGGGATACATATCATTTCCTTTGAGTTCGAGGAGTTTATGATAGCTATTTTTTTGTGTATCATAAATCCAAATTTCTTTATCGGCGGGGCCGAGGTAGTTTTTTCTTGATATGGTATTGTAGCCTTTGGTAAAAGCAATGAATTTGCCGTCAGGCGAAGGCGTAGGCATATAACCTAAGGCATTGAGCATACGCACGGGCGTTTCGCCGTTGGTTTTGGCTTTATAGATTTCGTTTTCCCATTCGGCTTGTGCATATACTCTTTTGGTAGAAAAAAGCAGTTCGCTGTTGTTGAGCCATCGTGCGGAGTTGTCGGTGGCTGAGTGGTGTGTAATGCGCTGCGGACGCTTTGTACCTTCGGCATCGGTAATAAAAATATCATCATTGCCGTAGCGATTGCTAATAAAAGCAATATTTTTACCATCAGGACTCCACTGCGGTTCGTACTCATAAGCCTCGTGGATTGTCAATCGGTATGCCCTACCGCCTTCTCGTGGCATAACCCAAATATCGCCTTGAAACGAAAAAGCAAGCTGACTCCCATCAGGGCTTAGTGCGGGATAGCGTACAAAAGGTGTTTTTTCTTGTGCTTCTAAAGAAGGAATTGCGCAAAGCAAACCCATGAATAACGACATAGTAGCCGTTAAGTACAGTTTGAATCGAAATTTCATGTGTAAAAGGTTTTGTTGTAAAATTGTAAACTTTATGTTATAGAATTTAAGTATTTAGGCGTTGTTGGGAGTAGTAATTTCAAATGTAATTAAAATTTGGAATTTTTAGACTACAAAGCAGTGATAAACTCTACAATTTCAAACAAGAACATTGGCATAAAGTTTTTTTATAACCTTTTCCTTCTCATATAGACACCGCTAACCATCTCGCCCCAATACAAACTGCTTAGTTTTGAATTGCACCCGTTCGGCTTGTGGTTTGAATTGTATTTTTTGAAGTATATCAATAACCAATTTGTCTTTAAAATAATGCATCTGATTGCGTAAGTCTATGGGATTGCGGTCGGAGTGATTGCGGTATCGTATGTTGCGCCAGCTCAGACTGATATTAAAATGCGCTTTGAAACGGGTATCGAAAGAGGCGTTCTAGTTTTGTGTAAAATTACTAAAATTATTGAGCCGTTCGTTGAGTATATTTTCTGACATAAATTGCGTGAGGCTGGCTTGTCCGCTAAAATCCACGGTTTTAATCGTGGGGAACTTAAACGTCCACGACGGTCGTAAAACCTCCAGTCGTCTGTGAGGCGATGTTAGTATTGACTGTCGAATATATAGGTGCATTATAAAAGCCAATAAAATTATCATTCAATGCTAATTAAGCTAAAAATCAAAGCAATTATTGAAATTACGAATTTTTATGCGTATTTTTGTTTAGCAAAAGAAAAAGCATCACGTATTGCTGTGTTGGGTGTCTCCTCTTAAGGCTCAAAAGCAAATTTTATAATCATCAAGATACAAAATAAATATGGCTAAATATAACGAAGAGAGCATAAAATCCTTAGATTGGCGCGAGCATATTCGCTTACGTCCAGGTATGTATATAGGCAAACTGGGTGATGGCTCGGCGCAAGACGATGGTATTTATGTGCTTATCAAAGAGGTTATTGATAACTCTATTGATGAGTATGTCATGGGTTTTGGTAAAAAAATAGAAGTACGCATCGATGGCGACCGTGTGAAGGTGCGTGATTATGGGCGTGGGATTCCGCTGGGTAAAGTGATTGATTGTGTTTCTAAAATCAATACAGGGGCTAAGTACGACTCCGAAGCCTTCAAAAAATCCGTAGGGCTGAACGGCGTAGGTACGAAAGCCGTTAATGCACTGTCTCGTTTTTTTAGTGTAGAATCTGTGCGTGATGGCAAAAGTAAGCTCGCTGAATTTGCTTTTGGAGAGCTTGTCAAAGAGCACGAAATTAAAGATTCTGATAAGCCCAATGGTACGATTGTAAGCTTCGAACCTGATGAAAATATTTTCAAAAACTACCGTTTTATACCAGAGTACCTTGACGATCAACTCTGGAATTATGCCTTTCTCAATGCTGGGCTTAAAATCAATTTTAACGGACAGACCTATCACTCACAAAACGGACTGCACGACTTAATCAGCCGAAAAGTAGATAGCGATGCTATACGCTACCCTTTAATTCACCTCAAAGGTGATGACATCGAGATTGCCTTTTCGCATACCAACGACTACGGCGAAGAGTATTACTCTTTTGTCAATGGACAATATACAACGCAAGGCGGTACGCATTTGGCAGCTTTTAGAGAGGCTATTGTCAAAACCTTGAGAGAGTTTTACAACAAAAACTATGAAACTTCTGACATCAGGCGTGCCATTATCGCCGCAGTAGCGGTCAAGATCCAAGAACCTGTGTTTGAGTCGCAGACAAAAACCAAGCTCGGCTCGCAAAATATTTCCCATGAGGGCGTTACGATACGGCATTTTATGAACGAGTTTGTAAAAAGCCATCTCGATAACTTCTTACACAGAAATAGCGAAATTGCAGAAGCCATTCAAAAGCGAATTTTGCAATCTGAAAGGGAGCGCAAGGAAATGTCTGGGATTCGTAAGATTGCGAACGAAAGAGCCAAAAAAGCAAATTTACACAATAAAAAACTCCGAGACTGCCGCGCACACCTCAATGACAACAAAACACCCGAAGATGTCAAAGTCCAAACGACGCTTTTTATTACGGAGGGCGACTCGGCGAGCGGCAGCCTTACCAAAGCGCGAGACGTACAAACACAGGCCGTTTTTAGCTTGCGTGGTAAGCCACTAAATTGCTTTAACCTTACAAAAAAAGTGGTTTATCAAAACGAAGAGTTTAACCTTTTGCAACACGCACTCAATATCGAGGATAATATCGATGATTTGCGTTACAACCAAGTCGTGATTGCCACTGATGCCGATGTCGATGGTATGCATATCCGATTGTTGATGCTTACTTTTTTCTTGCAATTTTTCCCTGATTTAGTGCGCAAAGGGCACGTATATATTTTGGAAACACCACTTTTTAGGGTGCGCAACAAAAAAGAAACGATTTATTGCTACTCAGAAGAAGAGCGGCGTGCGGCTTTGCGAAAAATTGGCAAACAAGCCGAAATTACTCGTTTCAAAGGCTTAGGCGAAATTTCACCCGACGAGTTTAAGCAATTCATACGAGAAGGCATTCGGTTGCAACCCGTGCTTTTGAGCAAAACGACTACGGTACGCGAACTTTTGAGCTATTATATGGGTAAAAATAGCCGTGAGCGACAAGATTTTATTATCGATAATTTGCGTGTAGAAAAAGACCTCGTAGAAGAAGCTTCCTAAAATAGGGGCGCGCAGTTTGAGGGCTAAGTATTTCAACAAAATATTTAGTGTGCCTTTTTTCAATAGATAAGTAAGGGTACGAAAACAACAAGCCCTTTTTAGCTATTTAAAAAGCTCATAAACAGACACCTGCTGAAATAATAAAAAAGCACTGCTGATTCTATAATTTACTAAGCATCAAGAACTAACAGAACTAACAGTTTACGAAAAACGGTTAGTTCTGACTTTAGCTAAGTCGATTGACGAACTTGACGTTTATACTTATTACGTGCTTTTTTTTCTTGCTTTTTATTTTTATGAACAGGTTTTGTAAAGCAAAAGGCGATAATGACTCTTAATCGTATGATTTCTAACTGAAATTTATGCAAATGCAATTATGGCAAAACGTAAAAAATTTGGCAATGACTGGTGGGGCAAAAAATGGATTTCAGTTTTTGCGGACATCACAAATGAAGGCAGGCTAACACGTGGCAGGCGTTATGCCAATAATGGTTCTATTGTAGAGCTTACAATCAATCAAAATACAGTACGTGCAGAAGTATCGGGTAGCCGAGTAGAGCCCTACGAAGTAAGCATCGACTTTAAACCTTTTACAGCAAAAGAAGACCGCACTGTTTTATCTGTTTTAGAAGAAAACCCTTTGCTTATCACACAGCTTTTGCAACAGGAGCTACCGCCCGAGCTATTTGATATGTTAGCCTCTAAAAAAGTATCGCTTTTTCCGAAACGCTGGAGCGAGGTCAAGGCTCATTGTAGCTGTCCAGATTTTGCTAACCCTTGCAAGCATATTGCCGCTGTTTTGTATCAACTGAGTTATGGCATTGAAGAGAATCCATTTCTAATTTTTAATTTGCGCAATACAGACTTACTTGCCGAGCTAAATAAAGAAACTTCAAAAGTTGCCATCGAGACCGTCCCCAACTGGCATGAGCCCTTTGAAGATAACGAAAAAATAGAGCACCCCCGTCCCTATACTTCCTTGCGCGATACCCAATTTGATTTATCTACGATTCCGCTCATGGGTTTGCGCCTCCCAGAGTTGCTCATAGATAAGCCCTCTTTTTACGAAGAGTCTGATGCCAAAAAAGAACTTACTGAACTCTATAAAACCGTTGCGCTGCGCGCTGACTCTCACAATGAGTTTAATGCTGCTGCCTTCGAAGACGAAGCGGAAATGCGTGCTTATTTGCAACAAATTAGAAGCATTAACCAAGTGCATTGGGCAGTAAATACGGAGCTACAAATTCAAGAAATTCGTTATAATGGTACAAATATTTGGGACAAAGAGGAGTCGCTTTTGCCTTTTATAGATGCGCTCTCAGAAGTACCAATAGAATATACTTCACACTTTTCGCCCGCTTTGGATTGGTTTTATCACCTCAATCTTTTTGTGCTACAAATCCTTGCACGTGGGGCTTTCGTGCCACAAATCGTAGCCTGCGAAGCGCAAAAATACCGTATTAGATGGCTACCCGCCCTGCTTCTGCCCGAAGTGCGTGCGCAATGGCAAAAACTATCAGAGCGTCTCGCCAGCGATGCCCTCGCTTGCCACCGCAAAGTCGGACGGCAAAAAATCAAGACTTTTATCGATGGCGAAGAGGCAGCCCTTGTGCTTTGTAGCCTTTATTTGCAAGCCTACATTCGAGATTTTGCTTACCGCAAATCTCGTGAGTCTGAATTTCAAGAGGCCTTTATTTTGGGGCATACCCTACATTTTCATCGTTTTGATGAGCAAAATAAACCTATGCTTATCCACCTTTGGTTGCAAAAGTTTTTTCTGTATGATAAGCATTTGCAACCGATAGTTTATATAGAAGAGTGCGAAATGGAGGAAGAGGATTTCGAACTTTCAGTCAAAGTAGCCTCTGAGCAGCAGGTGCAATCGCCCGAGCATTTCATAGACTTCAAGTCCTTTATGAGCGATACAAAGTTTGAGCAGAAGCGCAATCAAGTATGGCAAAATATTTATTTGCTCAGCGAATATTTGCCCGCTCTCAAAACCTATTTGGATAACCGTGCGGAGCAAAAAGTAAGGATTTCGCTGTCAGATTTTTCTGTATTTTTTCAAGAGGCGCTCCCGCTCTTTAAGCTCATGGGCGTGAAGGTATTGCTACCGAAAACGCTCCAGAAAATTCTTGTGCCTAAAGCGCAAGTAAAAGTCAGTAGAAAAGAAGGCGGTAGTAGTGGGCTGCTTAATTTGGATAAAATTTTATCTTTTGATTGGGAAGTTGTCATTGGCGAAACGCCCATGAGTGCCAGAGAGTTTAAAATGCTTTTGGGTAATACCTCGGGGCTAGTGCGGCTGCAAGATCGCTATGTTTGGATAGACCAAGCCCACATGGATAAACTCCTTGCACAACTCGAAAATCAAAATAAAAACCGGCGACACCCGCTGCAAACTTTAATTTTGGGCGAAACGTCAGATGCCAAGCTCGAGCTCGATGAGGATATTCAAAAGCTCCTTGAGCCACTCCTACAAACAGAAACCCACTTCGAAACGCCCACTAACCTCGAAGCCACGCTCCGCCCTTACCAAGAAAAAGGCTATCAATGGCTTTGCCGAAATGCTGCACTCGGACTCGGCGCTATCCTTGCCGATGATATGGGACTTGGCAAAACCCTTCAAACGATTGCCTTTTTGCTCAAGCTCAAAAATGATAAAGTATTGCACAAAACGCCCGCACTTATCGTTGTGCCGACAACGCTCATCAGCAACTGGCAGCAAGAGTTTGCTAAATTTGCACCTGATTTTCAGATTTATACCTACTACGGGGCAGGGCGCATTTTCCCCGATGCCAAAACCTTGAAACGCTGCGATGCCGTGCTTACTTCTTATGGCATCGCTCGCATAGATAAAGATAAACTTGAAAAAATAAAGTGGGCAAGCCTTGTCATTGATGAAGCCCAAAATATCAAAAACAATGATACGGCGCAAAGCAAAGCACTCAAATCTATCGCTGCCAAAACTAAAATTGCTTTGAGTGGCACGCCCGTAGAAAATAGGCTCAGTGAGTATTGGAGTATTTTTGATTTTATTTATAAAGGCTACCTCGGCAATCAAAAACAGTTTTATGAAGACTACGGCAAACCCATAGAAAAAGAACGAAGCCAAGAAGCCCTCGAGCGATTTAAGCAAGTAACTGCACCTTTCGTGATGCGAAGAGTCAAAACCGATAAAAGCATTATCGCAGACCTGCCTGATAAAATCAGCACAAACCACTATGCCCAGCTCACCGCCGAACAAACAGCACTATACCAAAACTTAGTAAATCAAACCCTCGAGCAAATCGAGCAAGCCGAAGGCATCAAAAGAAAAGGTTTGATTTTGAAACTCTTGGGTGCGCTCAAGCAGATTTGTAACCACCCAGCGCAATATCTCAAAGACGGTAGGGCAGAAGCTGCCTTTTCAGGAAAAACACAATTACTTATCGACCTGCTACAAAGCATTGATAGACAGGGCGACAAAACCCTTATCTTTACGCAGTTTACACAAATGGGGCATTTGTTGAAGGAAATTATTCAAAAAGAAATGGCTTACGAACCCTTATTTTTACACGGCGGGCTAAGCCTGAAAAAACGAAAAGCCATGATTGCGCATTTTACCGAAAACCCATATCCGCCCGTTTTTATTTTATCGCTCAAGGCGGGGGGAACGGGGCTCAATCTTACGCAAGCCAATCACGTCATTCATTATGACCTTTGGTGGAATCCCGCCGTAGAAGCGCAGGCTACGGATAGAAGTTTTCGGATCGGACAGCAGAAAAACGTACTCGTGCATCGCTTCATCACTCAAGATACGCTTGAGCAGCAAATTGATGCTATGATTGAAAAAAAGAAAGAACTCGCCGAGCTCACCGTCGAGACGGGCGAAAGCTGGCTCACCGAGCTCTCAAATGATGAGCTCAAAAAACTATTGAATATCTAAGGATTTGCAGATTCAAGACTACTGCCAAGCACTCGCAGTTTTCACAAACTGTGAGTGCTTGATGCTTAAATTTAACAAACATTTCTAACAAACAAAAAAACATATTTAGCTGTTCTAAATGCATGTATTTGCATAAAAACGCATTTGTATCCAACAACAAAACAACTAATACATGATGAATTGGGAGCTATTCGGATATATCGCCTTGGCTTTGACTACCGCTTGTCTTATGGAAGGTGTGGCATGGTTTACGCATAAATATTTAATGCATGGCGTGCTTTGGTTTTTACACAAATCCCATCATAGCCACCACGATAAGGCTTTAGAGTGGAATGACCTTTTTGCCGTTTTATTTAGTGTGCAATCTATGGGAATGATTATTTGGGGTTTTCAGAATCCTGAATGGGAGTTTGTAGCTTGGATAGGTATTGGTATTGCTATTTATGGCACGGCTTACGCCATTTTTCACGATGTGATAGTGCATAACCGTTTGCCTTTTCGCTTTAATATCAAGCACCCTTATTTGAGGCGCATTGTCAAAGCGCATGGTGCGCATCACCGTAGCCAAAGCAAAGCAGATAATGAAGCCTTTGGCTTTTTGTATGCGCCCAAAAAATATGCACCGCAAAATAAGGCTAACGAATAAAACATCTGGCTACAAATCTTGTTTTCAAATTATTGATAATCAAATATCTACAATTTAAAATAAACTGTGAGCATCAAAAAGGCACAAAACTCCGGTTATTTTAGTAATTTTGAATGTTATTACCACAGCAGTAGTTGTGCTCAAATTGCTCTTCTTGCTGGCTTTTAATTATTTGGTTTAGCATGCTTGCTCGCATGTATTAGGCTCAAAACTGTAAAGTAAATTATTATAAAACGATGAAATATACACGTTATTTTTGGTTTATGTCTATGATAGGCATTTTAGTACTGCATCTTTTTGCTTATGCAAGCCTATCGGAATCGGTTAAGTTGCAAGAGCCTTCTGAAGGTATGTCAGAGTGGTATGTCTATAAAGATGCTTTTTTTTATTGGGGGCTTGCCTTTATTGTATTGAGCAATATGATGATTTTACTTTTGGGTAGAATTATTCCACTTATGCCACGTGATTTTCTACCTGTGCCTAAGCGTCAGTTTTGGGGTCGTGATATGAATACGCGTAAGTTTTTGCGAGATGAGGTTAATGGTTGGTTTAAAGGTATTGGTTTGCTTATCAATATTTTTATTAGCGTTACGATTATAGATATTTTGTTTTTGAATCGTGAGATTCCATCGAATTTTGATCCGAGTGTTGTTTTATGGGCATTGATACCGCTTTTTCTGGCTTGGGTCGTAACATTTATTCTTGTGATGCGCAATACAGAACCTGTACGCAGGGAATTGGGTGAGCTTGCCTAGTTTTAGAACAAAGCAGAAATTTTTGTATAGTTAAAAATCGCATGTCTGAAAGACATGCGATTTTTAACTATTTGCTTTTTGTAAAAAACGGCATAGTTTGTAGGGCTTCCCAGAGGGCTCTTTTTTTGCTTCTATCTTGCTCGAGCGTACCGAGGAGGTCTGCAAAGAGGATTGAAGTTTTCTGCATTTCGAAAGCGTGATAATTACTTATCTCTCGTTCAAAAAGCATGATAGAGGATACGCCAAATGCTACAAGTGTATGAAAATTAGCTATTTCTTTGAGTTCTTCAAAAGTAAAATTTCGAGTTGCATCTCCGGTATTTAGCAGTTGTAAGGCAGTAAGTTCGATATCACAAGCATTCCATATTGCTTTGAGAAGTTGTTGCTTGCCTGTACCTTTAAGAGGGAGGTCTTCGGGTGCGATAAGCAATAGTACACCACTTTTGGCACTTCCTTTAATAGGCAGTTGCAAATGATCTTCTTTTATTTTTGGTTTTTCTACATTTTTTTCAATAATTTTAGATGTAGGCATTGCTTGTGCTTTTTTTTCTACTATTGGCTCGCTGGGTGCATCAAAGGAATTTTTTTTTGTTTCCTTTTGCACCTCTTCTGCTACGTCATAGAGTTTGTGTTTGGCGTACAAAAACGGCAAAAAGTCTATATTGTCTTCTATTTGTATCATAAAGCGAAAATAAAGAATTTATTTGAGCTTTGCAATTTTCTTTTAAAAGCCATCTTTTTTTGTATTTTTGTGAATAGGCACTATATATGCAAATCAGGCTTATAGAAAACGATAAATAGGGTGCATAAAGTCAGTTAAATTAGTATTATGAGCAACAAAAACTTTCGTTCGGCGCAGTTTGGTAGTTATCCTTATATAGGTGTGCTTATCAATATTAGCATTGCGCTTTGTATCACGGGTATATTGGGTACAATTCTGCTGTATGCGAATCGCTATATTCGCTATGCAGTAGAGCATGTAGAGGTTGAAATTTATTTGCAACGGGAGATTACGCCTAATGTACGTTTTTTGTTGGAAAAAGAACTTGCTACGCTCGCTTGCATAACAAAAGATGCGGCGGGTAAGGCACGGTTTAGATATGTTTCTCGGCAAGAGGCTACTGCTGAGATGCAAGCGCAAACAGGCGAAGACTTTGTAACGATATTGGGAGAAAGCCCCTTACCCGACTCTTACTATGTACAAATTGCAGAGGATTGCTACGAGAAGGGCACTATTGATAGTCTAAAAACGCGTATAGAAGGTCTTGCGGGTGTATTGGAGGTTGATTTTCAGCGTGAGTATATTAGCCAAATGCAACGAAATTTTCGTTATGCGGGGATTTTCTTTGTTGTATTTGCACTTGTTTTCTTTGTAGCGGCTGTTGCGCTTATTGATAATGCGATTCGTTTAGCTCTTTTTTCTCAGCGTTTTTTGATTCGCAGTATGCAACTTGTGGGTGCAAGTCCGATGTTTATAAAAAAACCATTTTTACGGCGCGCACTCTGGCATGGACTTATTGGTGGATCCGTAGCGATTGCTATTGTATGGCTACTCATGACTTTATTGCATCGTTGGATAGATGGTTTATCCGATTTTCACAGTACGAATGGTATGATTATGCTTTCTTTTTTCTTGCTTATTTTTGGTGCTGCTATTAGTACACTAAGTGCTTATATTGCTGTAAGTCGATACTTGAATAAGCCTTTAGAGGAGCTATATTAAGCCTTTTTAGAGGATATGCGTATGAAAAAAACAGTTGTACGACAACTTTGCTAAATTATAGAAATAACATTTCTGTCAGAAATGTTATTTTTATAATTTAATTTGATGTACACCCAAAAAATCCATAACCAATCGTGTTTTTCAAAAACTGTTAGTTATGGATTTTTTTCATACCACTATAGCTTTTTTCATAGCGTGAGGTTTGCAAACCCCACGCTATGGAAAAATGGGCTTAGAAATAACCTGTATCAAAGAAATGTTATGTCTGGCTAGCGAATGTCTTCTAGTAGTATGAGTTTTGGTAGTCTTAAAGATGTAATGCTCAAAGTCTTTCAAAACTAACAGTTCTCAAAGAACTGTTAGTTCTAAGCATTACTTGTTATACACTACCTGAGTTTTGATGCTTATTTATATCGTGCGACTAATGTCGAAGTTTTCTAAGTAATCAGCTACACGTTTGACAAACTTACCGCCTAAGGCACCATCAACGACTCTGTGGTCGTAAGAGTGAGAGAGGTACATCATGTGTCTTATACCAATCATATCGCCATGTTCTGTTGTAATAACAGCTGGTTTTTTGATAATTGCGCCAAGCGATAAGATAGCTACTTGCGGCTGCATAATAATAGGTGTGCCGAGCATATTACCAAAAGAACCGATATTAGAAACGGTATAAGTTCCTCCTGAGAGGTCATCGGGTGAGAGTTTGTTATTGCGTGCACGCTCTACTAAATCGTTTACTCGTTTTGTGATACCGAGTAGGCTCAGTTCATCTGCATTTTTAATGACGGGCACGATGAGGTTGTCATTTGGAAGGGCAACGGCCATGCCGACATTTACATCTCGCTTGAGTAAAATATTATTTCCATCGACCGAGCAGTTGATTTTAGGAAAATCTTTAATAGCTTTGATTACGGCTTCGATGAATATAGGCGTAAAAGTGAGGCTTGTATGCTCACGTTCCATGACGGCGCGTTTGTGTTTGTTTCTCCAATTTACGATATTCGTAACATCGGCTTCTACGAATGATGTTACGTGAGGGGAAATGCGCTTGGAGTCGACCATACGCTGGGCAATCATACGGCGCATTCTATCCATTTCAATAACTTCTACGCCATTGCCATAAGACTGTGCAGGTGCAACCGGCTGTAGAGGCTGTGATGATGTCGATGATTCTTTTTTAACGGAAGCAACAGGCGGTGTTTGCGCTTGTGTAATAGCGGTTTGCTGCGAGGGTATGGCTGTAGTTGTGTCTTGTTGCGTGCGACTTTGCTCAAGATATTGAAAAATATCGCTTTTAGTAACTCTACCATCTTTTCCTGTGCCGTTGATTTTGTCTAACGTCTCGAGCGAGATACCTTCTTGCTTAGCGATATTTCGGACAAGTGGCGAATAAAATTTTTCTGAGTCGCTTCTTTTGATTTTTTCAATTTCTGCGGCTGTTTCGCTTTGCCTTGAGCTTGTCGCAATAGGCGTTTGCGGTTGTGAGGTTTCGGTTTTAGCTTGTGCTACATCGGCTGCGCTAGCTTGTCCGTTTTGGACTTCTATAATCGCAATCGGGGCACCGACTTGCACCACATCGCCTTCTTGGGCTAATATTTCTACTAAAACTCCTGATTCAATGGCAGGGACTTCTGTATCAACTTTATCCGTTGCTACTTCGAGTACGGATTCGTCTTGTTCGATAGTATCACCTACTTGTTTGAGCCAAGTCAGAATAGTGCCTTCCATGACACTTTCGCCCATTTTGGGCATAAGCATTTCTACACGAGCCATATATATTGTGTTTTTTTGTTTATTAGGTACGGTTTCGGATTAGCGATTTTGAGCTTACTTACGAAGCCTCCGCTAATTTAGCAAAATTACAAAAAAATACGAACAATATAGGCAGTGTTTTTCGAATAAAACTTTTTTTTACGTTAATTAGGCAAAAAAGCACAAGCCTACAGGGCGTAAAAGAGGCGTTAAGTGGATTATATGATATAAATTTTACTCTACTACAAACTTACGACTTTCTACCCCAAGGCGCGTGTACACTTGTAAAATATAAGTACCTTTTGAAAGTTTTTGTTGAAACTGTATATGTGCGCAATGATTCATATCTTCGGATCTTGTATTTTCCTCTCGGAACGAAATACTTTTACCCAGCATATCTACAATTTGTATGCGAAGCACTTTATCATTACTATGGTAGTACAAATCTTGTCCTTTGTTTGGATTTGGGTAGAGTTTAAATGTAGAGTGATTTAGATCCGAGGGTAAGATAACAACTGCTATACGGCTATAAGAAAACGTACCATCTATGTCAGTTTGTTTGATGCGGTAGTATATTTTATTAGCATTTGCTAATTCCGTATCTCGGCTTCTATAATGCTGAATTTGAGAGGAGTGCGCACGCACTGGCACTTGCTTATCTATGACCTGAAAACTAAATCCGTCGAGCGAACGCTCAACTTCAAAAAAAGCGTTATCTGTTTCGCTAAGCGTACCCCAAGTCAGTATTACAGACTGCGAAGGTGCATCATATTTTGCTTCAAAATAATACCATTCTACAGGCAATAGAAGATCATCTAGGGTTTCACAGCCACCCATACCATTTATATTGCTTTGGTCTTGTACGCCAAGGGAATCTGACTCGCAGCCTTCGCAGCGCACACAATAAACAAGGGTCGTGCTATTGGTAATATTATTAGCACAGCCAGTGCTGACAGCACCAATAGTAGTACTATTGCCACCTTGACGTGCGCAGTTTTCTACCAATAAGTAGCCTTCGTTATCACCAGATGTAATAATATTGCCATTATTTTGGATACCTAAAGCACCCGTAACTTGCACAATCGCCCCGTCTATAATCATATCTGTATTATTTTCCATGACAAGTACATTTTGATCTGTTCCGCCCTCGGGTCCGATAATTAAATGCGTACCCGCACCTGCTACGACTAAAGTGCCTCCATTATTACCTGTGCGCTGTACGAGTATACTTGCAACTTGCACTGTTTCGCCCCCATTCAGCGTAACGGTATGGCCAGCTGCTATAATCACATGATCATCAGGACCAGGTGTAGTGCCACAGCCTGTACCAGTGCTACTCCATGTAGCGGGATTATCCCAATTGCCAGTCCCCGTACTTGTAAAAGTACATTGTGCACTCGCTTCATTTGCTATAAATAAGAAAAACCAGGCACAAAGTAGGTAAACGTAAAACTTGCTTGTCATTGTAATAAATAGTTAGAGTTAGAGTTAGAGTTAGTTTAATTTGTTATTTGGGACTATGATTAGGTTTAAGAACAAACAACATACTTTGAGAGATGTTATTTTTACTCCTGATACTGAATAGGTAGTAAATTTTAATTCCGAACAAGAATAGTGTGTAAAAATTAAAAATCAGGTATATCTCAATAGCCAATATCATACCACCATATATTTTTCCATAGCAGCGTGAGGTTTGCAAACCTCACGCTGCTATGGAAAAATAGACTTAGAAATAACATTTCTTTAAGAAATGTTATTTCTAGCTGGCGCTAGTGGTTATGAGCCAATATATTGCTGTTTATAAAAGATAATGAAGTGGTTATTAGTTCCATTAGTTACGTTGAACACCTTTATGAGGTTCTGTTTTAACACTATTTATAATTTGTCTAAACAATGAATGTTTTTAGGACAGGTCTTTGTACCTCTATTTTTTAGGTAAAGCGCCTAATTTTACAACATTTAACTGGTTTTCAGATGTTTGATAAGTTTATTGAGTGCAGTCTATTGAATTTTTTGTATAAGGTGTGCATTTATTTTTGTGGGGTATAACAGACAAAAAACCGCTTATACAAAAAGTTCTTAAACATTTTATATAAGCGGTCTTATTTTATAAGGCTAAAGTCGAAAGGCTTTATCTTCGAGTGCAGATAATACACGAGCCTATCTGAACTTACTCGAGCGTTTTTGTAATGGTTTGCATTTTGACTGTCATAGGAATAGACATGGTTTGCGGCCCTGAGATATTTACGTCTCCTCCCATATCTTGATTTTGGCTATTGAAAATAATCCAGCCTGTATTTGTATCTACTTGCATTTTTCCTTTGGAATTACCTTTGATGTTATATTCTATCATCATGCCTCCCATTTCTGTGGGTTCAGCATCTTCTAAGGAGTTTAGCTTAGATTCTACATCAATATAAGCAATGCCGTCTTTGATTTCGGTAAGTGTAAAATTTTGTTCCATATCAAAGCTCATCATACCTTTTTTGCGCTCTTTGCTTGTCCAGCTATCGCCTACTTTGACAGTTTTGCTTGTATATACAGAAAACATGGTGCTGATATCTGATTTGAGTTTTTCTTCACCATATTCAGCTTCTAATGACTTTTGTGCGGCTTCTTTCTGGTCGTCATCGACGTTTAGATTTGCCATAATCGCCTCTATGAGCTTATCTCCCCCCTCTACTGCGACTACTTTACCCGTAGGCGTTACTGTAAAAGTATAAGATTGCCCTACCAAAGCCCCTTGTGCTTGCGCAAAATCAGGAACTTCCTCGTCTTTTTCAGAATCATAGGACATATTGCCTGCCATGGACTCGCTTGATATCATCATGGATTTATAAGTCTGTTTGATTTTCATATTACCATCTTGCATGACATCGAGCACTTCATATAAAGAAGTAATTTTGGTTTGCGTTTTTTGCTCTTGCTTCATACCCATAATCTCTTGCGCAATATCTTGCTGGATAAAACTTTCTACGGTGAAGCTATCACCTTTTTTGACATTGAGTTGCATACCGCCGTCTTTGCCACCACTTTGTTTAGAGGAAGCACAACCGCTTAATAAAAGTCCTATAAAAAGGACATACCAGACTGAATTTTGAATGTTCATCGTGTTTTGTTTTAAATTAAAATTATTGTATGTGAATAGTTTTGAAATCAAAGAAGTTTTAGGAAATAGGCGATACCTGTGCTGTTTCTATGGCACGTAAGTACATTTGAATTGTATTTTCTAATCCATAATAAAGTGCATCGGATATAAGCGCATGCCCTATTGAAACTTCTTGTAAGTTTGGAATTGAATGGTAAAGATACGCTAAATTTTTTAAATCTAAATCATGCCCTGCATTTAATCCTAATGCTAACGAAGTGGCTAAGGCAGCGGCTTCTACATAAGGTGCTACGGATTTTTCACGATTTTGTTTATATCCTTGTGCATAGGATTCTGTATAAAGTTCAATTCTATCAGCACCTACTGCTGCTGCACCTTCAATCATTGCAGCTACGGGGTCTATAAAAAGTGAAACACGCACACCTAAGGATTGAATATGGGCTATAGTTTCGGTCAGATAAGCTTTATGCTTGAGCGTATCCCAGCCGGCATTTGAAGTAAGTACATCATCAGAATCGGGCACAAGTGTAGCCTGTGCGGGTTTGATTTTTTCTATAATTTCGAGGTATCGTCCTTTTTGTGGATTTCCCTCGATATTCAACTCTGTATTGACTACCTGCGCCAATGCAAAGGCATCTTCGTAGCGAATATGCCGTTCATCGGGGCGGGGGTGTATCGTTATACCTTGTGCGCCAAAACGCTCTGCGTTTTGCGCTGCCATCACAAGGTCTGGATTATTCCCACCACGCGCATTGCGCAAAGTGGCTATTTTATTGATATTTACACTGAGTTTGAGCATAGTTTTGAAGTCTTGTAAGGTATAGAATTAAAGCTACTAACTAAAAGCATTGCCTATGGAAAGGGTGTACGTCAAGTTGGTAAATCAATTATAGAAATAACATTTCTGACAGAAATGTTATTTCTGGGCTAATTTAGCAAAGTTATCGTGCACCCTACGGAAACCTATTAGTAGCTTTTTGAAAAGAATTATTACAAGACTCAGCCTACAGTATTTTATTGTTAGCTATTTTTACTCAGGCTTAGGCATCATTCAGATTTTCGGCTTTTTGGTCTGCTTCTTTTTGTTTTGTTACTTCTGGCAGTGCCTCGAGGTGTATGAATCCTTTTTGTGCGGCGTGCTGTGCGGCAGCTGCCGTATCTTTGACAAATACCATTTCTATACCACTGCTTTCGGCCTCTTTGCATAAGGCTTCGACTTCTGCGTCTCGCTCTTCGCTACTTACATCACGAATATAAATAGCTAATATACGCTTTTGATACTTGAGCGCAGCTTTAAAATAAATTTCGGGATCTTTTTGTTTGCTATCTCCAATCAAAATAAAAGGTTTATCGGGATAGGCATCGAGCACTTTTTCTACTTGCTGATATTTAAAAGTAGCATAGTGATTTTTAGCTTGCTGCCTCCCCTCTTCGGTGCGCAAAAGTAAGGGGGCTTTTGGCAATTCGTGCATATTGATAAACTCGTTGAACAAGTCATACAAATCCCAAAGATTGCTCGAAGTATAAAAAAATGGATTTTGGCTCTGCTTGAGCTTACCCGCTTGTAAGGCTTGATAAAATGCCGATACACCTTCAAAAGGCATACGCGCTTTGGCATCTTTCAAAAAAGTAATTTGCGCTGCTTTAAGCAAATTTTCGGCTTTGCTCGGAAAAATAGTATCGTCCATATCTGAAATAACGCCAAAATCAAAAGACGCTGGTGGTATCATAACCTCGCCTTTTGCAGTAATGGACATTTCTTTGTTGCTTTCAGACTTAAATGTAGGCAGTTCAAAATCAATAGATTGCCATATTGCATCGCCTGCGCTATCTGCTTTAAGCGCAAACTCAAACTCGAAGTAGCCTTGCTCATTCGTAAAGGTTTTGAGGGTTTCGCCCTGCCAAGTAGCATTAATAAGCACATTAGAGAGTGGGTCGCTATCGATGCGTTTATAGGTATTGAGAAGGTTGTCCCATACAGAATCCTTGTCATCAGCAGTGCTTTTCGCACCTTTATCTTCAATGACGCGCCCTTTGATGCTAAACTTATCCTTACCTGCATAGGTTCTATAAGGCAAAATCATGACATCGTCCTTGAGTTTGAGGCGGTCTTTAAGTCCATCTTTGAGGCTATCAAACTTTTCTTCGGCCGAGCTTGAAAGCTCGCTTAATTTTTTTCTCCAGTTCATACGTTTAGTTTTTTGGTAATGATGATTTGTTTTTAGTAAAAGTGCAATATATTTACTCTAACTGGGCTTCTAAAAATTCAATTTTAGCTTTGTGTAAATATGTTTTTTTGAGTATTTTGAGTTTTTCTTCGTGCTCATTTACCCATCGGCTTTCGCTGTAGTTACCACTGGGGTGTGCTTCGTTATAATTAACGTATTTGATACCAAATTCGGCAAAAGCGTTGCTAAAATAGTCTTCTATTAAGAAAAAATTCTCAAAAGGATTAGCAAAAAGCTCTTCGACTTCATTAGGGTCTGACAATATAAACTCTTCTAAATCTGCAATATAGCTACGCACTGCGGGTTTTCTAAAGAGTTCGCTATAACGAGTTTCTGTGCGAATATTTACCTCTGGCGTTGCTAATTTTAGATTTTGCGTACTGGGCTTAGATTCTTCTAAAGCAAGTTTATGTTTTTCTTCTAATTCTGCTTTTTTAGTACTTATGTTAGTATTTTCAGCAATTTCTTCTTTTTTGCTTGTATCTGCTAACTGCTGCTGTTGCTTAGATGCTGTTTGTGTGTCTTTGTTTTTATTTTTTTCGGGAGCTATTTGTTTTAGTTTTTCAGCGTCCTTTTTTTGCGTCTCGAGCTTTGCCTGTTGTTGTTTTAGTTTTTCAGCTTCTTTTTTCTCTGTCGCCATTTTAGCTTGTTGCTGTTTTAGTTTTTCAGCCTGCTCTTTTTCGGCTTTTTCTTTGGCTATACGATGCTGCTCGTTTTGCTCTTTGAGTAACTTTCGACGCCAAAGTTCTTGCATCCAAAGTTGCATTTGTGTGCGTTCTTGTGTGTTCATTAAATCTGTAGATTTACCCATATATTGTATCCACATAGCCGAATCTAAGGGGTTATCTACCAATTTTGACCAAATGTTAGGCTTTTGAAGTGGGTCATCTATAACGATTTGAGCAATTAAAGGCTGATTTATAAGCGTAAAAAGCAATATAGCGTATAAAGCAGCGACATATATTTTGTACATAAAATTGCACTTGATAGCAAAGACAGGGAATATGTTCATGATTGCGTATTTAAAATTTTTATCCTTTTATTGAGTATGAGTATAGCAAAAAGGTAGTCTTAAAGATGTAATGCTCAAAGTCTTTCAAAACTAACAGTTCTCAAAGAACTGTTAGTTCTAAGCATTACTTGTTATACACTACCGCAAAAACACAACTTGTTCTGGGGTGCTACGAATCCTTACACAAATCGTGAGCTTAGATTACCAAAGCACGCTATACGTATTTAACAAACAGCTTAGGACAATAAGGTTGTGCAATGCTTTACAATATATCTTTTTAACGATATAAAAACCAAAATTATGATAAGCAAAAAATATTATGCTTGTTGTAAAATCAATAATTGACATATTTATTTCACTTAAATCATACTTTGCAATATTTTATTACATCGTTATTATTTGTATCTTGCGTATATTTAGGTGGCTTTAAGCTTACTGAAGCTAAGGCCGCGCAAACCTATAAATAAGGGTACAAAAATAACAGCCCTTTTTAGTTATGACCATACTACTGTGCATTTTCCATTCAGAAATAACATTTCTGCCAGAAATGTTATTTCTAAGCCCATTTTTCCATAACGTGGGGTTCGCAAACCCCACGTTATGGAAAAATGTACAGTAGTATGTGTAAGCTCATAAACAGAGCTTCGCTGAAATAATAAAAAAGCATTGGTGCTTAACTGGTGCAAAACAAAGTACTAAAATTATTTTGACAAAAAAATATATGCAAATATGGCAACCCATATAAAAAATATTATGTTTGCATACAGTTTTTTAGAAAACCTATTTTCGAATTTAATATTTGATAAGCCATGCGTAAAGCAAAGCTAATTCTGGTCGGCAAACGTACTCCCGCTTTAGAGACGGCTCAATCTATGGGTGTTGGCGTTATTTTGATAGAAATTGGAAAAAAAAGCAAGGTGCATTCTCGCTTTTCAGACACAATTATTGAGCACATGGCGATGGGAGATAGCAGTCGGGAGTCTGACTGGATTGCATTAGCTCAGCGTCTTGAAGGTAATAATATCAGTGCTGTTTTGGCAATGAGCGAAAAGTCAGTATTGCCCTCGGCTTGGCTACGCCATCATTTGGGATTGCGTGGCAACTCCATTAAGAATGCCGAGCTTTGTACGGACAAACTTTATATGAAACAAGCCGCCCGTGAGGCGCAAATTCTTACTACGGATTTTTGGCATGCGGATACAAACCTTACACAAACACCAATAGAAGCCTTAGGGTTGCCTATTTTCGTAAAGAAAAGAGTAGGCTCGGGTAGCCGTGATACTTATCAAATCAAAGAAGAAAAGGCACTTTTAAAAAATCCGTCCGCTGACGAACTTGCAGAGGCTTTTATAGAGGGCGTAGAGTTTAGTATGGAGGCTATTGTGTATGAAGGCAAAACACTTTTTGTGAACTTTACCCAGTATAGCGAACCTCAATGGGAAAATATTGTGCCCGCGCCCATAGATGATGCGCTACAAACCGCTACCTATGAGATGCACAGCCGTGCGATAAAGGCTTTTGGTATTCGGAATGGCATCACGCACATGGAGGTTTTTGATACAGCAAAAGGCTTGGTTTTTGGCGAAATCGCCGCTCGCCCTCCTGGCGGGCATATCACAGAGCTCATAGAGCTTGCTTACAATTTTAATATTTGGAAAGCCTGGTTCGAGCTTGAGATTTATGGTAAAACGCAAATTATCAATGCTTTACCCAAAGAGTTTGCTGCCGTGCGCATTTTACACCCCGGCAAAGGAGTATTTCTGGGCGCAGATACGAAAGAAGCCGAGCAACACCCAAATTTTGTGCGATGCAAAATTAAAACTACACCTAATACTACACTCAAAGCACGCCTTTCCGTGGGCGAAGAAGTGGGCTACGTGGTAGTCAAAGCAAAGACTTATGAAGAGACACAGCAGTCGCTTCAAGAAATATATCCAAAAATAACCTTGCACATGAGTTAAGTTCACTAAATTTATTGTAAATTAGGCTAAGTAATTAGCCTTGGGGCAAGTTCTTAATTTTGTAGCATAGTATTTGTTATGGTAATCTTTTGGGCTACCCCAATGTTTATTTATTGTTTTATTTTTACTATTGAAAAACTTACATTTTTAATTCTTATGAATACTTCTAAAACCCGAAACTTACACACAAACTTGCGCCTTGCACGTCGGTTTTTCTATTTTTTACTTATAGCCTTCATCACTTTTGGTGCTACGACTACCATGACAAGTTGTAATAGCAAGAAAAAACTCGCAGCTGAAAGAGCCGCTGCCGAGAAACAAAAACGCATTGACGAGGCTAAAAGCAGCTTAACAGCACTTTTAAGCGATACTAATATGGACTTAGAAGAGAAAAAACGCCGTCTCGCCGCCATTAAAGCTCAAAATATTGACGATCCTGAAGTGCGCAATTTAATCGCTGCCGTAGAAAGCCAAATTGAGCAGCAAGAAGAGCGAATTAGAAGAGAAGAAGAAGAGCGAAGAAGAGCCGCAGAAGCCGAAAAACAAGTCGAATCTGTAAACGAAAAAATGAGCAGAGTACTTGGCGAAATTGCTAATGCACCTAACGCTAATGCCGCTAATAGCAAAATAGCAGAAATGTTGCAAATGTTCGAGTCGCCTGATACGCCTGTTTTGATTATCATTGCAGAAGAAAATGGTAAAAAAGATTATGACCGACCTACCACAATTGAAAAATACCTCAACTACATCAAAGACCAAAAGAAAGCGATGGATAGAGTCGCTAACGTCGGTATGAATAGCGCAGGAAAAATCAAACTTTTAGAGTTGCGCAAGTAAACTGAAAAGTGTTTTTTATTCAACTTGGTAAGGCTTCAAAACTTTATCAAAACTGAAAATCTTTTTAATTTTTACAAAAAAATATAGCATACAACATCATGCAAAATTCTTATAAAAACCTTTGGTTCGTTGTGCTTTTACTTTTAGGCACAAGTTTTTTTAACGTAGAAGCCCAATCTCATAACAACGACGATGAGATAAGCCCAGCACGAAAACGTGCTATTGATTCCTTAGCCCTCGAAAAAATCCGAGATCTAAGTAAATATATCAGTATCGTAGGTAGCAAAGAAACTGCCTTTTCGGAAGCACAGCGTGTAATAGACCGCACACTCGAGCTTTTCTCGCCTGGTGCAGAAATGGGGGTATCCTCCGTTAATAGAAAGGCCATTCAGTACTACCCGATTCGGACGTACTTAGAACGGCTCATGGCACTCAATTATGACCAAGTTACGATAGAATGGTATAACATCGAGTATATTAGTGATTTGGAAAAACAACCCGACGGACGATACGTAGGCGTAATAACCATTTATCAACGCTTCGAAGGACGAGACGGGGATATGGTAAAGTATTCCGACGTTACGAAAAAAGATATTACCGTATATGTTGAGCGCAAAGAAACTCAAATTGCAGGTAATGTTATCGGATTTTGGGACGTGCTACTCGGAGACGTGCGCGTAAGCGAAACACGTAGAAAATAGACTATTTTTTACGAAAATAAAATGCAAACAGCAAGTAATATTTCAAAATGAAGTATTACTTGCTGTTTGCATTTATGGACATACTACTCTCTATATTTACCAGCCAGAAATAACATTTATTTCAGACGGCTTATTTCTTATTCCAAGTAGTGGATTCCATGTGTTGCGCTGCACGTAAAATATCCCGGCGGCTGACTTGCCCTACAAGCTTACCTTCTGCATTGACTACCGGATAACGACGAAAATTAGTTTTCAAAAACTCATTTGCTACATCTAAAACATCTTTTTCGTCTGAAATTGTGGTTATTTTTGTGCTCATATAATTTTTGACAATACCCGTATTCATAGGGCGGTTGTGATAAGCCGCTGCAAGCATTACCTTCAGACAATCCTTTTCGGATATAACACCAACAAGAGAACCATGGTCATTGACCACAGGCGCACCCGATATTTTATACTCAAGCATCTTATCGATGACCTCGGTGATGAGCTGCTCGGGGTGAAACGTTATCAAATTCGTTGCCATATACTTCGTAACAGATTCGTAAGTAGGCAAGCCTTCCAATTTGGTAGGTTCGTTCTTAGGGGGAGAAAAATTCATAATAAATTTGTGGATAATGGGTGAAAAAATGCAATAATATTAGTATATACTGTATAACATCTAATCAATGCAATTTTCTTTGGAATAGTTTCAATAAAACTGTTTTTTTTTGATTTAATATGGCAAAATGCCGTTATTCCAGTAAGTTACAAGTCGCATAGTAGCAGTATTTCATCGGTTGAACTAAGTAGCCTACTTTGAGTAAATTTGGCTACCCAAATAATAAAAATACGAATGTATTGCAACCTAAATCTAAGCATTAACATCTAAACATTACACAGCGCCCAATGCTTGACTTTTATAATTTCAGAACTCACAGTTTTTAATTAAAAACTATAGTGGCTTATAACGAAGCTGGAGCTTCGTACTACAGGCGCACAAATATTAAAGGCTAAGATATATGCACTAAAAAAATGTTAGTTCTGAGATAATTTAGCAAAGTTGTCGTACGCCCAGTAAATGTATAGCAGTACGAAAAAACTAAAATTTTATTAAAGTACTAAGCACAAAACGCCTGTTGTTTTTTTATTTAAAACCTTAAAAACTAAATGTTATGCAAAAAACTATGCTAACCCTCCTTGTGCTTCTTATACTGAGCTACAGCGCACAAGCTCAAATGTTACAGTTCGGTACGATTACACAAAACGGACAAGAGCTCAATAATGTACCAAGATTTTCATGGAGCTTCCCACTCAACCGCACCATTATTAAATTAGGCGAAAGCACTGCACTTAATGGCAGTATTTTGCTCAATAATGAAGGCGTAATTTATGATTTTGATGGGGATAGATTCAAAAAAAGAGTCATTTCGCTTACACCAGAATTGGGTATTAAGCAAAATATAGGTGATGCGCTATTTTTTACTTTGCATTATGGCTTAGACTATAATTTTCATTACAAAGAAAAAGTATTTTTTGGCGGTGAGCGTGCCAATAAAGAAGTTGTATTATCGGAATGGTTTTCTAATCGTGTAAATCGATTTAATCATTCAGTACGAGCGGGAATAGGCGTAAGTCCTGGTTTTTATATCTACGGAGAGTATTATTTTCAAGACTTTCTCAATCCTGATTTTACCGAAAATATCAATGGTGTAGCGGTGCGGCCTTACGAAAATTTGCAAATTCGACGCTTTAATATCGGCGTGAGCTGGCTATTTAGTAGTAAGAGCTGGTTTATTTACGAATAAAAATTGGTTTTTAACGGCATACTGCTATACATTTTTCCATAGCGTTGTGGGGTTTGCAAGCCTCACGACGCTATGGAAAAATGAGTTTAGCACTAACCGTTTGTCTAAAACGGTTAGTGTTCATAGCATTTTTTTTATAGGCTACTTTTTACAGCAGCCTATATTTATTTTATATTTTACCACCAAAAGCTAAATCACCAGCATCGCCAAGGCCTGGAACGATATAGGAATGCGCATCTAAATCGGGGTCTAAAGTGCCAATCCAAAGTTTTGCATTGGGTATTTCTTTGCAGATAAAATCTACACCTGCTTGCGCTGCAATGACCGATGCAATATGAATTTCAGAAGGTGTGCCATGCTGTTTGGCTAAAGCGAAATAAGATTTGAGTAGGGATTTGCCCGTAGCGAGCATAGGGTCGGCAATAATAAGTATGCGCCCCTCAAGCGAAGGTGAAGCGACATATTGCATTTCTATATCAAACTTCAAATCAGTATCAGGCTTACCCCGATAAGCACCAATAAAAGCACTATCTGCGGCATCAAATATATGGCTAAAACCTTCATAAAAAGGCAAACCCGCACGCAAAATAGTCATCAAAACAGGATTATAAGCCAAGCGATGCCCATTGGTATGCGCTAAGGGCGTTTGCACCTGACGCTTTTCATATACCAACTGTTTAGAAATTTCGTAGGCTAAAATCTCTCCTATACGGCGAATGTTGTGCCGAAAGCGTAATCTATCTTTTTGAATATGCACATCGCGCAACTCTGTAATGTATTGCAATGCAATGGAATTTGTTTCTGTAAGTACGAACATGATTATATCTTCTTATGTAATGCAAGCGTAAAAATATACAAAAGCAAAGATAAAAAAAACAATGCAAAAGAAGAGCCTAAAATAAGGGATAGCAAAAAAACAAGAAGAAGAGGTTCTTATGAAATAATGAGAGGGAGAGCGAGAAGAAAAAAGTAATACCAAATAAAAAATGGTAGCCGACATCGCACCGCTACAACTGCCTACCCTTGCTTCCTTCCGGACCTGGGG
>JAFIER010000016.1 GCA_020832465.1 Bernardetiaceae bacterium
GGCTAAAGGATTCCAAGTAGTAGCTATAAACCCTAACGCTGCCGAAGTAGAAGACGACTCTTACGAAAATATGAAAAAAAGAGCTGCCGAAAAAAGCTATCCTTTTCATTACCTTAATGACGAATCACAAGAAGTTGCACGTCAGTTTGGGGCTACCAAAACACCACACGTATATCTACTCGATGCCAACAAAACCGTACAATACATCGGTGCAATAGATGACGACCCCAAAGGGGAAAAAACAACGCAAACCCTATACCTCGAAGAGGCAATAGCAAGTGTAGCCGCAGGCAAAAAAGTAAACCTCAAAGAAACCAAAGCCGTAGGCTGTACCATCAAATGGAGTAAGTAAGTAAGTTAAGGTTCATACCACTATACATTTTTATAGAAATAACATTTCTGACAGAAATGTTATTTCTATAAAATTTTAGCATATTAAGACCATGTAACCTTATACGTACAGCTTTCCGCACCTTGCAATCGTGTAGGCAATAAAGTATCCAGTTCTACATTGGCTATCATTGCGTCTGCGGGCTTAAACCGGCGCGCCATAGTCGTAATAATCCCCCTATCAAACTCACTTGGGTAAGGATTGCGACATTCCATATAAGCGATTTTCGCCTGCTCATCAAATTTTATGAGTTTGTAATAACCAATATCGCCCCCTCTATGATTCATTTGATAAGCCATATTGATGGCTTGTAACGCCTTCTTGAGATTATCGATATCTGGTGGAAAATCTGCATTTTCTGGAATAGATTTCCCTATGCTAAATAGCGTATGATCGCCTATGCTATCTGCAATTTCTTTAAAAGCATTGAGCCAAGCGGCTTGAGAATACCACTCGCCTGGCTGTGGGTTTTCTATCCCATGTTCCTCTAAAATACTAAGCCTATACAAACGCCCCACTTCAAAAGCATTTACAATCGAGAGTACCGTCTGACCATTTACCTCTACATTCGGCGCAAAAGGAATAAACTGTGCCATAAGTTACAAAAATTATTACGTGTAGAAATTTGTTATGTAGCAATAGTACTTTTCAAAAAAGTACGATTGCCCAGTTTTAAATCAAGATTAAATATTATCACGTTTGACTTACGAGCTGCTTTGATAAACGATTGATATCATAAAAATAACCTGGCTCCGAGAAGTATTATTGCTAAGCCTATTTTCCATAGCGTGGATTTTGCAAACCCCACACCCTATGGATAGTATTATGAAACATGATAATGTTTGATACAGTTACAACTGTTAAAACAACCAAAATATACAAAAAAAATGTTTTAAACAAAAGTTTTAAACATTTTTTTCAAAAAGTTGAACACTGCTTGACAAGCAAGTGTCTTTTGGGTAGTGTATAACAAGTAATGCTTAGAACTAACAGTTCTTTGAGAACTGTTAGTTTTGAAAGACTTTGAGCATTACATCTTTAAGACTACCGTCTTTTGTTGTAAACCAAGTCTATACATTCAAAATCTTATGCCTTTAATTTCTGTTTTGATAAGTACTTATAACCGTGCAGATTTGCTTAAGCGTAGTTTGCACTCGCTGCTCTTGCAGACTTATACTAATTACGAGCTTATTGTTATTGATGACGGAAGTACAGACCATACGTTTTCTATTATCAACCCCTACCTTTCTCGTTTCAAAGATTTTACTTATATCAAACACAGCAACCGTAGGTCTCCTATGGCACTCAATACGGGTTTGCGATTAGCTGCAAGCAAGTATATTACATTTTTGGATAGCGATGATGAATATTTACCCGAGCATCTAGAGAAGCGCATTAGCTATATGGAAGCACATCAACATATAGATATTGTTTATGGTGGATTAGAAATCATTGGAAATCCTTATGTCAGAGATAAGGATAACCTCGAGCAATGGATTCCCATTGAAGACTGTGTACCTTGTGCCACTATATTTGCACGTAGGCAAGTTTTCGAAGTGCTCAACGGATTTAGAGACCTTAAGTATGCCCATGACACTGATTTTGTAGAACGTGCACGAGCCAATGCTTTTCATATTCAAAAAGTGGACTACCCTACTTATAAATACTACAGAGATAGCCCCGATAGTGTTTGCAATCAAGCCAAAGATAGTCTTAGATAAATCGCTATAACAAAAGAGTTTGTATTAAAAAATTGCGGATTTGGAGTTAAAAGTTACACTCATAGACATTCGCCAGCAATAATATTTCTTTGAGCAATGTTATTGCTAAGCTTATTGATCCATAGCGCAGTGGGGTTTGTAAATCCCATACTATGGATAAATGTACAGTGGTGTGATTAAAACCAATGCTTATATAGCAGGGCTGCTGCCTCAAAAGCCTAAATCCGATAATCTTTTATCTTATCAAACTAAAAAAACAAGCTAAATACTTTACTTATAGGCTATTTTTTTGTAAATTGCACCTCTTTTATGATACGCAAAAATAAGCTGTAAATAGAGCTATTTTTAGATGTATCCACAAAAACACTATTAAAATACCCACTAAGTGCATCATCGCAAAATTCAATGCGTAGCCTGCGCTTCTACATATTTTAAAATACACAGAAAAGTCTATGACTGAAGAAGAAGAAAATGAAAATATAATGTCCGTCAGTATCGAGGACGAGATGCGTGGTGCTTATATAGACTATTCTATGTCGGTAATTATCTCGCGAGCCCTACCCGATGTCAGAGACGGACTAAAGCCTGTGCATCGCAGGGTGCTTTATGGCATGCACACACTCGGGCTTGCGCACAACCGTTCGCACAAAAAATCAGCCCGTATTGTTGGTGAAGTATTAGGTAAATACCACCCTCATGGCGATTCATCTGTATATGATACCATGGTGCGCATGGCGCAGGATTGGTCTTTGCGATACCCACTCGTAGATGGGCAAGGCAACTTTGGTTCAGTAGATGGCGATAATGCCGCAGCCATGCGCTATACCGAAGCCCGTTTGCAACGCATAGCAGAAGAAATGCTTGCAGATTTAGAAAAAGATGTAGTGGATTTTGTACCTAACTTTGATGATACAGAAACCGAGCCTTCTGTATTGCCCGCCCGCATTCCTAACCTACTCATCAATGGTGCATCAGGAATTGCCGTAGGTATGGCTACAAACATAGCCCCACACAACTTGAGCGAAGTATTAGATGGTGTCCAAGCCTATATCGATAACAACGACATCACGATTGCCGAGCTTATGCAGCATATCAAAGCCCCTGATTTTCCAACAGGTGGTATTATTTACGGCTATCAAGGTGTAAAAAAGGCATTTGAGACAGGCAGGGGTCGAGTAGTATTGCGCGCTGTTACAGAAATAGAGATTGATGACAAAACAGGTAAACAGCAAATTATCGTACACGAACTGCCCTATCAAGTCAATAAGGCTACACTTATCGCTAAAACAGCCGATTTAGTCAACGAAAAACGCATAGAAGGCATTACTGCCATCAGAGACGAATCAGATAGAGACGGTATGCGCATTGTGTATGAATTGCGTAAAGATGCCATTGCTGATGTTGTACTCAATATGCTTTTCAAATACACGGCTTTGCAGTCTTCTTTTAGCGTTAATAATGTAGCACTTGCCAAAGGCAGGCCCGTTATGCTTACGCTCAAAGATATGATTAAGCATTTTGTAGAGCATAGGCACGAGGTTGTCGTGAGGCGTACAAAATACGACTTGGCTGGCGCAGAAAAACGTTTGCACTTGCTCGAAGGCTTGATGAAAGCCCTCGATGTTATCGATTTAATTATCGCTATTGTCAGAAGCTCTGACGATACGGAGCATGCCAAAAACTGCCTCATAGGCGAAGCACAGCCCAATACACAAACTCGCTTTTTTGAAAATATAAGCCTACCAAACGAACCCTTAGACTTTTCAGAGTTGCAAGCCAAAGAAATTCTAAACTTGCGCTTGCAAAGACTCACGGGACTCGAGCTCAATAAACTCAAAGAAGAGTACGAAAACCTTCAAAAAACAGTCGATTACTACCGTGAGGTTTTAGCTTCTTTTGAACTGCGCATGCAAATTATAAAAGATGAGCTTACCGAAATCAAAGAAAAATACGGAGACGAGCGCAGAACCAAAATCCTACAAAGTGGTGAAGATATTTTAATGGAAGACCTCATTCCTAACGAGGAAATGCTCATTACGATTTCACACGAAGGGTATATCAAACGCACTTCACTCTCGGAGTTTCGAGTACAAGGAAGAGGTGGCGTAGGCTCACGTGCTACAAGCTCGAAAGAAGATGATTTTACTGAACTGATGTTTGCCGCTTCTAATCATAACTACCTGCTGATTTTTACCGATGCGGGTAAAGTCTATTGGTTGCGTGTTTTTGAGCTCCCAGAGGGCAGTAAAGCCTCTAAAGGTCGCCCCGTACAAAATTTGATTGCTATTGATAAAGATGAGCATATTCAAGCTGTTATCAATGTTGAAAGCCTTTCTAAGCCTGATTATATCGAAAATAACTTCTTAGTATTCTGCACCGAGCAGGGCTTAATCAAAAAAACAAGCCTTGAGGCTTACTCACGCCCACGTCAAAATGGAATTAATGCCATTACCATCAACGAAGGCGACAAACTTTTAGATGTCAAACTCACTGACGGAACAAACGATATTGTCATGGCAGTGCGCTCTGGTAGAGCAATTCGTTTCCACGAACAAGACGTGCGTAGCATGGGCAGAACAGCCGCTGGTGTGCGTGGAATACGTCTGGACGAAGACAATAACGACCGTGTAATCGGTATGGTATGTATCAGCAGACCCGATGCAGAGCTTTTTGTTGTATCTGAAAACGGATACGGAAAACGAAGCATTTTAGATGACTATCGCATCACAAAACGAGGTGGTAAAGGCGTTAGAACGCTAAACCTTACGGACAAAACAGGGGCACTTGTAAGCATAAAAAGTGTAGTAGAGAGCGACCATTTAATGATTATACGTCGCTCAGGCGTAATGATTCGTTTTGAAGTATCGAGTGTACGCAGCATGGGACGAGCTACGCAAGGCGTACGCTTAGTATCCATAGCAGAAGGTGATGAAATCTCCTCCGTAGCGCGCATAGATGCCGTAGAAGTCGAAGAAGAAATATTAGATGCAGAGACAACAACAACAACAGTTGAGCAAAGTAGCGATACAAATGACTCTGCAAATGATGCAGCTGTTGTAGAAGAATAAATAGTTTGGGCAATGAGGCTATAAATAACATGGCTCGAAGAAATGTTATTTATAGCCGCCATGCTTGCTCTCAACATGGATAATGCCTTTTAAAACTCAGTTTAATTATGGTATATGTTTTTATTGCCTTTATACAATTTTGTTTTAAATGCTAAACCATCATTTAAATTATGGATAGGCTACTTTGCCCTATTTTTATGTAGCCTTAGCAGTTGCATTCCTACCAAACGCATTGGCCAACATCAAACACTCCTTTATAGCCAAGAAGTCAAAGGCAACAAACAAGCCTCCAATGAAGATTTAGAAAGTTTTTATCGCCAAACTCCTAATCAAGGACTTATTATCAAGGGGTTACGTCCTTATCTATGGGCTTATCACATCGGAGAAAAATTTTATGATAGGTCAGACTCCTTAGAATATGTAGAAGACCTCGAGCAATTGAGAAAAGAACGAAAGGAAAAATTAGCTAAATACGAGGGGGAAGACCCCAAGCTCGTCAAGCAAAGACAAAAATTGAAACGCCGTTATGACAAAAAAGTTAAGCAAGCCGAGCGAAAAGTCAAAGAAGGTAATTGGCTCATGCGCTCCGTAGGCGAACCCCCTGTTATTTTTGATAGCACAAGCATGCTCGAGACCGCCTCGCAAATGAAACTTTTTTTGCAACAGCGTGGATTTTTTTATGCCGAGATTATTCCAGAAGTCAAACAAAATTTTAAGAAAAAAACAACAAGGGTTACATACAGCGTGCAAGAAGGCAGGCCGCATTATTTGCACCGCATCAAATACTCCATAGAAGATAGTAGCCTTGCTAAAACCGTATTTGCCGATACGCTAAATAGCCTCTGCCAAACTGCAAGTATATACAACGCAGATAAAATATCCCAAGAACGAGAACGTCTCACACGCCATCTCAAAAATAAAGGGTACTATGGCTTTTTGCGCGATTATATTTTTATAGAAGTCGATACGCTACTCGAGACCCCATATACAGCAAATCTGAGGTTTATTATCACAAATCCTGAAAACCAAAATGCACATGAACGATTTGAAGTCAATAGTGTAAGAGTTTTTGTAGATCAAGGAAGTGCTAAAAATACAGAAAAAACAAGTGTTATTGAGCACGACGGCATAGAATACGTTTTTTTTGGCAGGCAGTATGCCGAGCGTATTCTGAATACCAAAATACGCATGCGCCCCAATGCACTTTATAGCCTTGAAAACGATATACAAACTCAAAATGGACTCGCCTCGCTCGGTATGTTCAAGTTTATAAGTATTCGAAATGATACAACAGGGAATAAATTTCGTACGGATATTTTTCTTAACTCTTACCCACGCATGAACGTCAGCCTTGAAGGCGGCGCAGCAATCAATGTAAGCGAATCCGTACCTGGTCCGTTTTTTACCGTAGCCGTTACCAATCGGAATACTTTTGGCGGCTGCGAAACGCTCGAGGCTACTGCACGTGGCGCTATCGAAATTCAAAGCGGATTGGCTGGGTTAGAAGAGGGAAGGCAGACCTTTCGTACACAAAATTATAATTTCAACTTAGGACTATCTATCCCACAGTTTGTATTTCCTTTTTCTCAAAAATTTAAAGACAGAATAGGACGCTACAACCCACGTACGCGCATGCAAATTGGTTATGCTTATACCGAAAGACCCGAGTATGAACGCGCCAACGTACAAGGAAAATTTGCATATCAATGGACAGGCAACCGATTTAGCCATTACGAAATTAGTCCTTTTATACTGAGCATAAACAATACACTATCTATCCAAGATTCTTTCCGCACCAACTTAAATACTCTTTTTGAACGGGGCAATAATCTAATTTTGAGCTTCGGACGTTCCTATATTACAAGTTTTGGTGGCTCTTATACCTATAATAACAACCGACAGCAAGGGGGTGCAAAAGAAAATAAGCAAAGGCATGCCTTTTATCTTCGCTTCAACGGCGAGATGGGCATTTCTTTTACAGACCCCTTTGGATTAAATTTGATATTGGGAGATGATGATATTGTATCAGATAGCCTGTACTTTTTTCGTTATGCACGCACAAACCTCGATTTACGGTATTATTTGCGCACTGATGCAGCCAGTCGCCTTGCCTTTAGGTTTCATACAGGCGTTGCTTTCCCGCTTGGCAATCCAGATGTACACGTATTGCCTTATGAAAAATACTTTTTTATCGGTGGTGGTAATAGCCTCCGCGCTTGGCGACCGCGCCGTTTGGGTCCGGGTAGCCAAGCACCTAATCGCCGTTCTGATGGCAGTTTTGAATATTTATTTGAGCAACCAGGAGAAGTTTTGATAGAGGCTTCCGTAGAATGGCGCAAGCATTTGTTTGGCTTTATAGAAGGCGCACTTTTTATAGATGCTGGAAATATATGGCGTTTGGGCGATAATATAGATTCAGAAGCTGCTTTCGAACTCAACTCTTTTTGGGAGGAAATTGCCGTAGGCACCGGCTTTGGTGTGCGCCTTGATTTTTCTTTTTTAATTGTGCGCAGCGATTTTGGTATCAAAATGATTAACCCAGCAGAAGAAGCTGGGAAAAGATTTGTATTAGGAAATTTTTTTAGCAAACCGCTACAAAATACAACCCTCAATATTGCCGTAGGCTATCCTTTTTAGTGTTTATTTTGGCTCAAAATCAATCCCTTCTAACAAATGCCGTATAGAAGCATAAGTTTGAGGCATAAATGCTTTGACCTGCTCGGGCGTAAGCCAGCGTGCTTCATCGATATTTTCTTCTTCTTGTGGCTCAACCTTATCCGTCTCGCTTTTAGCTTCAAACCAATACGTGCGTTTAAGTACATTTTTTCCTTTGTGCTGATATAAATGATAGCTACTCGGTAGTGGTTTGCCAAGCGTTATATCAAGGCCGCACTCTTCTTTTATTTCACGCACAGCAGTTTCAGCGGGTGTTTCCCCTGGGTCGATTTTGCCTTTCGGCAAATCCCAATAGCCTAATCTGTATATCATCAAATATTTTTGCTCATACGTTATCCAAGCCCCTGCAGCTTCTATATAAGCAAAACATGCTTTGAGTTGCTCAAAAAAAGTCGCTATATTAGGGACGGCAATGCGATAAGTTTCTGCATGCTCAAAATAGTTTTTTTCGTAAAGACTTAATAGTTCCTTTCCTTCAGAAAGGGTGAGCCTCGAGTTGCTCTCAGGGCTTTGAGTCAAATGCAAGTGTGCATTGAGGATAAAAAGGTGCATCGCAAAATAGGATTAAAGGTCTATGAAGATATCACTATACATTCTCTATCCAGAAACAATATTTCTTTGAGAAATATTGTTTCTGTTATTTCTGGCTTATTTTTTCGGTAGTCTTAAAGATATAATGCTCAAAGTCTTTCAAAACTAACAGTTCTCAAAGAACTGTTAGTTCTAAGCATTACTTGTTATACACTACCATTTTTTCTACAACTATCCTGCTCACTAACTTTTTGTAGGAGCGAGCAAATCTCTAATAGCGTCTTGTGCGTCGCTATAAGCAAACTCAAACCCAGCTTCTTTGATTTTTTCACAAGAGACCCTTAGGCCTCCAATTACTAAATTAGCTTGTTCTCCTAAGGCTAAATAGAGCACAGGTGCGGGTACATTAGGCAAAATCAATTTTTTGTCTAATACATCAGCAATCATACGGGTAATAGTACTGTTAGTTACGGGGTTAGGCGCAACCGCATTAAAAGTACCGCTCATATTTTCGTTCTCTATGGCATACAAAAACATACGAGCGAGGTCATCAATATGTATCCAAGAGAGGTATTGCTTTCCAGAGGCTAAGGCAGCTCCAGCATAAAATTTAATAGGTTTTGCTATTTGCAATAGTGCGCCCCCCTTATCGCTAAGTACAATACCTACACGTAGTTTTACGGTTCGTGTTACTTCTTTGGCTTCTTCTGCAGCGTCTTCCCACTTTTGTGTAACTCTGGCTAAGAAATCCTGTCCGGGGAGGTCTGCTTCTGTCTGCCAAGCCTCACCCGTGTCATATCCATAATAACCAATAGCAGAGGCTGAGATAAAGGCTTTCACTTTATGGTCTAGCTTGCGCAACTTTTCGGTAAGAAGGTAGGTAGAGAGTTCGCGGCTATCGTTAATGACTGTTTTTCGTTTGTCTGTCCAAGCTTTTTCGAATACATTGGCACCTGCGAGGTGTACGATGTAATCTGCTTTTTGAAATAACTGCTCATCGAGCTCTCCAGCTTCTACGTCCCAAAGTCCGACTTCGACGTTAGGAATATTTTGCTTACTGCGACTCAGATAAGACACTTTGTATTTTCCACTGCTTTGTAAAATTTCAGTAAGGCGCGTACCGACAAGCCCAGTGCCACCCGTAATTAGTATATTTTCCATACAAGGAGTAGGTATATAATGTATTAAGTTCAGAATAAAAGATATAAAATCCACGCACATTTACACATGCTTCGGATATTGAATAGCAATATACGAAAAAAACAGCGAAATTTTGGCATAAGCTTGCACGTTCTTTTTAGAACTATTTTAGTACGAGCTCAAAGTCGTTCAAAAGATAAACCCCTACTTAGGTTATTAGCCTTAAGTAGGGGTTTGTATTTTTACGAACTTAGGCAATCGTAGCCTTAGTATTTAGTCTTCGTCATCGACATCTATATCGCCTTCATCGGCTTTGTTTCCGTCGTTGAGGAGTGTTTTTTCGTCTTTAAGCAAATCAATTTCTTCTAATGCAGCGTATTTAAAAGAGCCGTATTTAGCTTTTTCAAGGAATGCTTGGGCTTTTTCTTTATCTCCTATTGAGCTATAAAAAATGCCTATAGCAAAGCTATACTGTGCTTTTGACTCGGGGTCTAATCCTTGAAACTTGAGCAAATCAGTAAGGTGTGCAATTGCTTCTTTTGTTTTACCGAGTTTGTGCAATGCTACTGCTTTGGTGAATACAACACCATAGTTTTTAGGATTGATTTTGAGTGCTTCGTCAACCGATTTAATGGCATCTTCATATCTTCCAGATTCGAGCTCGAGTACACTAAGTTCATCGTATTTGAATGCTCTTTTTGTGGGGTCTCTTTCTGTTTCTATGGAATTTTTCTGGTGCTCAATAACAGTAGCCTTATTGATATTAGTAGCCGCTACTTTTACGAGCAGTTCGTGTGCACGTTGAAAATCTTTACGCATTTGTAATGCCGTTTCTACGAGTTCTTTACATTTATCGAGTTCGTAAATACGGTAGTAAGAGAGTGCAATAGCGTGATAATACTCTGGTGAGAGTTTAATAATAGGTTTTAAAAAGGGTCCGAATTTAGCTTTTTCAAAAGCTTCGTCTTTTTTCTCGTAATCTTCGAGGTGGTGGTAAGCGTATCCGAGTTCGAAGTAAAAGCGCGCTACATCTTTAGGGCTATTAGATTCTAACATAGGAATAGCTTTGAGCATAGCTTGCTTAGCTGCTTCATACTTACCAATAGAGTTATTGTACTTTGCATCGTAATAAAGTACTTTCAAATCATTAGGTGCGAGTTGCTTGGCATCATTGATATGATTTCCGGCTTCTTCGATTTTATCTTGACGGTACACAATAAGATGCAAAATGCTCAGCTTATAATCAAGCTTGTTTTTGGCTTCTGTATCATACTTATAAGCGTTTTCGTAAGCATTGATTGCTTTTTCGTACTCTTTATCTTTTTGATACAATTTAGCCATTTTGCTATAAGCGGGCACGAAGTCTTTCTTAAGCTCTACGGTTTTTTCAAAACCTTTGAGTGCGGCTTCTGGCTTTTTAAGCAGTATCTCGCATAGTGCTTTTTTGTAATGAAATTGGTAGTTCTTGGGGTTTTTCTTGATAGCATTATCATACTCTACCAAAGCCTCGTTGAACTTTCGGCTTTTACGCAGACCCTCTGCTTTTACAAATTCGTCGAGACCTGCACCGTCGGTGGGGGCTTGTGCATAACTTGTAGTAACAACAAGCAAGCAAAAGAGCAATGTGAATAAATATTTAAACTTCATAATTCCTATAATATTTTAAGATAAGTAAAAAATCGCAAATAGTCAGTTTTGATTTTGAGGTTTTTAATACGTAGTATTAAGACTACAAAGATAAAAAAGCAAAATAGATTTTGAAAAAAAAAGGGCAAATCTTACCTATATTTTCTAAATTATTTTACATAAAAGCCTATTCTCACGAATAACTTTTATATAAAACGAGTTTTATGGCTAAAAGTTGTATTTAGCTTTCGCTTCTAACTTAGACAAAATCAACGCCAAAGTACATGACGCAAAAAACCTTTTTCGATAAATAGCTTGTAAGTAAAGCCCAAACTATATATTCTATAGACAAATATTAACCCCCTATAAAATACGCACTCATCCTTGCTTGTCATTACTTTTCCGAAATAAAGCAATTTTTAATAAAAAAACAAGTTTTAGCCTGATTTAAAATGCGTTCTGCTTATTTTTTTGTAAATTGCGGGCAGTTTTGAAAGGTACAAATCATAATTCAAGAACTACTCAATACCATGGAAAAACAACTGATAAAAGACATAAGTATCCTCGATAATCATACGCATAAAAAAGCTACATTAGAAGAGCAAACTAAACTGCTACCTGATACCGAAGGGCATCAAGGGCGCAAACTTTATATAGAGAGTTACGGTTGCCAAATGAACTTTTCAGATAGTGAAATTGTAGCCTCTGTGTTAGCTAAGGAGGGTTTTGGCAGTACGTCGAAAGTAGAAGAGGCTGATTTAATTTTTCTCAATACTTGCTCGATACGAGAAAAAGCCGAGCAGACAGTCCGCCACCGCCTCAATCAAATTAACGCTTTAAAAAAGAAAAAACCACACTTGCTCGTCGGCGTTTTGGGCTGCATGGCAGAGCGTTTGAAGCATCAATTTTTAGAAGAGGAGCAAATTGTAGATCTTGTGGCTGGTCCTGATGCCTACAGAGATTTGCCCAAACTTATCGGTTCTGTGGACGATGGCGATAAAGCTGTCAATGTATTGCTATCAAGGGAAGAAACTTACGCTGATATTGCACCGGTAAGGCTCAACTCTAACGGTCTATCTGCCTTTATTTCTATTATGAGGGGCTGTGATAATATGTGTACATTTTGTGTTGTGCCATTTACACGTGGGCGCGAGCGTAGCCGTTCGCTTTATTCTATCAAAAAAGAAGTCCAGCAACTCTTACAAAATGGATATAAAGAAGTTACACTGCTTGGGCAAAATGTAGATTCTTATCGCTGGACGAACCTCCCAAGGCGCGTCAAAAAAGAAGATTTTCAAGAAGAAATTATTAGGGTCAATTTTGCAAACCTTTTAGAGGAAGTAGCCAAAATGGACACGAACTTACGTGTGCGCTTCACGACCTCACACCCTAAAGATATGGGGGACGACGTGTTAGAAGTCATGGCAAAATACGATAATATATGTAACTACATACACCTACCCGTTCAAAGTGGAAGCAATCGTGTGCTCAAGCTCATGAACAGAACCTATACACGTGAGTGGTACTT
>JAFIER010000022.1 GCA_020832465.1 Bernardetiaceae bacterium
TTAAAGATGTAATGCTCAAAGTCTTTCAAAACTAACAGTTCTCAAAGAACTGTTAGTTCTAAGCATTATTTGTTATACACTACCAAGTTTAGAAGAACCTTTTTTGTTGTTGTTGCGACAAGTTAGAAATAATTTTTTTGAGAAATATTATTTATGACTTGCATTTCTTAGATTATATCAAACCCGATAAGGTTTATTATCTCTAATGTTATTTTTGACAACTAATTAAACCATATTGGTGTTATCATGGTTTAGCTAATGATACGGCTTTGCGTTATATTTTTTTTATATTACTATACATTTTTCCATAGCGTTATGGAAAAATGAGCTTAGAAATGGCATTTCTTTGAGCAATGTTATTTCTGGAAGGGGGGGGGACGTCAAGTTGGTAAATCAACTTAGATAGTTTCAGCCTTCACAGTTTTTAAAGCTGTAGCTCGAAGCTCCAGCTTCGGAAGTGGCTTATAAGGCAGTAAAGATATTAGAGGTCAAATTTTTAGAAATAACATTTCTGTCAGAAATGTTATTTCTAAAAATTTAGCAAAGTTGTCGTACACCCTTGGAAGGAGAATGTATAGTAGTATGATTTTTTTTATTATATGGATTCAATAGGCTTATTGTTTGGAAAATTACTACCACATATTAGGAATACCTGAGTTTGCGAGTATTAGCGAGGTTAAAGTTTCGTTTAAGAGGCTTGCTGTGCGTTATCACCCCGATTTGCACCCTAATGATAGCATGGCAGAAGAAAATTTTAAACGCATCAATGAAGCCTATCAAACGCTTTCTTCACAAGATAAAAAGGCGCAGTACGATGAGATTTTGAAGTATTTGCAAATGCAAGAGCGGGAAATTTATACCGCAGCCACACGGCGCAGTTATTACTATCGCCGCAAATCGCACCAAGAGCGTTCGGCGCGTGAAGCGGCAGAAGATAAAAAACTCAACAGGCATGCAATTGTATTTACATTTACCTTTTTGATATATGTATTCCTTGTGGTAAAGTCTATGTTTGCATTTTTTGCAGATAGAAATTATCAAAATGCTTTAATTCTTTATCAAAAGGGAGAGTCAGAGGAAGCACTGAAGCTGCTTAATCAAGGGCTTGCTTTTGATAAAACTCACGACGGTGCATATTATCTCAGAGCTTATATTTATAGAGAGCAGGCTCAATTTATAGAAACAGCCGCATTAGAAAATTTCTCGAAGGCAATTTTGTATGCTAAGGTTTATCGTAAGCAATACTATTTTCAGCGAGGACTTACCGCTACTACGCTGGGGGATATTGCATTAGCCCATAGTGATTTTGATATTTATAGAAATTTTTCATCAGCTACTGATGATGAAATTGAACTTATGGCAGAAAGTTATATAAAATTGGGTAGTTATGAAAGAGCCCAGAATAGCTATGATGAGCTACTACAAAAATATCCAAACAATAAAGATTTTTGGTATGGCAGAGCGAGAGTATGCTTATTGGCACAAGAATATACAAAAGCGCATCAGGCGATTGAGCAGTTTTTGCTCCACTCCCCCTCAAAAGAAGACGCGCTAAATCAAATCATTGATTACATAAAATATACACTCGAAAAGCCAGAGCTTCTGCCAATGTATTATCAAAAAAGAATTGATAACGCCCCACAAAATATAGCCTACAGAACAGCTTACATAGATTTTTATATCGAAAAGGAGCAGTATCAAAAGGCTATGACATTATTAAACCAGAGCATTGAGCAGAAAGCACATGCAGATTTTTATGCAAGGCGTGCCAAAATCTATATAGATAATTCTGACTTAGATAAGGCTTGTCAAGACTGGAGAGAGGCACAGCATTTGGGCTATAAGGGAAGTGATGCACGACTCGATTTTTTCTGTAAAGATGATGATAAATAGTCTGCTCAATTCATACCAAAACTTCAAAATATGTTGTTTAGCCTTCTCTATGAATCGCCTGCTACAATTAGGCGTATATGTTACAATCCTACAAAAGGTACATTGCTTTTTGAACAAAAAAAAGCAAAGCACATGCAGTTTGTCTGCTATAGAATAGCAACCCGAGAAGTCGAGCCGATTTTCTATCTATCTAATTATAATACGTGGGAAACTGTAGCCTCTGACTTTTATGGAGATAGCCTATTATTGGTGCATTATCTCGATGAAAAAAATGCCACACAAATGGCACTCGAGCTGTATGATACAAAGCAACAAAAAACTTGTATTTATCTCGAGGGTTTGCAAATAGAGTCCTACACGACCTCTACCATTTATGCCAGTAGTTTGCTTGCAATGCAAAAAACATACTATGCCATTGCGAGACAAACAGGTGAAATTACGACCATTCAACCCTCTGATATACCCACAATTAAATCGCACTTAGGCTTGCAAGTGTCAATGTATTACAAAGAAGGGAGCACTCACTTTGAGCATTGTGCCGAATTTGTATATCAGCGAGTAGGTAAGAGGCTCGAGCTTGCGCTTCATTATTTAGATTATGACAAATTCCTCATTATAGAAGGCAAAGTAATGGCTGAAGAAAAGCCTATATTGTGGATTTTTGATAGAAATGGAAATCTGCTAAAAACGATTCAAACCCCTCAACAAAAACAATTCCAAAAAGTGGATAGCTTCTTCGCCATCGAAAAACAACTTTTCAAACTCGATGACAATAAGCGATTACTCGGATTCGAATTAGATAGCGAATGAATGCGGCGTACGTCAAGCTGCTAAATTGCGCCTTAGATAATTTGAGAAAACTGTTAGCTCCTCGCCGTGTTTGGGTGTACAGACCAAATACTAATACATTTTGAAATGCACCGATTTTGACGGTTACTAATCTATTACCGTTTTGCTTCTTTTTCCTTCTGGTTTTAAAATTTTATCAAAGGCTACGGCGAGGGTAAAGTTATTGACTCCGCCAGAGATATGATGTAATGAACGAGCATAAGCTACTTCAAACCCTTTGACTCTTAGCATCATTCCGAAAGAAAAACCGACAAGCGCAGGCCGGTCAGTAAGTATCATTTCGCTTCGGCGCAAAAAATTATACCCTGCGCGCAAACGAAAAGATTCACCCAATAAAAACTCTGTGCCCAGTACTACTCTACGCATCATTTTGTTTATATTACTTACAGAATTATCTATAGGGTTGCCATTGGCATCGAGTTGCACAGGTGCATTGGGGTTTTCTAATGCGATATTGCCTCTGACGAGCTGGTGTAAAGTCAGCGAAAAACGTACAGGCATTTTAGCGGGACGATAAGATATGCCGAGCTGTGCATCAAAAGGCATTTCAAATGAGGAAGTAGGTGTATAGTTGCTCCATAAAAAGCCCATATTTTTTAGGTTTAATCCAAATTTTAAATCCTCTTCGGGGTGAACAAATACACCTCCTAAATCCATAAATACACCACCAGCACCGTAGCCCTCGATGCGCGAGCCGACGAGCTTAAGCTGCCCTCCAATTCTGAAATTATCAATTTGATGCGAACTGACAATACCGAGTGCAAAATCATTCGCAGAAAATGTACCCATAGCATTCCCCGAGGGGTCAAAAGCGTCCATTTCGCCATAGTTGAGATATTGTAGTGTGATGCCAAATTGTCTATTGCCAAAATCATGTGCATAAGCAAGTGAAATATTGCTCACGCCTGCGTAATAAGGATAAAAGGACATAGATAATTTTCCGTGCATATCTGCCTGCAAGAGTGCGGGATTAGCAGCTATCATCTGCACATCGTCTTCATCAGAAGTAATATTGACACCGCCCAAACCAATTGTCCTGCCATGCGTCGCCATATTTAAAAATTCGAAGCTGCGACGCCCCCCTAATTGTGCATAAGCAAGGTCAGAAACAAGAAAAAATAACAAAATAAGGATAAAAAAACGATAAAAAGTTGGCATACTTACATTCAAATCTGTAAATTGTGGTAGATGAGCCTTACAAAATTTCTTATCTGAAAAGCTATATGCAAATATAAAAATAGATTTGCTAATTTTTATGATTCTGTAGGTATAAATTATTTATGGGAAGTGCCAAGCCTACCAACAATAGATATTACTTCTGAGCCTTTATTACCGCCCTGGCATTATGGAAAAATTATTAGAAATAACATTTTTGCCAGAAATGTTATTTCTAATAATTTAATATATAGCACGAAGCTGGAGCTTCGTGGCTACAGTAAAAAAACAATTTCATCTGTTCGTAGTGTCCCACTATGAACCCATATACTGCGTTTAAGCCTCACGCTTTATATTACAAGCGAGACGCTAAGAACAGATTTAGTCTTTTTTTGTGTTTGTAAGAAATTTGCACTCTATCCTGTTTCAGTCTTTATCAGAATGCTTTAAAAAGACATAAAGCCCAATCATAAGAGGAATAATAGAATAAGACAAAACAACATTAATCACAATAAGCCATATAAATTGCTTAAAACTCAAAAAGAAGATAAAGGCTATGAAAGCCGATAAATAACCACTCACTGCCATAGATTGTGGTAGATATTTCATGATTAAATTGATAGCTTTGTTGCTTTCCATTTTTTTACGTGCCATTGTTTTATTTTATTTGAGGTGAAGAAATTATCTCATCTGTTCGTATTGTCCCACTACAAACCCATATATTGCATTTAAGCGTCACACGCTTTATATTACAAGCGAGACGCTAAGAACAGATTTAGTTTAAGTAAGTAAAAATAAATCTACTATTGTAGCCAGTATCTGTAATGCCAAAATGCTTCCACTTATCTGGGCTACTCTTTTGTAGAAAATAGTTTTCTTTCCTCTTGCAAGCTGAATGGCAGAGACGACAAAGCTAATCAAGATAAATAACAATAAAGGAAAAGTTATTAACTTCCCAACAACCTCAATTATTTCTAATCTCAATGAAGTGTATGCCATAAGGAGTAGTATTATAAAATATATAAATGCAAATATATTTAACACTATAACTATTTTTTTTATATAATATTTCATAAAGAGTATCAAGTTTTAAATAAAACAAATAACAAATACATTTAATTTAGTATTAAAAGTTAGTAGTATAAAAAGAATACTACCAACTTTTAATGAATTTAAACCCAAGAAATTAGAGTAGAAATTGTCGGCATAGGAAAGTCTGGTGTTCCATCAGGTACACATCCCGGCAGACAAAAATGCCTTGGTCTACATCTCGCACATATATCATCATGAAGTTTGCAGAGCCAATGGCTAAAGAAACAGCACCCTCGGTAATTAGCACAACACCCATGGTCGTCACCACATCCATTTTCACAAACTTGTCCATTACAATCTCCAGAGTAAGTAGTAGCTCCTAGGGCTTCTATCATGCCTTGAAAATCTACCTTAGAAATATAGAAACTATTGTAGTCATCATATCTAATGGTAG
>JAFIER010000028.1 GCA_020832465.1 Bernardetiaceae bacterium
ATACCAAAGGGGTAGTAATCCGTCGCCGAGACTAAGCGAGCCGTCTGCTCGATATTGTCTGTGAGCGTAACCAACACATTGCCTAAATGGTTCGAGAGTTCGTAGATTTTTTCTCCGAGGGTGAGGGTGTAGCCGTTGTCATTGGGGTAGGTGGGACGGTGTTGCCCGAGGCGTGATGCGCCGTAGATGGGCTGCTCGTGGAGCTTAAAATCCTGATATACAGCCATAATATTGCCCGAAGCATCGCGGATGTAGTGGGTGATGGTTGCGTCCCCCGTGCTTGGATAGACTTCTTTTTTGATGCGGTTGCCCGAGGCATCGTAGCCGTAAATAATTACTGTGCCGTCTGATTTACTAACCCTTGCTATTTTGCCGTATAGATTCCATTGGATCCATGTGGTTACGCCACCACCCGCAGGTGTGATTTGGGTAATATTACCAATGGCATCGTACTGATAGGTGTAGCTGGCATCTAATCCGATAGTCGGGTCGCCATTTTCGGTTACACTTTCGAGTTTGTTAGGGTTTATTGCGGGGTCATAACCATAGGTTAAATCATCTATGATTGTACCATTTTCTATTCGTTTTAGGCTTTGTAAATTACCATTTTGGTCGTAGCAATAGGCGGTGTTTGTGGGTGTAGTGGGTGTTTGCCATCCTCCCGCTCCTGGATTCCATACTCTGCTTTCGGCAGCGGTTATGCGTTGGAGTTGGTCGTATTGGTAATTCATAGATACGGCACTTCCAAATCGCTTGATGCGGGTGGTCATCGCTGTGATATTGCCATTGTATAGGTTTTGTCGGTTGTAAATGCCTGTTGAGCAGTCACCTATGTCGTTAAAACCTATAAAATCAGCATAGACATCTCCTGCTGCAAAAGCAGGTCCGAGTAGGTTGGCGTGGTGTCCACCTATGGCATCGTAGTCATTGGTGATGATTCCTTCTGCCCAATTTTGCCCAAAATATCGGAGTACGTAAGACATTTCGTCTCGGGGTACTTCTGAGGACGGCGCCCCGTCTTTTCCGGGGTCAAACATAGGTTCTTCGGAGGGGGTATTTACGCCTCGCCGTTGCGAGTGTCTCACAAGCAACCTCCTCGATTGTCTGTATAGACACAGACAACAGCGGGAGTGTTCTACCGACTATTTTATAAACTATTATTTAAACTTAATTTTTTCTTAAAACTTTTTGTAATTATCTCCATTGGAACGTCTTGCTTATATTTAGTTATATCGATGAAAGATACTTTGTTTTGTTTATCTTTTTTTACACATAAGTATAAATAAGTATCTAACTGAAATACTATTATATTTGATTTTTTCCATATAGGTTTTCTTAGTTTTTGATAAAACAAATCAATATCTAAGCCCACTTTTAAGCTGTCTAAAACAATAACATCTGAATTATTAGTAAAAATTCCTATAAAAAGTTCGTCTGTATTGTCATACCGCCAAGGATACTTATTACTACAAATTAATAAATCGGCTACATGAACTATTGAATCTCTTTGAGTGTTTATTGTATTTTTTGAAAATAGCATATACATCCCATAATATATATTTTCTAATGAGTCTGGATTCCATAAATATTGATTTTTTGATTCAAATGTGCTAGTACTGAGTTCTTTTGATGCGATATTGTTTTTTAAGTAATGTATATCAATTACTTGAGATATTATTAGCGAATCTACGGAGTCAACTTGGGCTACTGAATCTATAAAAACTGTAACAGAATCACTTTCTATAACTTGTTTTTTTAAAGAAAAATTTTTCTTATTCAAGTCATTATTTTTCTCACTCATACATCCTAAACAAGCAAAATATAACAATGCAAAGAATATAAATATTTTTTTTATTCGAACCATTATGCAATTATTAAATTTTGTAATATTATTTATCCAAAAAATAAGATACTCCAAATCCTTTTTTGAAGTTAAAAGTTGTTTCTGGCTTAGTGTTAGGAACACCTTTTATAGATATAAAATTACCATTCCCTATGACCATTTTTTCTTCTTTTAGCATTCTGAATTTAGCTCTATTTGCTAAATCAACAACATTTAACGACGAGCCTAACTCGATAGGAGAAGAGTTGTTTCTAAACAGAGTAAATTTACCTTGTTTTTCGCTGGCACTATATAGCATTTCGCCTTGTTCGTTTTCTAAGTCTGGACCTACCCTATCTCCCCTCATAGCAATAACATCTACTTTAGTAATATTAGCTAATTTTTAGGCAAATGATGTAATATCAACACCATCACAAAGCCCTGACCCTCCATTACAGCCACCTAGGTATATTATAGCTTTTTTATCAAAAACAATGTTTTTCTCATGAATATTTTCTTCTAAACTATTAAAATCCCATACAGACATACGATTTGAATACCCCTCCTTACCAAAGATATTTCCTTCTGTACCATGAGAAAACAAAGCTATAAAACCAATTCCTTCAGAGTTATTATTTTGGGTTGCCTCTTTCAAAATATTTACTAAGTTAGAGCTAACTATCTGACCTGACACTATATGAAAAGGAACTACATCCTTGTGATTAGTACTTAATAAGCGTCCTCGATATTTTATATCATATCCAATAGTGACTGCAAAAAATCGCTCTAACCCTTCAAGGTCAATAAATGCTACTGGACTATTTTCTGCAAAGCAATAAGTTGAATTCCACGGATAATCTGGTGCAAGCGGGTCGACGGACAAAAAGCGAGCGATAGCTTTATTATAGATACGGAATCCGTAGTCTTGTATATCGCCGACATCGTTGTCGTCCTCTTTGCCATTAAACCCAAACCTATACCCCTCACTCTGCCAGCTTCTGGAATGGATTGCCATACCAAAGGG
>JAFIER010000038.1 GCA_020832465.1 Bernardetiaceae bacterium
TTGCAACTCAAATGCGCCTCTATCTACGACACAAAATTTTGGACGCTCTTCGCCGTCTTTATCTGTATCAAGCCCTGTGATTGCCCAAGCATCATCACTACCACTATCTACTGCGATGCTGGAAGTTTGCAAACGCAAATTCCCCGCAGCGGCATCTACAAAAAGTGGATCTTGAAAAATATTGTTGTTTACGCCAGAGGGCGTATAAAGCGTATTTGCCTGTACAATACAATATTCTACATTGAGTGTGCCCATCGTGTTACCTTTGATTATATCTGCACCAGCAACATCATTGCTACCATTTTGTTGGTTTTCCCAAAAGATATTGTTTAGGTAGTTTTGCGTTGCGCCAGCAGAGGAGTTTGTAACATATACACCGCCACCTTGCGTGTTAGCGGAGTTGTTGTAGAAGGTATTGTTGATATAATTTTGTGGTGCAGTAGATTGATTGAGCGAATAAAGACCGCCTCCTAAGTTTGCGCCTGAGTTGTTATGAACCGTATTATTGAAATAATTCTGATTAGCACCGTTGCTATTTTGTGCATAAATACCAGCACCTTGATTCGTTGTAGAATTATTACGAATGCTATTAGCTATAAAGGTTTGTGTGCCATTGACACCAGTGATACTAGCGTGCAGTCCACCGCCTTGATTATTAGCGGAGTTGTTGTAAATGCTATTGGCTATGAAAGTTTGTGTAGCATTACTGCCTGATGCATATATACCTCCTCCTCTGCCACTCGTACCGCTGACAGTATTGTTATAAACAGTATTATTAGTATAGTTTTGCACATTACCGTTATGAGAATCTATGGCACTTATTCCACCTCCAGTAGCGGCATTCCCTGTTACGGTATTGTCATAAATTGTGTTGTTTGAGACATTAAACAAACCACCAGCCCATACATTTCTTACATACATGCCGCCACCGCTACTTGTATTTGAGCCTGAGACAGAATTATTGTAAATATTATTACCCGTATAGGTTTGTGTGCCACTTGCAGCATTTAGGTTATTATTGTAGGCATAGATTCCGCCTCCTTCTACGTAAGTAGAGTTATCATAAATGTTGTTGTTGGTGTAAATATGTATGCCTAAGTCTTGGCTCAGAGCATATATACCGCCTCCTCTGCCCGAATTGCTTGTTGTTGAGTTATTATAGATATTATTATTTTCAAAGTTGTTTGTGCCCGGCAATGCTCCGTTATTTCCACTTGTTGCATGTACACCTCCACCAAAGTTGTTTGCCGTGTTGTCATAAATCTCATTATTAAGAAAAAAATTAAGCCCACCGCTATATGCATCTAGCCTCAGTCCGCCTCCCAACCCATTACCATTAGGAGCTGTATTATTATAAAATGCATTATTAGATACAGTTGATATACCATTAGTATAAGTCGCGAGTATCATTCCGCCACCGCCATTGCTTGCTGTATTGTTATAGACTTCATTATCTGTAAAGACAAAACTACCACCATTTGAGTTCTGTCCCCAGACTCCACCGCCACGAGCAAGCAAGTTTGCACCAGGATTACCCGCATTGTTATCATGAATACGGTTATTAGTAAAAACATAAGTGCAAGAATCTCCATTTGCAATATTCCAAGCATACACACCGCCACCAGAGGCTTGATTACTGGTGCAAGAATTATTATAAATATCGTTATTGATAAAAGTCTGCGATGCACCGTAATTATTACGAGTCATGATTCCACCACCATATTCTATACCTATATTATCATAAATTTGATTATCTTGAAACAACATTTCTGAGAGTCCTCTACTTTCTACTCGTATGGCACCTCCAAATCGTGCAACATTATTATACAGAACATTTCGCTCAACGACATAGTCTCCTTGCTCGGTAAGAAAAAGTCCAGAATTAATATACATTCCACCTCCTCCTTGTCCGACGGAGTTATTATAAAATAGATTGTCCCTAATCGTATGCAAGGCACCACCACTACGATTATCAAAATATATACCTGCACCGAAGGATATAGGTGCAGTAAGTACGTTATCGTGTACTATGTTATCAGAAAAGTTTACTATTGAGTTGGTATAGCTAATAATAGCTAAACCTCCCCCTCTATTTTGTCCGGGCGCCGAGTTATGATGAATGGTATTATTTGTAAAATCAAACAAACCGCTGTTTCTATTTTCTATAAAGCCACCTACACCTTGTGAAGAAGTGCTTAATCCAAGATTTTTATTGTTAAAAATATTATTATTATCAAAAGTTTGCGTACCGCCGTTCTGATTTACAGCAAAAATGCCTGCGCCATAGGTAGTGGCGTTAGGAATCGGCGGACGTCTGACAATATTATCATTGATATTATTATTTTCGTAAATAAACTCGCCTGAAGGTGAGTTATTAAAGATATAAAGCCCCCCACCTCTGAACCATGCTTGATTGTGATAGATACTATTGTTTCTAAATATTTGTGTAGCTGCCGCATCAAGTCTTGCATTGATACCAGCGCCGTCCACACTCCAAGGCGCACTGCCCGCGTGTCCGCCTCTAATGGAAAACCCATCTAAAATGGTGGTATGTCCAGCTGTAGTAAAAGTAGAGGTAACGACATGGTACACATTATCATCTCCCGTTGTGCCTTGATAACCATCATCGCCAAAGTCGTCATTATCGGCTAAGTCGCCACTCAAAATGGTTTCGTTAGCCTCCGTGGGTGCAAAATTATTGCGTGCTGCAATAGAAACTTCCGTGCCTGCAAAGCCACCATAAAGCTCTACGCCAGATTTTAATGAGAAGGTATATTGGCGAGGATTTGCACATGTGCCGCAGCCTGTTGGGTATTGCGTAGGTTTGTATGTTCCTGCGGCTACCCAGACCTGCTCTCCTGCTGCGGAGGCATTTATCATGGCTTGTAAGTCGTTGGAGGCGTTTGCCCAAGAAGAGCCATCGCCTGTACCTGTAGCAGTGGGCTTGACGTAGCGCACTTGTGCTTCTGCTAAGTAGCTTATCAAACAGAATAAAACAGATAAGAACAGTTTTTTAGTAATAAATTGTGTCATACTAATTGGGGGTTTAAAGTTTCTAAACTTTTAAATTCAGTTTGTGCAAAACGCACACACAAAAGTAATAAATAAAGGTTATTTCAACGATTTTAGTTTATAGCTATATCCCTTCTTAGCCTACTTTAAGCCCCCTTCTTACCCCCCTTCAATTGTTTTTAAGGTGTAAAATCTAATAAATATCAGAAAAATTGAGCCATTATCTGTTTTTTTACGTGTAAGATAACACGAACAATTTGCTTTTTTTATAATTGATTAGTATTTTGCATTTAAGTGCTTACCTCTAAATAGTTTACACAACTGAGGTTTGCTCATACTGCGATACATTTTTCCATAGCGTGGGATTTGCCACGCTATGGAAAAATAGGCTTAGAAATAACATTTCTCTGAGAAATGTTATTTCTGTCTGGTGAATGCATAGTAGTATGTGGGTCGCTATTTAAATCAATTCTGGAACGAACAGTTCTTGCAAAACTAAGGTTTAGTTCTAAAATTGACTACAACTCTTAATGCAAGCTAAACTTACACAAGTACTTACTAATTTATGTGTTTGTTCACTTTAATCTGAATTATCAACATGACGCTCATACAACAAATTAAACACACCTACTCCCTGCTTTTAGTACTTACCTTAATATTTTTACTGTGTGCTTGCCAAGACACAAAAAAAAAGCAATCCTCTGTTGTACCTAAGGATATAGTTGATACTGTTTTATATTTTGAAAATACAGAAGCAGACAAAATCAACCTATCTGCTCTAAAATCAGTAGCCGACACTTATTTTAGAGAAGGCAAATTGCAAGATGCTTTTTTGTTGTATCGAAGATTGGAAAAAGCGGCAGAGGTACAAAAAGATATTATTTATCAGATACATGCTACTTTGCAAAAAGCCAATACAAGGCAAGATAGATTTAGTAATGCCTCCTATATTTCTGATATTAAAATATTGCAAAATAAACTCAACGAAAAAGAGTTTGAAAATCTACCTCAATTAGATTCCATACAAGGTCGCATTCTGCAAACCTTAGGAGGGCTTTATTATACCGAAAAAAACTTTAAAAATGCACTTAAATATTTTCAAAAACAGGCGGCATTGCAGCGAGAAAATCGTGGGGATACAAGTAATGTTGTTAAAAATAATATTGCTTCTAGTTTATTAGAATTAGGACGAGTAGAGGAAGCCTACCAAATACTTGCGCCTCTGGTAAAAAATAATGTACCTACTGATGATTCGCTGTCTAGATCGGGTACATTATATTGCAATTATATGGATGCCTACTTAAAAAGACTTGATAAAGACGTGCCAAAAGAATATGCAGCAGATTTTATTCGCCGCTTTCATGATGAAAATATTCATAAAATAAAAAATGCGAATAGTATGGATAGGATTCATAATTATTACACTTTTAAGCATGACTATTTTCTACTTTTGAGTAAAGTTCAGACTAATCTTACTGATAAAATTAGCTACTTAGATAGTTCTATTCAATATCTCGACTCTTTAATAATGCTCAGAAGTAGTGTATTACTTTGGGAAGACAAAAAACTAAACTTGCTTGCTGCCAAAATGATTATTTTATTAGAATATAAGAAAGATACAAGCGGCATTACAGCATTTCAAGCACATAATGAGCAGAAAAAGAAAATTTTTGCTCATAATCAAGTTTTTTTTGAAAAAACACTGGTGCAAACACAAACCTTGCGTGCCAAAGAAAAAGAGTACCTCATAACAAAACATAAAGAAGAGCAGTGGTGGTTTATAACGCTACTAAGCATTTTAATAGCACTTATTATACTTTCAATAACTCTTTTCATATATAGAGAATGGAGAATTAGTTTGCATAAAAGAAAGCGTATTGAAACCCAGCTGGCAGTACATTTACAAGAGCATCAAGCAATCATAAAAGAAAAGCAACACATTCAAGCAGAAAAACAAAAACTCACTGACTTTTACCAAAATAAAGCAAATCAAGAAAACGAAGAACTTAAAACCGCAATTACTGAACTTGAGCTCAAACTTAAAATGCAAGAAATACTTCTTGAGCGTAAAGGACAAACTATCAAAACTATTCAAGAAAGTTTGGAAACAAAATCTATAGGATTATCACAAGTTTTACGCGAAATAAAACGAGATACTAATGTAAGTATAGAACTGGCGCAAGTACTTACTAGCATAGAAACTATATCGCCCAATATTTTTACAAGGCTACAAAATATATATCCTTTTCTTAATACAAAAGAACTGCACGTTTGTGCCTTAAGCCTAATAGATATAACCAATAAAGAAATGGCAAATCTACTTAGCCTTAGTCCTAAAGGACTCGAAAGCCTCAAATACCGACTCAAAAAGAAACTCGAACTCACAAGCGAACAAGATTTGAAGACTTTTTTAATAGAAAAATTTAAGTAGCAACAAGTTTTTGAAGCAGTGTCTCTAATAGCTTTCGCAAAACGGTTAGCGCTGAAGCTACCTAAATCAATCAATGTAACGGCTTGAGACACCCGTACACCTGCGCATAAAAAAAGGTACAGCAAAGCTGTACCCTTTTTTTTATCTCATATAACAAATATACTACTACTACACTCTACTAATTTTACCCTCCAA
>JAFIER010000049.1 GCA_020832465.1 Bernardetiaceae bacterium
CGGCATGTATTTGCCTTCGCTCGCTGATGCGCCTTCGGGTGAGCTGGGCGGTGCGGCATTTCAGCACCCCGCGCGAAAGAATCACGCTTATAATGGCGATATTGATGATTTTCCGATATTGGTATTTTTGCTATCGCTGAAAGCCCTTTCGCACTCGCCCGAGCTGATAGACTTAGTGCCGAAAGACGACCACCTTTTGCTTCAATCGGAGGATTATAAAAATGCTGAAAATAGTTTTATTTTAAAAACAATATGGCACATCAATAATTCTAAAATTCGAGAGCTTTTTGGATTGTTTATCATTAGTATAAGACAAGAGTATATTAAAGTTAAAAGGTTACCCGAATTTCTTAACAAAGAACTCAATCTGAACAAACAAAATATCATTAATCTTCGACGGGAAAACCGAATGCTTAAAGTAGAAGTTACGCTCAAGCTTACTAAGATGGGTTTTACGGAAGATTCAATTACTTCAGATAGGCCAAAGAAAAATTCAAATTTAAAAGTTCTAGACAGACTTTTCAAGACTGCCCCCGGCGACTTCATAGAAACCATAAATGGCGTATCCTTCAAAATGATTTATGTAGAAGGTGGCTCTTTTATGATGGGCTACGATCCAAAACGAGACGGTGAAGATGCAGATGATTGGATAAAGAAACACTCTACCCCCTTGCATAAAGTAACGCTATTGCCTTTTTACATAGCAGAAACACAGGTTACGCAAGCATTATGGGAGGCTGTAATGAGCAAAAATTCTTCTCGCTTTAAAGGTGCAACACAACCTGTAGAGCAGGTAAGTTGGAGCGATTGTCAAGAATTTATTAAAAAGATTTCTAAATTGACAGGCAGAGAGTTCAGGCTACCTTCGGAAGCGCAGTGGGAATATGCTGCTCGAGGAGGAATTAAAAGTAAAGACTACAGGTATGCAGGTTCTAATGATATTGACGAGGTGGCTTGGTATGGCTATGAAAAGTCAGAAAAAAAGACTCACCCTGTAGCGCAAAAGCAAGCCAACGAATTGGGTATTTATGATATGAGCGGGAATGTATGGGAATGGTGCGAGGACGATTGGCACAATAGCTACAAAGGTGCACCTACTAATGAGTCGGCTTGGATAGGGAGTCCTCGTGGCTCGGATTGCGTCGCTCGGGGTGGTAGTTGGCGCAGCAATGCCAGGTATGCGCGAATTACGCGGCGGTACTACGATTCCCCAACGATTCGGCACGATGTACTTGGTTTTCGTTTGTGTGTGTTGCGTTAGTCTGGTATGGGAGTATTTTACAGGTATTTCCTCAAAGACGGTCTTAAGACCTCTTTGACGGCTGTTGCAACAAACCAACAGGGGAGGAATTTTCAATCCTGCTAATCCCAAAATCCTGCAAATCTTGATTCAGACAAAATTATTTCAGCCATCGGGAGGGTCTTCGACCACTACCGAGGTATTTCCTCAAAGACGGTCTTAAGACCTCTTTGACGGTTGTTGCAAAAACCAACAGGGGAGGAGTTTTCAATCCTGCCAATCCCAAAATCCTGCAAATCCTGATTCAGACAAAATTATTTCTAACCATCGGGAGGGTCTTCGACCACTACCGAGGTACGGTTGTCTAACCATCGGGAGGGTCTTCGACCACTACCGAGGTATTTCCTCAAAGACGGTCTTAAGACCTCTTTGACGGTTGTTGCAAAACCTACAAATCTTGATTCAGACAAAAAAACTCAGAAAAAATGCTTATCTTGGGGATTGCAAATGCGCAAATTTTAATTCTCTAACAGACAACACTCAAATTTTATGAAATCGGACATCGAAATTTCACGAGAAACTACACTTTTTCCCATTCAAAAAATAGCAGAGCAATTGAGCATCGAGAGCGAGGCTTTGATTCCCTACGGGAAGCACATTGCCAAATTGCCTTATACGCTTATTGATGCAGCCAAAATCAAACAAAGTAATTTGATTTTGGTAACGGCAATTACACCGACCAAAGCGGGCATCGGCAAAACTACCACTTCCGTAGGCTTGGGCTTAGGGCTGGCTAAAATCGGCAAAAAAGGGATTATCGCTTTGCGCGAACCCTCACTCGGACCTTGCTTTGGAATGAAAGGTGGGGCGGCTGGCGGTGGTTATGCACAAGTTTTGCCTATGGAAGACATCAATCTACATTTTACTGGTGACTTCCATGCCATTACTTCGGCGCATAATATGATTACGGCACTGCTGGAAAACTATCAGCATCAGCATCGCAATACGGATAAGCAACTCCGGCAAATTGTGTGGAAGCGGGTTTTAGATGTCAATGACCGCTCTTTGCGACAAATTGTAAGTGGCTTGGGTGGCAGCAGCAATGGTGTAATCAATGAATCGGGCTTTGATATTACGCCCGCTTCTGAGCTTATGGCAATTTTGTGCCTTTCTGAAAGCCTCGATGATTTGCGCCACAAACTCGAGCAGATTATCTTGGGTTATACTTTTGATAATAAAGCCTTTACACTCAAAGATTTAGGCGTAGTAGGTGCAATTTTGGTATTGCTCAAAAATGCTATTAATCCGAATTTGGTACAAACCACCGAAAACACACCTGCGCTTGTCCACGGCGGTCCTTTTGCGAATATTGCGCACGGTTGCAATACGGTTTTGGCTACGAAGTTAGCTATGAGTATGGCTGATTATGTGGTTACTGAAGCGGGTTTTGGTGCCGACTTAGGGGCTGAGAAATTCTTTAATATCAAATGCCGAAAAGCGGGGCTTTCGCCGAAAGCAAGCGTATTGGTTATGACTTCTCAAGCCTTAAAACTGCACGGTGGCGTTGCCGAAAGTGAAATTAAAAAGCCATCAAGCAGTGGCATTGAAAAAGGACTCGAGAATGCCGAGAAGCATCTGACTAATTTGCAGGGCTTTGGGCAGTCTGTTTTGATTGTCTTCAATAGATACCATTTTGATTCAAAAGAAGAGATTGATTTCGTGCGGCAGTGGGCAGAGCAACGAGGTGCGGCTTTTGCTGTTAATGATTCCTTTGCTCAAGGTGGCGCAGGTGCGGTCGAGATGGCAGAAAAACTTGTTGGGCTTGTGGAGCATCAGCCCTCCGAGCCCTTGAAGTTTACTTATGAGCTTGAGCAAAGCGTAGAGGAGAAATTAAATCAAATCACGCAAATTATTTATGGAGGTAAAAAAGCTACTTTGAGCGATAAGGCAAAAAAATCGCTTCGTAAAATCGAGGGTCAGGGTTTTGCTAATTTGCCAATTTGTATAGCCAAGACGCAATATTCATTTTCTGATGATGCCAAGCAGCTGGGCGTGGCTAAGGACTTTGAGTTGCGCATAGAGGATTTAATTTTGAATAATGGGGCTGGATTTATCGTTGCGGTAGCAGGTGATATTATGCGCATGCCAGGATTGCCTAAAGTGCCCCAAGCTAATTTTATGGATATAATCAATGGAGAGATTATAGGCTTGAGTTAGCCTAAATGAAGTTTAGGGCAAATTTTTTTTAAAAATAAAAAAACAAGTAAAAAACGATAATACTGTAAGTTCACTACTTGTTTCATAGTAAGCCTCCGAAATAACATCTTTTAATGAAAATGTTATCTTGGAGGCTTTTTTTCATAGCGTGGTGGGGTGTAAAGTCCACACTATGGAAAAAAGTATTGTACAAACGCAGGATTTTTATGTAAAAGCGAAATAAAAAACTGGTTTTTCTTGTTTTTTTAACATTTGCAACTTACTTTTAATCAATTAAATCATTGATGTGTACTTAGCCGTTGCTGTGATAAGCTATAGAGCGTGAATAAATAGCTTTGAAAAACTAACTCAAGTTCGTTTAAAATTACGTGCAAAACCCCAATAAGTAATGCTTTACAGCCAAAAAACTTGTGGCATGGCAATCAGTTGCCTGCTACTCTCGACTACGCTTGCCTTTTCGCAGCAGAGTACTTACAAGACTTATACCATTCGCGAAGGACTGCCCGGCATGCAAGTAACCGCCTTACAAGAAGATGATGATGGGCAAATCTGGATTGCTACTAAGTCTGGTGTAGCTGTCTTCAACGATGGAAAAATCTATGAGCCAGATAGCATGCCCCGAAATAACAACTTTATGATTTTCGATATAACCAAAGACCGCCAAGGGCAAATATGGTTCGATACATACAGCGATTTCATAGCCATTCATACAGAAAATCAAAGCTATAAAGTACAGTGCTATCCTAAGAACAACGAGCAGCCTACCACTTGGAAAGAAACCTATAAGGATAAGCAAGGGTACTTTTTTAAGTATTCTATTTGGTGGGATTTGACTACGGCAAAAAAAGATTCCCTACAAGTCTTTGACACAGAACGCCATACCTTGTATAACCTACCAACTCCGAGAGAGGAGGTCGCCGTAGTAGCGGGGTACAAACGTACTTTTGGAACGTGGAGTCTGGACGGGATAGTTTTATCAAAACTACCTCTAAAAAGTAACGCGATGAGTCAGGAATTCTTAGAAGTAGAACTTGAAAAAGCCTCACAGCATTATTTTGCTAAATTATACGCAGGTATTATCGAGGCAGGTAATCCTGAGGCTTGGGATATTCCTTATCATAATTTTTTCCCCAAGGAAGGTGATGCCAAATTTCTAACCCTACACACCCACCACAGCGAGTCGCAGGTGCTTTTTATTCGCTACACAGGGGCAGACTCGAGGCGCGTGCTCGTGTATCACGACTTGGAAAAAGGGATAGAAAAAAAATGGTTTTTGGAAAAAGGCTGGCATATCAATGCCATGATTTTGGATAGGCACAAAAACGTATGGCTCGGCACTGAACAAGGGCTTATCAAACTCTTCAGCACGGCGACTTATTTTTATGACAAGGAGCACGGTTTGCCTGCTATGCCTTGGTCGGTCGTAGAGGCTGCCGATGATGAAATTTTGATTGGTAGCTACAGTGAAAAACCCTACATTTTTAAATTAGAGAACAATCAAATCAGCAAGTTTACCAACTCGCATAAAGATATAACTCTGCATTATTTTGGTGCAAGGCGCACGCCAAAAAAGGAAGCCGTACTGCCCACTGCTCTCGATGCTTGGCTCTACAAAGACAAGCAGTTTGTGAGGCTTTCTACGCAGCCCAAACTACCCGCTACAGAAAAACAAAAAATCCAACACGAACACCCCTCGTCACTGCTCATCAGCTACACCGATACGATAAAAGACGAGATTGCCTTGGGTGGTGTAAACTGTTTTGTAGTCTATGATGCAAATCGTCAACCTAAGGCGGCTTTGCTGAAAGAAACCTTCGAGGGTGAAAATGTACTGGCTATAGAGAAAACCGATGAGGGCGTATATTTTATCGGTACAAACTCGGGTTATCTGCTGTATGATGCCGAGCAAGATAGCATTTTGCATCGCCTCAATACAGATAAGAAACAGGAGTTCGATGCTGGTACTATTACCCTCATACGAACTTTGGCAAAAGACACAAAAGGCAATATTTGGTGCGGCACTCAAGAGATAAATGGTAAGTTTGCACTCAAAATCTATGACACCCAAACACACCGCTTCGAGACCGTACTGGAAGATTTTGTTACCGACTGGACAGAGACCCTGCTACTTCTCCCCGAGCAGGGCATTTTACTTTTTTCTCAAAATCAAGCGCTTTTTGCGGTGCATCTCGAGCGTTTTTATGAGAAAAAAGGCAATTATCTTTTTGCTTACGACAAAGATAATGGCTTTTTGGGTCTTGAGCCTTCTCAAAACTCTTTGATGCAGGATAGTCGAGGGCGAGTATGGTGTTTGACAGGTGATGAGTCGCTCTACCGTTTTGATAAAATCGATACTTCGCTATTTAATCTACCTACTTTTGGCGTAGATTATACCAAGGTATCGAGCTTCGACCAGCAATCAAAGCGATGGGCAGCCATGGGCACACTTCAGCCTAAGGCTACATTTGAGTTTGGGTCTGCGATTCGTTCGCTTCGTTTCAAAATGTACACTGCCACGCAAGAATCGCCAGAGCAGTTGCGTTATGCTTTTCGTTATTGGCGAGAGCAGCGTGGGGGTTGGTCTGAATGGCAGGAATCTGATGGCGACTTTTCGCTATCCGATTTAAAACCGGGAGACTACAAGCTCGAGGTACGTGCTTATTATTATTACGATACGCAGAGTTACAGCAACAAACCCACTACGACCTTTAGTTTTCGTCTGAATTTTAAGTGGTATGAATTGGTTTGGTTGCAAACTTTTGGGGTATTCTTGTTTATACTGCTCTTTGCTACTTCGTTTTATTTTTTCAGACAAGACATTATCAAAAAGAAAAAGCTAAAAAAACAGAATCAGATTTTGAAAGAGCGAGATGAGGAAATTAGTCAGCAAAATGAAGAATTGCAGCTGCAAGCAAACAGTCTTGAAGTCCAAAATAAAGAAATAAAACTGCAATCAAATAAACTTGAAGTCCAAAATAAAAAGTTGCAGGAACAAGCAGAGACCCTCGAGTTAAAAAATGAAAGCATCAACTGGCTCAAAGATAACCTTGAGCACGAGTTAAAAAATGATTTCGAAAAAATAAAGGCTGCCAATCATATAAATGTTAAATTATTAGGTACACAAGCCGAGCAACAGAAATTTTTTGATATGCGTGTCAGTTGGAATACTATTTTGGCTTACTATGACCTAAGTCTAAGCAAAGAGCCTGAGGCTGACTCTTTGATAACTTATTTAGAAAAATGTGTTTCGCTTGTGCTAAAAAGCTATCACAAAACAGCAATAAAAACTCATATCGATTGCAATATGAAAGTCATCAATAAAGGAAATCGAAAAACGATTCCGGTGATACGCACTGTTGTTGTGGAGTTGGTGCGCAACAGTTGCAAACATGCCTTCCCTACGCATTGGGAGCGTGAGCCAGCGATTTATTTAAGCGTTTTGCAGGGGGGCAAAAGTATTTTCATTCACTATCGTGATAACGGCATTGGCATTGATGAAAAGGTGAACCCCCCAGAAGATAGTCAAGGGTATGGGCTGTTGCAGGATAAGTCTCACACCAAAGATTTTGTGTGGGAAAACGCCCCCGAAGGCGGTTTTCAAGTGGCTTTGCGCTTGCGCAAAATGCTGGAGCAGTAGCATAGCCTTCGCTGTAGTCCGAAGCTCCAGCTTCGGAAGTAGCCTACAAGAAAGCTAAGCTCATTTTTCCATAGCGTGGGGTTTGCAAACCTCACGCTATGAAAAAATGTACAGTAATGTGAACATTCATACACAAAAGTGTAACGTTCATTTTTAAATAACAAACGTATATGGAGTTAATCCGTGAAAAAGATAAACTCATTTTCAACTACAAAACAACCTTTATGATGCGTATATTTATTGTTGATGACAATCGCCTATTCAGAAAATCATTCAAACAGACATTAGAGGAACTTGGGCATAAAGTCTGGCACGAATCAGCCAACACTGACGACGAGACCTTAGAAAAGGCTATACTCAATAGGATTGATATTTTCTTTTTGGATATTGAAGTAGAGCACGAAAATGCGGGCTTTGATTTTGCCAAGCGTTTGCGAGAGTGCCAGCGTGATAAAAACATAGAATCAAAAGGGGATATTGTATATCTCTCGGGCAAGAATTGTTTGCCTAAAGCCTATGAAAAGGAGGAGATTAAGCCGTTTCGTTATTTGCATAAGCAAAACGATGAGGAAAATTTTCGCAAGCTCCTTGAGGAGTTTTTTATTGAGTACGAAGCGCAGCGTCCGCGTAGCATTAGTATTGCCAAGAGCGGTCTGAAAACGGCTCGGCGGCTTTGCATTGATAAAATTTTGTACGTTGAATTTGATAGTGAGCGGCTTCACTGCAAAATTCATACTGATGACGACGAGGTGCTTTGGGTAGATGGTTTCTTGAAAGATTTCATCGAGATGGAGCGCAACTCTGATTTATATGCGCACGGTTTATTGACTTATGCGAGTCGTGCGGTGCTTGTAAATCGCAAACACATTTACCGTTCTCGCCGCAATGAAAACCGCTCTAAGACCCTCTTTTTCAAAACTAAAAACAACAAAGAACTCTCCGTCGCTACTTCTGTACGCTTAGCAGGAGATTTTTAGACGTTTATGGTGGAAAATTAAATGACAAAACAATGAAAATTACTATCTATCATAAAATATCTTCAGTAGATTTGAAAAAACTGCTATCTTCTAAACATCCGAAACTAAAAATACGGTGGTCTTGGATAGATACTACTGACCCACTCCTAATCACTTCAAAACAAGTATCAGTTAAGATAAAAAACAGACAAGGTGCTTTGGAAATAACATCAGCACCCAATTACGCATACTTTCCGTTCTTGATAGGGACTGCTATTTTTGCTTTGCCAACTATCATGATTGGGTCTTTTTTCTTTATCGCATTTATATGGCTTTTGTATAATAAGAAAGCAGAAAGGTTCCAATCACACATTCTTAAGACCCTGAGAAACGAATTTGCCAAAAAGTAGTGAGATAAATCAAAATATTTTACTATATAATTTGAGAAGTGATGTTGCTACGGGAAATATTGATTCTTTAATAATTGTGTAAATACAAACTGACTCCCAAAAAAAAAACAAAAACAAACCCTCACCCGTTAAAAAGGCTATGAAACCAATACCTGAAAAACCAAAAGCGGGTCAGGAATCTGTTTGGGATTACCCCCGCCCGCCACGCCTCGAGGCTACTACGAAGACGATTCGTGTGGTCTTTGCAGGCAAAGATATAATTACTACGAACAACGCCCTGCGCATGCTCGAGACAAGCCACCCGCCTACCTACTACCTGCCTATGGCAGAGGTCGAGCAGCAGTATTTGCGCCCCAGCGGAAAGACAAGTTTTTGTGAGTTTAAAGGGCAAGCGCAATATTTTGATGTGGTCGTGGGCGAAAAAGTCGCCCCACAAGCTGCTTGGTACTATGCCGACCCTTCCAAAAAATATCCAAATCTGGAAGGGCATATTGCATTTTATGCACACCTCATGGACGCTTGCTATGTCAATGAGGAAGCTGTTAAGCCCCAAGAAGGAGGTTTTTATGGCGGTTGGATTACAAGCGACTTAGCTGGACCTTTTAAAGGCATACCCGGGAGCTGGGGGTGGTAGAACGTAGTTATAAGGATTTACAAAAAAAAGCATTGAAAGTTTTTAAAAAACTTTCAATGCTCTTTTTTTATAGTTTTCCCACGATTTTGAGAAACCGTTCGTGTCAGGTTTGAGAACCAGACACTACTCGTAAATGGTAAGCCCTCTTCTTCAATTGCTTACAAAGACCAAACTTATTGGCGCGAATAGGTGCTGCGTGGCAAAAGATTTTTGCTTTCCGAATCGAATTCATCACTGCCAATAGTGAAGGGTTGGATATATTTGAACGAAGACAAAACCGAAATGCTACGCATCGAAAACTTTGATAGTTTTGACTTCAAACTCGCCTATGGTAAAATCGTACCTGCGGACAATTTCCAAAACTTACTGTCTGCCTCGTCCCTCTGAGTAAGGCGAGATTTGTAA
>JAFIER010000056.1 GCA_020832465.1 Bernardetiaceae bacterium
CTAATTTAGCAAAGTTGTCGTACACCCATAAATAGTTAAATTGGTTTTGACAAACGTTAAAATTTTGTCAAACTTTGATTACAACAAAAATAAAAATATGCTTAGCATCGAAACATTACAACTGAGTAAGACTTTTAACATAGGCAAAACAAATCAGGTAGAAGCTGTACGTAATGTGAGTTTGAAAATCCATCAAGGAGAATGCTTGCTGCTTAAAGGGCGTTCTGGCTCTGGCAAAACAACACTTTTAACACTACTTTCAGGACTTGCACGCCCTACTTCTGGCGAATATACTTGCTTAGGCAAAAAGGTTTCACGCTGGTCAGAACGATTTCTTACCGAGTTTAGAAGGGCGCATATCGGTATTATATTTCAACATTTTAACCTTATAGAATCCGCTACTGCTTATCGCAATATTGCTATTCCCTTAATCCCACGACCTCTAAAAACTACGGAAATAGACAAAGCAGTACGCCAAGCTGCTGATGCTGTTGGAATTAGTCATAGGCTTGAGTTTAAAACGGCCCAACTCTCTGGGGGCGAAAAGCAAAGAGTAGCGATTGCAAGAGCCTTAGTAGCTAATCCTGATATTGTATTTGCTGATGAACCTACCTCACACCTCGACGCAGAAAGCTCGGAGGCTATTTTTGCCGTGTTTGAAAAACTCAAATCTGAAAATAAAACGCTTATTATTACCACACACGACCCAAGACTCGAGCAGCATAAGCTCATAGATAGGCTTATACGTATGGAGGACGGGCAAGTTAGGGTTTAACATCATGAGCAAAAAACACTTTGATACTATCGCCGCGCATTACGACGAGGATATACCCACTCACGTACGCAAATATTTAGTAGAAAAAAAAACAGCACTTATGCGCAGCAGAATACCAAAAGGATTTCAAAAAGGTTTGGATATTGGCTGTGGCACAGGGCATCACCTCCACGCTATGCAAAAAGCTGGTTTTGATATGAAGGGTACAGATTTTTCTGCACCAATTTTAGCACAAGCCGCCTTAAACAGCCCAAATACACCACTCTTTGAGGCGGATATGCGACACATTCCACTGCCTACCTCGAGCTTAGACTTTGCCTATACAATTACAGCATTGCACCACCTACCTGATGCCATAGCACAAAAAGAGGCAGTCGCTGAAGCCATACGATTGCTGCGTCCAGGGGGATTATTTTTTATACACGAGCTAAATTGCGATGCTTTTTGGGTAAAATTTTATATGGAAAAAATTTATCCATTAAGTGGTGGTATAGATGAAGGCGACGAATGCTGGGTATCGGTTCGCAACTTGCGCCAATGGCAAAAAGAATTAGGTTTTGAAATTGTAGATTTTTACCAATGTACTTTTATCCCTCATAATATTCATAAGTCTATATTTCCTTTTGCCTTGCGCCTTGAGCGTTGGTTAGAAAAGATAAGCAAGCATAAGGCGGGCGCACATTATTTGCTTAGCTTACAAAAAAAATCATAATACAATACATTCTCGCCTGCTAATAATAAAATGTCTCAAAGACTCCAAACGCGGCGATCGTAGCTGTCTATAGCTGAATTTTAGAAATCAATTTTAGAAATAACATGTCTCAAAGAAATGTTATTTCTAAAATTGAAAGCTTCATATACCAATTGCAAGTGTATAAATATACACTGCCAGTGTATGCTCTAAAGTATTATTGGCACAAAGTCTGTTTATATATCAAAAAGTAATTATATTTGCGGTAAAAGCTACCCAAGCTACTTAGCACTAATAAATTCTAAACAAGATTAAACTTATCATGTCATCGCAGTCCGCCCCTTCGCATTATCTTAAAACAGAACTCTACGAATTGTTACGTACTGATGAGCGTATTTTTGATTTTATTCAAGAAGCTGCCTTAGATGGACTTTGGTATTGGGATTTGGAAAATCCTGAAAACGAATGGATGAATCCTAAATTTTGGCAGGTTTTGGGTTACGACCCTGAGGAGATGCCACATTTAGTCTCGGCTTGGCAGAGTATTATTAACCCCGAGGATTTAGCATTAGCTTATGAGCGCATTCAAAAGCATCTTGAAAATCCTGATTTTCCTTATGATCAAATTATTCGTTATCGCCATAAGGAGGGGCATACAGTTTGGGTTCGTTGTCGTGGTATGGCGGTGCGCAATGCCGAAGGTAAGCCCATACGCATGATGGGAGCACATACGGACGTAACAGAAGCAAAAGAAGCCGAGCTAAAAGCCAAGCAAGATTTAGAGTTTTATAGAAATGTGCTGAATACACACGCCGCTTTTGTCCTCAAATTTGACCAAGAAGGTAAATATAAGTACATAAACGAGCATTACATCAAAATCAAAGAGCGAGATGCTACCTATTTTAAAGAAAAAAAAGTGGGCGACTGCATCATTCCCGAAGACAAGGCTAAGCTATGGGCTGTAATCAAAAAAGCCTTTGCCATAGTAGAACAACCGCATACCGTAATACTAAGAGAAAGGGACGCAAAAAACAAGGTACTGACAATTGAGTGGGAGTTTAAAGCACTATATAATACTTTGAACGATTCAAATGAAATCTTAGCCGTAGGCATAGATATTACCGAAAAAGAGCGGGCCAAAAAGGATTTATTATTACTGACAAACATACTCAATGATGCACAGCGCATTGCTAATCTTGGAGGGTGGGAACTGAACTTAGAAACAGGAAAAACAACTTGGACAGAGCATGTCTATGCAATTCACGAAGTAGATAGGAGTTTTGACCATAACAAAGTCAATGGTATTGAATTTTATCACCCAGAGGATAGGCATGTCATTCAAAGTGCTTTAGAAAATACGATTCAAAATCACGAACCCTTTGATGTAAGTTGTAGATTTATTACAGCAAAAGGCAATTTGCGGCGAGTAAGGGCTTCTGGTAAAGTAGTCTTAAAAGACGGTAAGCCCTATCGCATTGTAGGTATGTTTCAAGATATTACACAGCAGTGGGAGGCTGCTCAGGAACTCAAAAAAATGGAAACCTTTTTGAGACTTACCAACGAAATTGCTAATATGGGAAGCTGGGAGTTTGACTTAGCTTCCGAAAAAGTGTACTGGTCAGATATAAAAAAAAGTATTTATGAAGTCCCTCAGGATATTGACCTTAGTCTTGAAAAGGCACTGAGTTACTACGAAGATTCAGCACGTGATAAAGTACAAAATATTATAACCGAAGCCATAGCGCAGGGTAAAGGTTTTGATTATGAAGCCCCTATCATAACGGGAAAAGGAAATAAAAAATGGGTACTTGTAAAAGGTGAGTATCTTCAAAATAACGAGGGCAATATGCGTCTTTTAGGCTCGGTGCAAGATATTACCGCACGCAAAGAAGCCGACTTAGCCTTATTGGCGGTCAATAAACGCTTAGATGCTTTTTTTCAACAGTCCCTAACAGGCTTCTTCTTTATGATGTTTGACGAGCCACTGCCTTGGCATAAAATGAAGAAGGAAGAAAAAGAGCAGCGCATTGCCGAGTTGCTAAAAACTCAAAAGATTACAAAAGTCAATCGCGCTATGTGCGAACAGTACAAAGCTAAAGAATCTGAGTTTTTAGGTAAAACAGTCTATGAACTTTTTAAGCACAACTTGGAGGCAGCCAAAGAGATGTGGATTGAGCTTTTTGATAAAGGGCAAATCCATATAGATACAAACGAAAAAAACTTTGAGGGAGAGGATATTATTATCGAGGGCGATTATATTTGTTTGTATGATAATGAAGGCAATATTACGGGGCACTTTGGCGTACAGCAAGATGTAACTCAAAAGCGTAAAGACGAAGCAGAGCTCAAACAAACTAAGCAAAAACTTGAAAATATTTTTGCTGAAATAGAAGATGTTGTATGGTCTGTGAGCTATCCTGATTTGAAAACTATTTTTATGACCCCCTCTACTGAACGCATGTATGGCTATTCATTAGAAGAATGGATAGAGGATAGCAGCTTGTGGGCAGCAGTAATTATTCCAGAGGATAAACCTATTGTAGATAAAATTCTAAAAAACTTACAGAACAACGGATTTTCTACGGAACGTTACCGCATTCTCACTAAGTCAGGGGAGCTCAAGTGGGTTTTGAACAAATCAAAAGTTATTTTTAATAAAGTGGGTGAGCCTATTCGTATAGATGGTATTACTTCTGATATCACGCTACAGCAACAGCGCAAGTCAGAGCTCAAGCAAATTTTGCATATTACAGAAGAGCAAAATGAGCGTTTGAAAAATTTTGCTCATATTGTATCGCATAATTTACGCTCGCATTCTGGTAATTTTATGGCACTTTTAGAGCTACTTTTGCAAGATAGACCTGATATTGCAGAGGCTGAAATTTTTCCTTATTTGCAAGAAGCATCTAAAAATCTAAGAGAAACTGTAGTGCATCTTACCGAAATTGTAGCTATAGACAATACAACGAAAGAACATCTTATGCCCATTAACTTACATCATGCCATTGTCTCGGCTACACAAAATGTCAGAGCCTTAGCAAGGGAAGCCAAAGTAGATATTTTTTATCATACCGAAGCGGCCGAGCGCAACCTTGAAGTCTATGGCATACCCGCTTATTTGGATAGTGTATTGCTTAATTTTATGACTAATGCCATCAAATATAGCAGACCCAGAGCCGAATCTTATTTGCGTATTAAAATTGAGCAAACCGATAAACATATTTGCATACATATTATTGATAATGGTTTGGGTATAGACCTCGAAAAGCATAGAGAACAGCTTTTTGGCATGCATAAAACTTTTCATGGCAATAAAGATGCACGTGGGGTAGGGCTTTTTATTAGTAAAAAACAAATAGAAGCTATGGAAGGTAGCATCGAAGTGGAAAGTAAAGTTAATGTTGGCTCTAAATTCAAAATATGCCTCAAAAAAGCCTAAGTGCAATCATAATACTACTAAATATTTGCCCTCCAGAAATAACATTTCTCAAAGAAATGTTATTTCTAAGTCCATTTTTCTATAGTGCTATGCAAAAAAAATCGCCTGCTGGGCTTTATTAAAAACCTAACAGACGCATATAAAATCTATTGAATCGTAAAAATTACGAATTAAAAAGGTAGTCATTAGTTATACAAGGGGTATATCTCCATATCGTAAAATGCCTAAAAATATCATTATCAATGCCGTTGCCATAATGGCTACTGCATATTTGATTTTCTTTTGTTTAAAGAGGTTTAACCCTATAGATACGGGTACAGCAAGTGTAGCACCTACAAGTGCGGCAAAAGCACCTAAAATAGTAGCCTGGCGCATAATATCAACTTCTGGATTGCCTACAATACTGTGCATAATAAGCGATTCAGCACTGATAACTATACCAAATATTAAAGCGCTATAAAGCACTACTTTGAGCATGAAATCTGCACCAAAGGTAATATTACTACGATCTTTTACGAATGTTTGTTCTTGGATTTTCATTTTTTTGTTTTTATTTTGTCATTAAAAATATATTACTTACACTTATATAACTGCGAAAAATCCTAATTGTTTGAAAAAAAGCAGATTTGTAGGGATATATTGCTTTATACTACCAGGCCTTTAACAGCCAGAACTAATATTTCTCAAAGAAATGTTAGTTCTAAGATTTTACAGAAAATTAAGACCTATATTGTGCGTTTTTTGCGGTTTTTTTGTTTTACTTGTAAGGCTGCGTTTTTTTGCAGTTTTTTTGTGATATATAAACCAAACAAGAACAAGAAAAATATGTCTTTAAAGCACTCCCAATGGATACTTGCCCTTTTTTTCTCCTTTTTTATTTCTGCCTCACTTTCAGCACAGCAAGAGGATTTTATGCTCGCCGAGCAGTACTATAAAAGTGAGGAATATGAAAAAGCACTTGCGCTCTACGAAAAATTAGCCCAAAATGGACGCTATCAATCAGCCATACATAGCCATTATCTCGATGTGATGTTGCGCCTTGAGCAGAATAAAGAAGCCGAGAAATACCTAAAAAAAATAGTCAAAAAATTTCCAGAAGACCCTCGTTTTAATATTGATTATGGACAATTTTTGAGACAGATGAAACGCACGAAAGAGGCAGATAAGCATTTTCAAGAATTTAGTAGCAAAGTCTTAGGCAACTTAGGCAACCTGCGCCGCGCTGCTTTAGAGTTTAGCAATGCTGGACTTTATGATTATGCTGAGCAGCTCTACCTCGATGGTAAAAAGCAACACCCTAATCATAACTTTGCTTACGACTTGGGCAACCTCTACTCGCTCGCTGGAAAAACTTCTAAAATGCTTAAAAATTATATGGATATATTGCTCACCGACCCCGATAAAGTCAGCACGATACAGAATATATTGCAAACACGCCTCAGGGACGAGGAGTCTTGGAGCGTCTTAGAACCTGTTTTGTATGAATATATTCAAAAAAATCCGAGTAAGATGGTCTTCAACGAAATGCTTGTTTGGTATTTTGTACAGAAAAAAGACTTTAATAATGCTTTTATTCAAGCCAAAGCCCTTGATAAACGGCACAGATTAGGCGGTACGGATATTTTTAATATCGGTATGCAAGCGTTATCTAATGAAGATTATAAAAGCGCGGTTAAGATTTTTGACTACCTTACTAAGCAATACGAAGAGAGTAATATCTACGGACGCTCTTTGCATTATCTTATGAAAGCTAAGGAGGAACTTATCAAAAATACATTTCCCGTAGATATTGAGCAAATTCGTTCATTAGTAGCAGACTACAAAAATAGCATCGAGCGAAGCCCTCGCCTCAACTCTTATACAGCCGAGTCTGCACGCAATATGGCTTCTCTTATGGCATTTTATTTAAACGAAAAAGATGAGGCTATTGAAGTCTTGCAAGAGCTTATCAAAACACCAGGGGTCGCCCGTCCACTTATAGCAAATGCTAAAATAGATTTAGCCGATATTTACTTGCTCAAAGGTGAATGGTGGGAGTCCACTTTGCTTTACTCACAGGTAGAAAAATCTGAAAAAGAGAGTGAAATTGCACACATTGCCAAACTCAAAAATGCTAAATTACATTACTATAACGGCGATTTTGAACTTGCTAAATCCCATCTGGATATTTTAAAACTTGCTACTTCAAGAGAAATTTCTAATGATGCCATTGAGCTATCTATTATTATCAAAGATAACACAGGGCTTGATACTTCCGAAACAGCCCTCAAGCAATATGCTGCTATAGAATTACTTGTTTTTCAAAAACAGTACGATAGAGCACTGGAAGCTTACGAAAAAATGAGAAAAGATTTTGAAGGACATTCGCTCATTGATGAAATTCTTTGGCAAGAAGCCAATATTTATTTCAAAAGAGGTGAGTTCGATAAAGCCATAGAAAAACTCAAACGCATTGTCAAAGACCACCCCGAAGACCTCTTTGGAGATGATGCCGTCTTCTTGATAGCCAAAATTTATGACGAGCACCTACAGCAAAAAGATAAAGCTATGGAGTATTATAAAAAGCAATTTATGGACTACTCTGGAAGTATTCATAACGTCGAAGCGCGCAAAAGATTTAGAATGCTTAGAGGCGATGAAGTCAATTAGCAGGGGTACATTTCATATTTACGCAGCCATAAGTTTAGAACTAACATTTCTGTCAGAAATGTTAGTTCTACTAAAAATTTATTTCTGGCTGGTGAATGTATAGCAGTATGGTTATTGCTAAACAATTTTCTATATTGAAAAAAATACTTCGTACTTACGGCTTAGTACAGCCAAAGCTATTAGATGTCAAATGGTTAGGTTATAAAAACTCATTATATGAACATGCGCTAATAACTTACTCTATGACTTCTTTACGTTGAATTTTAAACTCTACCCTTCGGTTTAGCTTGCGGTCTTCTTCGCTTTTTTCCTCTGCAATGATTGGCTCTTCGCTACCTTTTCCAATAGCTTTTACCCTTGCTTCTGCTATGTCGCTATAGGAGAGGATATAAGTTTTGATGGCATCAGCCCTATCTTGTGATAGATTTTTATTGGCATCAGCATTTCCACTTGTATCTGTATGCCCTTCAATGAGCAGGTCGAAGTTTTCATTTTCTTGTAAGAATGTAATAACAAGGTGTAAATCATTTTCCATTTTGGGTAAAATTTGTGCTTTTCCGCGTTCAAATTCTACGGATTCAAACCGAATACGCTCCACTTTTCTCACTGGTATTTCTATCTCCGCAGCTTCTTCACCGAGGTAAAAAAGCTCCTCTATACGAAAAAAATTTTCACCACTTACAATAACTAAATATTCTCGATGCGGTGGTAGCTCAAACTCAAAAGTACCATCGGCATTGATATGCTTAGGGGCAATAGGCATTTTGCTTTCGGTATCAAAAACGGCTACAATACCTTCAAAAACCTCTCCTGTAAGCTCTTCTATAACCCTTCCACTGAGCTTTACTAAGGTCTCGGCTTGTAGTTCTATAGGGAGTTTGAACATATAAAGGTCTGTATTTTCAAAAGTTTTGCGCTCCGCTTCTTTAGATTTGATACGCTCACGGGCATAAAAAATATACTCATGATTGGCATCTATTGTAAAGTAAAACTCACTGCCTTCTGTATTGACAAAAGGACCTAAATTCTTAGGCTCACTCCAACGTCCTTTATCAATACAATAGCTTTTGAAAATATCAAAACTACCAAAATTAACAAGATGCCCGTCAGAGCTAAAATAAAGTATGCCTTTTGAAGGGTGTAAAAACGGGCTTAGTTCGTTATGTTGTGTATTGATAATCGGACCGATATTTCGTGCTTTACTCCACCTTCCTTGTTTGTTTTTTTCCGTATAGTAAATATCCGTACCTCCAAAACCTCCTTTTCTATCAGAGGCAAAAAAGAGCGTATCGCCAGTAATAGAAAATGTGGGGTGTGAGTCCCATGAGTAATCATTTACTCCTGCGCCGAGGTTGTAGGGAGTATCCCATTTTTGTTTTTTATCATTCCATTCGGTGATATAAATATCGCAATTTCCGTATCCCCCTGGTGCATGGCATCTGGCAAAAGCAATCATTTTTCCATCTTTACGCAGGCTTGGCGAGCCTTCATTATAGCTGGTATTAATTGCCTCGAAAGGTTGTGCAGCCGACCATTTATTTTCACCAATTTTACGAGCGATATAAATATTTTCGTTAAACTTGAGTTCTTTGATTTTTAAATGCGGATTAGCTGCCGTGTCATAAGCAGGTCTTTTAGAGGTAAAGAGTAAAAGACTATCAGAAAAAGAAATAGTAAGTCCGTAGTCTTCATAAGGGGAGTTAATGCTATCTCCGAGGTTTCTTTCTGAATCTTTTGCGGGCTGTAGGCTATCGCTAAGTTGCCAGCGTTCGATAAGTTCAAAAAAAGCATCAGCCGTAAGCTGTGTTTTTCTTTTTTCGATATCCATGACTCTTTCATATATCAAAGAGGGAATTTTTTGCCCTTTGCGGTGATGACGCAATGCCAAACGGTACATTTGCTGTGCAAAATCATTTTTGCCTAAGCTATCAGCACTCCTTGCAAGCAACCAAAGCAAATCATTATCTAAGATAAAATTTTCGATACCAAAATGTTCAATATAAGCACTCAAACTTTTATATAGATTTTGAATATCGCCATCTTTATGATATTTACGAACTTGATCTAAGTCCTTCTCACGATAATAGTAAGGTACAAAATTAATATTTTTGAATGTAAAAGCGGGAATAAGCAATTCTGCTGAATCGCGTGCATTATATTTCGACTCTTTTTGAGAACCCTGACTCTCATTTTTATTATTAAAAATGGGGGGCAGTTTTATCTGCGCTTCAGCACCCAAACTGCCAAAGAAAAGTAAAAATACTAATATCAATAAGCCTGTTATTCTTGTTTGCATTTTATTCTACTGTTTTTTTTATACCTATTGCCATACATCATAGGGTGCATTTCAAAATTAAGTGCTTTGTGTTTGGTGGGGATTCCAAACACGGCGTAGGGACTATAGAACCTGCCATTTTCGAAAAAAGATTAGGTCTGAAACTACCTAAGTCGATTTACTAACTTGACGTACACCCAAATACCTCATCGTCATAAGCCTTAATATAAAAACGAATAAACTTGCCAATTAGGTAATAAACAGTCCATTTTAGTATAAGTTTTCGATAAGATGTAATATTTTACCGACGAGAAGGCTCAAAAATAAGATATTTTATTAGTTGAACGTACAACTTTTTGTGTTAAAACGCTGTCTATACAATAAGCAACTTAGAAACGACTTAGCCCCTGCTGTTTCTAAATGGCTATGCCCTAAGTATTCATATAACAAATACAAACTCGTAGCAAACATTCCTAATTAAATCTGAAAATTATGTACAGTAATCAAAAAACAAATTTTATTTTTAGCCTTAGGTATTGGCAGACCATAGGAGGTGTATTTTTCTTGTTGTTGATATGTCTTTTCTTAGCATGGACAGAGTCGCATTTTGTAGCAGAAAAAAAGCATCAACATCCAACACAACAACATTTTTATAATCCAAAAGAAAAAAAATCGCATTCTGATGGCTATATTTTAGAACCCCTAATAGATATCGAACCACTCATAGACTTACCCTCAAGAGATGCCAAAGAATTAGAAAAATCTTTTTGGGGGTAAGTAAGGCTTAAGACTAATAAAATGCTGTGTGTTACTGAAGTTATAGTGCCGAAGCAACTTAAAAATTCCATTTAGAAATAACATTTCTGACAGAAATGTTATTTCTAAAATTTGACATCTAATGTCTTTAATGCCTTATAAGCCAATTCCGAAGCTGGAGCTTCGGGCTACAGCTTTAAAAACTGTGAAGGCTGAAACTATCTAAGTTGATTTACCAACTTGACGTACACCCTAAAAAATCTTTTGAGCATCTATACCCCATCAGTCCTTAGACTTAAAAAAACGGCGAAAAAATGACTTAGTGCGTTGCCAAGGGGTTGTTTTTTTTACTTCTTTACTAATAATAGCAGCACCGCCTGTTATTCTCGGTTCACACTTTTGTATAAAACCATCTACTAATATCACACTCTCATTGAGTTCGATATGCAATTTTTTAGGTAGTTCTTGCTTAGAGATAGTAATTTCTTGTTTTTCGTAACCTAGGAAGTGTACAGAAATTGTAAGATTATCTTGTTTGTCAAAATCTTTGGCAGAGACTTTCATAAAGAAATAACCTTCTGAATTGGTCGTTGTATCTTGCTTGCTGCCTTCGTTTCGAATGATAGTTCCCTGTAATGGAAAGCCCAAATCAGGGTCTATGACAATACCTTTGACAAACCACTCTTCTGGCTGTGTAGTTTGCGCTTTTGATTTTTGTATGCTTGCATCAGTTTGTACCGTATCCGCTTGAGCTTTTATAAGCTGCCCTTGCGCTGCTGTTTCTTGTGCTGCAAATGCAGTAAGCGCACCAGCGAATAGCCATTGCCATAGCTTAGGAGGCGAACTGTGTGTTTTCATTTTCAAAGGGCGATTGAGTTGGCTTTTTCTAAAGTGTCCACAAATTTCACCTTTGGAGAATTGTACTCGCTTGATAATTTCTTTATCTGTGAGTTGTGAAAAGTCTTGCACTTCTTTTTGACAACCCTGACAGAAACGACCTTGCTCACTTGGAGTCATTTCAGTCCATTTTTGGTGGCAAGGTTTCGGTATTTGTATTTGAATTTTACACATAAGTCAGTTGTATTCCTCAGCCAGAACTAACAGTTCTGCCAGAACTGTTAGTTCTTTGAGAAAATTATGTTAGTTCTATTCATAAACAGCCAAAATACAAAATTGTATTGTAAAAAGAGCTATCATAACCTTATTTTTTTGTCTCTGGTCAGACAATTTATAAAGTTTTTTTTTGTATATTGTGATTGGTTATGTTTACTTTTGTTGCGTATCAAAGAAATTAGATAAATGTCTATATATTAGCTTGTGATTTAGGACGATAAATAAAATATAAAAATGTCAGCACTCTCGTCGCTCTCAAATAAAATTTTGAAAAGTAATATAGAAGCAATGCCTGCTACTTCTTGTTTTGAAGATACCGATATTAAGCATATAGAATTAGGGGCAGGTTGTGGTAATTTTGGAAAACAATTTTTCCCGCCTTGTTATCTTACAGATGCCAATAAGGCTTTGTTAGAGCAATGCCAGCCTTGCTCTCTTGATTGTATTTGTGAGGCACAAAATATTCCTTGTGAAAAAAACAGATTTTCTAAGGTGCTTATTTGTAATCCATTCGGATATGGTTTTTATACGGCCGAGCAAACGAAACAACTCTTAGACGAACTTGTAAGAGTTTTAGAATCGGAAGGTAAAATTATTGTGTTAGGTAATCAAACAAATAAATACTTCAAGCCAAGTAAATTAGAAAAACAAATAAAATCTTATGAATCGCAAACTCAAGATACCGAGTTATCTGTTGAGGTAGAAGACCTAAACGATAAAATAGAGCAGTTATACCCTAATTACTCTTTTTTTCAGTGTGATGGGAAAACTCCAGCAAAAGTTACGCATCAAGCCATTATTACACTACGCAAAACAAGTTTATAAAGTCATGGAGGATAGAAATATATTGAGTGAAAATATGCAGTATCTCGCTACGCATAGCGCTACATCTGAGGAAGCAAAAACGCAGTTTTTACTTTTCATATCAGAACTTGTATCTCAATGTTTTTTACTGCTATTACCTAAAAATAGTATTGACCATTATCAACTCGATGAGGATACTTACTGGGCGTTGAATCAATTTTTGATAGAGCAGGCTGATTCCTTAGAAGATGCTAAATCTACGACCGAGATAGATTGGGACAGAATTGAAGAGAGTACGCATCAATTCCACAAACGAGCTGTAGAACTATTTCCAAACTGTACTGAAAAATCTTGCCATGCAACCATTGATTTATATGAAAAATACTTGCTATACAAACAGCTTTACCCTGATTCTCGAACCAATCTTTGGGAACAAATAAAAAACTATATACTTCGAACAGGTTTTATTTTTAATCTTGAGATTGTACAACCACAAACCCCTTATCAGGCTACTTTAGGACTTAGCAAGTTGCCTAATGAGCTACTCATGCTCGATGATGTGATAGCTATGCAAGCCTACACTTTGCAAATATTACAAAATAGTGATAGCCCTCTACCAAAAGCTAAAATCCTTAGTTTTTTAGCACAAAAAAATAATACAGACAAACTTTATGATATCAACAAATTTAAAAAGTATATCATAAAGCCTTTACAGCAAGTAGGCTTAATAGCAACTGAAAATTTTAAGGGTTACTTTTTTGTTCGCAATGCAAATGATTTAAAAATAGCGCACCAAAAACAAGAAGAAGAACTAAACTTACAGATAGAAAAAGCACAAAAAAAGCTACGACTCCTTAAGTTACGTGGTAAAGCTATGGGAGTTGCTTTATAATTTTTTTTGTATATTGTGATTGGTTGCTTATGTTTGCTATGTTTTGTATATTCTTATAAATTTGATACGGTCAATATGCTCCAAAATTTAAAAATACGTAATTTCAAAGCACTGAGAAGTGTAGATGTAGAACTCGCTAATCTGAACTTACTTACGGGTTTAAATGGCTCTGGAAAGAGTTCGCTTATACAAGTACTGCTCCTGCTTCGGCAAAGTAAGGAACTGGTATCAGCTGGAAAAATTAACTTGAACGGCGAAATGACTAATATAGGAACATTCCAAGAAGTGATTTGCCGACAAGCTTTGCGTGAGGCAGAAAATCAAAGATATGCAGGGCATTCAGGAAACTCCACTATAATTCAAATAGACTTAGAAACTGAGCAGCAGAGTTTAAATGTAAAGAGCACGGTTAATCATAACTCTAATGCAGCAGATGTTGGAGCACATCTCAAGCTCAATATTAAAAATAAGCAAAATGCCTTGCAACAAAAACAAAGTTTAAATATACAGGCAGGGCATCACAATGCAACCCAAAGCATTTACGCATTCGAAAACAAACTTAAAGAGTGGAGTTTATTCAATAACAAATTTCAATACCTGCATACAGAACGCTTATTTTTAAAAGATGATGCCTACAAACCCGATGTAAGTGAGGTCATAGGTAAGCGCATGCTGGGTAACCGTGGAGAACATACAGCTTTTTATTTGCTTACTTATGGCATTGATAAAAAAGTAGAATACCCAACACTACGACACCCGAAAGCAAAGAGTGATTATTTGATAGATCAAGTTAATGCTTGGCTTTCTGAAATATCCCCTGATGTATATGTAAAAGTAGAGTTGAATAAAGAAGGCGAGGTAGAGGTAAATTTTGGATATAAAGGTGAACTTTACAAACCTAAAAACGTGGGCTTCGGTTTATCTTATGTGTTGCCCGTCATTGTTACGCTACTGAGTGCCGAGCCCGACAAACTTATTATCATAGAAAATCCCGAGGCGCATATTCATCCGCGAGGGCAGGCAGAGCTGGGGCGATTGCTCGCTGCTGCGGCGCAAGCAGGTGCACAACTTATTATCGAGACGCATAGCGACCATATTTTAAACGGCATAAGAGTCGCAGTTCATGAAAAAATAACAACGCCTGATAAAATTAGAATTTATTATTTCAAACAAAATCCTAACCAGCAAGAAGCCTGTATGCTATCTATCGTTATAGACGAAAATGCCAAACTTTTACAAAAAAAACAAGACCAAACAACTGCCGAGCTACCGACTGGTTTTCTCGATGAGTGGGTAAATGCTATGAGTAAGTTGTTTTAAATAATTACGTATTTGATTATGGAAGTATTTTTTAATGAGCTATCTGTTCAGGTTGCTAAAAGCAACGAAGAAGCAAAAAAATGGATAGAAGGGCTCGCAAAGGTTGGAAAACTCTTGCGAAATGTAAGTCAAAATTTGCAGAAAACAAATCTTGTATTTCGCCGTAGAGAAGACTTTCCTGAAATGCAAATTAAAGATATACGTTACCAACACTATGCAAGTCATCGGAATACTCCTGTTTAAATAGATTTACTTTATCTCTGTTAATTCCCTTAGAATAGTTATATTTATGCTTGTGATCAACATTTGCATGGCACAAAACGCACAAACATTCAAGATTGTCTCGTTTATTATTTTGTTTATTATAATCTTTATGATGTGTCTCCATAAAATATCGGTCTTCTTGTTTTGTTATGGTTATATGACAACGTTCGCAAGTATATTTTTTTCCCTTACGGTATGCTTCGCTTATCTGAGCCCAGTTCCATAGATATCCATCTGAACTAATATCAACGGGTCTAACTATTCTTTTTTCTTCTAAATCTAATACTAATTCTGAAAATGATTTACCATACAAGTTTTGTGTAGTCATATTCTCAAATTTTCTTGCGCAATTGCGACACATTTCTAACTTTATATCTTCATGTATCTCTCCTGTTTGGCTATCTGTTATTGTTACACTATCTTGATTAGAAAGTACGTAATTGGCTGAAGGATACTGTTCAAAAGTTTCACACTGGAAGAGATGATACTTAGGATAATATCCATAATGTTGAATTTTGTAGGACCTTAAATAAAGAAATGTACGGTAGAGATTATTTTTAGACCGTACAAAAAAACCAAGATTATCCTCTTCCAAAGAATAGCTTTTGTTAAAGATTATCCCCTCATAAGACAAGTTTTCTATAATTTCCAGCTGAAAATGACTCTCATTTACCAGCACATTCTCTTTGAGTAAAGATTTAAGGTAGTTTGCAAAACTACCATTTGAAAAGTTATATATAGCATCCATCATTTCTACTTTTTAAATTTTTCCATTATGTCTTCAATAACTTTTTCACTCGTAGTTATAATTCTGAACTCTACTCTTCGAGAGTTATCGTTATTTACGGGCTTATTAGTACTATATGTAAGTTTTTTGTTAATATCAAGAGTGCGTCCATATGCCATACCATTACAAGTAAGAAGAAAGTCTAAACGTCTCTTATCTTGGTATTTTAAATTTTGATAAAAATTTATTTTTCGGACATGCGCAAGTACATTTTTTGCTCGCTCCTGTGAAAGCTCAATACTCAGAATATAATTGTTTTCATTATCGTAAGCATTTGCAAAACGAACGGTATCAGTATGACCCTCGATACGTATTTCTAATATTTTATCTTGATACTTTTTTTTATTGATTATCTCGAGGTATTTAGGAATGAAGTTATCTAAAGTTTTTTTGAAAGCAGAAGTTATCTCTGAGCTACCTAATGAGAATATTACGCTAGGATTACTAAATTTTACAGATAAATCGTTCGATACTTCAATATATTCACCTTGAAAAGAGTTTTTGATAAGGCTATCTAATTCTTTGTAAAGAGAAAACTTAGTATCGTCATAGTTTTTAACGATTTCTTCAATAACTCGTTGATTCTCTTCAGTTACCTCAATAGCATTCATTAGTTTAACCTGTTGTTCTTGAACTTTTACAATGTAAGCTATGGCAATAAACATAAAGATAATCATAAGACCAGTCATGATATCTGAAAATGAGATCCAGTAGTTTTCTTCGATTTTTCTTCGCTTGTTCATATTACCTTATCGTTTATTTTTTGCCTCTAAAAGTTCTACGTATTGTCTAAACAATTTGTCAAAGCTCTGTAATGTAGTTGCTAAACGATTATTAAAAGAAGAGTCTAAACTTTTTACATCGACAGCTTCAAACTGCTGTATTTTATCTAAGAAGAGTATCATGCTTTCACGGATACCTTTTTCTCTATTTAACCAATTATTGATATACTGCTCTGTATTAGAGTACTTTTGAGTAGCTTCTTTTAACGGAGGTGTTAAAGCAGCAATATTTTTAGCTGCATTAGCTAAGTTATTAGAAATAGTTGCAAAATCATTTTTCTCAACTAAAACTTGGTTTAGTGCAATAAGTATCTCTTTCAACTTACCTTCATCAGCAACTAATTGCTTAGTTGAGGCTGCTATGCTACTTAGCTTTTCAGCAGATTGTTCCATGTTACCAGAAGTTTTATTAAACTCTTTTTGAAGTTTATCCATATTAGACTTGTTAGCTTCCTGCGACTTATTAAGATTTGCGATGCTTAGGTCAAGTTTTTCAAAGTTTTTGTCAACCAACTTACCAATACTTTGGTTTAATTTGTCAATTACCCCTGACATTGCAGCATCAAAGGCGTTTTGATTTGAAGTTGATAGGCTGCTTGTAAATTCGTTTAAAGTACTTATAACTTTTTCGTTACTTTCTTTAATTGATTCATTGGTTCCCTTGATAGAGTCTAGTCTTTCAATTATAGTATTTAATGCGTTAGTCTCCTCACTACTACTACGCAGTTTAGTATTAAGTTTCCATTTTACAATTTGTCCAAATATTAGAGAAAATAATAGTCCGATAATGGAACTTAAAAAAGCAATTTTAAGACCATCTAAAAGAATTTTTATGCTATCTGATATTTTCTCTGGGTCAGTATCAAACGTTAAAAGACCGTAAGTAATCCCTAAAAAAGTACCTAAGATACCCAGAGTTATAAAAACACTTGGAATGCTTTCAAAGATGTAAAGATTAATCTTGTCTTTGGAGTTTTGTGTTTTGTATAATAGCAAAAGTGAATAAATAAACCAACAAATTAGCAATATATAGATGCCATACCGAGACACCAGAAAAAACAAGTCCATAGATGTATAGTTTAGGTTTAAAATGCAAATATACAAATATTTTTAATTTTTTCTAATTTTATTTGTATATTTAGTATTTACGAGTTTCTCAAAGAACTAACAGTTCTGCTAGAACTTTGTAAAAGGGCAAAAGTAGCGATAATGCACAAACTTGTCAAACAGTTTTCTGCTGTAGTGAAAAGTGGGGTTCTTGATGACAGGGACAACCACACTAAGACTAAGACAGGCGCAAAATTAAAAAGAATTCCAAATTTTATTTTGTCAAAAATTTGCTTTTTAATACAGTTCCTGTTAGTTCTGAAAATTTATGGATAAACACAACAACCTAAAAAAAACATGCCTTTAAGCTGGAACGAAATCAAAGACCGAGCCTTGACCTTCTCTAAAGAATGGCAGCGGGCGAGCCGTGAACGGGCTGAAAAAGATTCTTTTTGGAATGATTTTTTTCAAGTATTTGGCATCTCGAGGCGTAGAGTAGCGACCTTCGAAGAACCCGTAAAAAAACTTGGAGATAAACAAGGATACATCGACCTCTTTTGGAAAGGTATGCTCATTGCCGAACACAAATCCAAAGGTAAAAACCTCGACGCTGCCTATACACAAGCGACAGACTATTTTTACGGTCTCGAAGAACACGAGCTGCCCAAATATGTCATTGTCTCTGATTTTGAAAAAATCCGACTTTATGACCTCGAAAATCAAACACAAATTGAGTTTGAAGTAAAGGATTTTCATCAAGAGGTGCATCACTTTGGGTTTATGGCGGGCTATCAAAAACGCCATTTCCAGGAGCAAGACCCCGTCAATATTCAGGCTGCCGAAATGATGGGAAAGCTACACGATAGCCTCAAAGAAAGTGGATACACGGGCAAAAATCTCGAGCTTTATCTGGTCAGAATTTTATTCTGTCTCTTTGCTGATGATACTGGAATTTTTGAAAAAAATACCTTTCGCGAACTCATCGAGCAGCGGTGCAACTTCGACGGAAGCGACCTCGGGCTATGGATGGCGCAGTTTTTTCAGACCCTCAACACACCCCTCGACAAACGACAGCGCACCCTCGATGAGCAACTCGCTGCCTTTCCCTATATCAACGGAAATCTTTTTGCCGAAGCCCTGCCTATTGCCGCTTTCAATGCCGTGATGCGACAAATGCTCCTCGATTGTAGCAAACTTGACTGGGGAAAAATTTCGCCCGCTATCTTTGGTTCGATGTTTCAGTCTGTGATGAACCCCACCGAAAGGCGAAACCTCGGCGCACATTATACCTCCGAAAAAAATATCCTCAAGCTCATCAAACCCCTATTCCTCGACGAGCTACACAAAGAGTTTGAAAAAATCAAAAATAACAAAAACAAACTCCGACAATTCCACCAAAAAATCGGAGACCTTGCCTTTTTCGACCCCGCTTGTGGCTGTGGCAATTTCTTGATTATCACCTATCGTGAGCTGCGTTTGCTCGAGCTCGAGGTGCTCAAAATTCTATACGGCACGCAAATGGCTTTTCAGATTGAAGAGATTATCAAAGTTGATGTCGACCAATTTTATGGCATCGAGTACGATGAATTTGCTGCGCGCATTGCCGAAGTAGCCATGTGGCTCATCGACCACCAAATGAACCTCAAAATCTCCGAAACCTTTGGACAGTATTACGCCCGCTTACCTATCCGAAAATCTGCCAAAATTCATATCGGAAATGCCCTACGCCTCCCCTGGCATCAATTCGCAGACCCCGAAATCGTCAGTTATGTGCTGGGAAATCCGCCGTTTGTGGGCTCAAAATTATTAGACAAAACACAGCGAGCTGATATGGCACGTTTGTTTGCGGAGGTGAATAATGGAAAAATATTGGATTATGTATCGGCTTGGTATCTTCTGGCTGCTCAATACATTCAAAAAACAAACATCAAGGTTGCGTTTGTTTCTACAAATTCTATCACGCAGGGCGAGCAGGTTAGTGTTTTGTGGAATGAGTTATTGAATCATTATCATATCAAAATTCATTTTGCACATAATACCTTCAAATGGAGCAATGAAGCTCGAGGGAAAGCAGCAGTTTATTGTGTCATTATTGGATTTGCTGCTTTTGAGCCAGTACAACGAGTTTTGTATGCTTATGCTGATGTGAAAGGGGAGGCAGATAGAATGGAGGTTAAAAAACTGAACCCTTACTTAGTGGCTGCTGACGATATAATTATTGTAAGACAAAAAAAGCCTATCGTCGATGTACCTCACATGGCTTTTGGAAATATGCCACTTGATGGAGGAAATCTATTGTTTACAAACGACGAAAAAGAAGCCTTCGTAATCAAAGAACCTCAATCTGAAAAATGGTTTAAACCTTTGATAAGTGCAAGGGAATTTTTACAGAATCAAAAAAGATGGTGCTTATGGCTCGTCGATATAAAACCGCAAGAACTAAAAAGTATGCCTGCTGTGCTCAAAAGAGTAGAAGCTGTAAAAGCCTTCAGACTTGCAAGCAAAGCTCCTTCTACGCAAAAACACGCCGCTACGCCCGCACTTTTTAGAGATAGAAAAAATCCAAAAACTTTTATTTTGATACCGAGTACAAGCTCAGAAAACAGAAAGTATATTCCCATGGGATTCTTCACTGCTAATAACATTGCAAATAATAGCTGCCACATTATACCAAACGGCACATTTTACCATTTCGGTATTTTGATGTCGGAGATGCACATGGCTTGGGTAAAATATACTTGTGGACGTTTAAAAAGTGATTTTCGCTATTCAAAAGATATTGTTTACAACAATTTTCCTTGGGCACTTGATGTATCGTTGAAGGCACGTGAGCGAGTGGAGTCTTCGGCGGCTAAGGTTTTGGAGGTTCGCAGTCGTTATTCGGATAGCAGTTTGTCGGATTTGTATGACCCTTTGTTGATGCCTACGGATTTGGTAAAGGCACATCAGTCGTTGGATAAGGCAGTAGATTTGTGTTACCGTTCGCAGCCCTTCACGAACGAAACAGCACGCATCGCCTATCTTTTTGAGCTATACAATCAATACACCGCTCCGCTATTTCAGAAGGAAAAGAAGAGGAGGAGGCAGAAATGACAACTAACATTTCTGAAAAGCAGTATAAAAGATTGGTTTTAGAGCATTTTTTTTTAGGATAAAAAAAAATGCTATTTTTTCTTGCATTTATGCTTATTTTTGTCGTTTTTTAGTCAATTATTCATGATAATAAAATTTTTATGCAACTTATTCCACAAGCAAAAGAGGTATTGGAACGTCTTCACTTTACAGAAGCAAACGGCTTGGTGCTATGCAATCAAACTGAGAATATGCCTATTGTGGAATGCTTACATATCGATAAAGCTCGCAAGATAGGTGCTTCAGCAGTACTTTTTAGACGTTTTTTTGACAAAGAAAACGAGCATTACAAATCTACACCAAGTGTCTATATTTTTGAGCGTGAGGCTATGCCCGATGAGCAACCTCTTTCAGCATTACATGCCAAGATATGGAGTGCGGGCGAAGTAGAGGCTTATATGATAATAGATAAAATAAGAGTAGAAATTATCAATGCGCGCCGTCCTGCCGAAATTGATGAAAAGAAATTGAGTATTAAGAATTTAAAACTTTGTAGCGAAGCTTTAGCAAGTTTTAATGACCAAAGGTTCTCTGCTCATATTTTTGGCAAAGGATTGTTTTGGGAACAAGAAGACTTTATTGAGTCTAAGAAAAAATCGGTATTTTATGTTAATCGGCTTACTCAGGAAAATACTCCATTTTATCAACTCTTAGCATATTTGTTAGAAACAAGAAAACATTTACACGGTAAAATAAAAGATTTATCAGAAACTACCATTGATAAACTTTTGATAGTATGCTTGTTAATTAAATTTTTGGAAGAAATACAAGATGATGATAAGAAGCACACACTCAGAGATATTTATGCAAAAATCAAGGTGCAAAAATTGCAAGATACCTTTTCAAAAGAGAATGGAAATCAAGATTTTTGGCATGTTATAGAATGCTTATCAGAGGAGTTCAATGGTCAGGTTTTTAGCATCCTTAACGATCATAAGGATACAATTATAAAAGCAGATTTATCTTTGCTTGTCTTATTCTTGAATGCAGATTTAGATATACGAACTAAACAGTTCTTTCTTTGGCAGCAGTACAACTTTAATCATCTGCCTGTTGAACTTGTTAGTGGTATTTATGAAAACTTTTTGCCCAAGCAAAAAGGAGTTGTTTATACACCGCCTCTCTTGGTCAATTTTTTGGTCGATGAGGTTATGCCGTTAAGTAAACCGCAATTAAAAAATGACACTTTTAGAATATTAGACCCGAGTTGTGGTTCAGGAGTTTTTTTAGTAGCTGCCTACAAACGTCTATTACAGTGGTGGTCTATTAACGAATATAGTAGAACAAGGAATCTGAAGAAAATTTTTCCTGATAAGACGGTATGTCAAAAGATATTACAAAATAACATTTTTGGAGTAGATATCGACCCTACAGCGACTCTTATCACTACATTTAGTCTAACTATTGCTCTCTTAGATAAATTATCACCTAAAGAAATTTGGAATGGATTAAAGTTTAATAACTTAGGGGAGAATATTCAAACACAAGATTTTTTTGAATGGGCAGCAGCGAATAAGACTATTCAAAGTAAGTTTGATTTAGTGCTTGGCAATCCTCCTTTTAATTCCATAGATAATAAGTCAGCTGTAGAAATAGATAGTTTATTAGTAGAGCAAATTGGCTTTAAGCATAAATCTGTGCCGGGCAACAGATTAGCTTTACAATTTTTTGAAGGTGCAATGTCTTTAGGCAAAAAAACCTGCTTAATTATTCCCTCTAATAATTTGCTTTACAGACAAGATGGTAAAGCTGATAAATATCGTAAACAGATTTTTACAGATTTTACAGTCAGCACAATCTTCGATTTTACACACTTGCGACGTTTCTTATTTAATGTAGATATTGCGACTTGTGCTCTTATAGCTCGTAGTACTCCTTCTAAGCAGCAGGATATAATGCATGTTATTGTTCAAACGTTGTATAGCAATAATAGTAAGCAGGCTTTTCAAATAGATTTTTATGACTGTCATTCGGTACGCTGGGATTGGGCTACCGATAAGAATAAGCAGTTTGTTTGGAAAACGAATTTGCTGGGTGGTGGAAGGTTATTCTACTTAATAGATAGATTACATGCCATTGATACAAAGATTTCTTCGTTTTTTAAAGTTTTTTTTGGATTTAGAAAAGGCAATATATTAAATGAAAACTTGCGTATTGTTGAGGTTGATGAAAATAATCAGCCTTTTATAGAAATAAAATCCGTAGAAGCTAATAAGTATCTGCCCGAAGATGCTATGTATGGAGAAGAGGTTGTACTACTACGAAGAACTACAAACTTAAGTCCCTATATAGTCAAAAAAAGTAAAGATAATATTTACTTTAGTAGGCATTTTTTGGGTATAATACCTAATGAGCCTTCTGACAGTCTATTATTTAAATTGTATCAATATTTTAAGGATAACAAATCGATACTTGAGTTATTTATAACGGCAACAAGTGCTAGTGCCTTAATACTTTCAGAGACGGCTATAAATGTAGCCGACATAGCAAACTTACCATTTCCTAAAAATGAGTCTGATTTACAACTCGTTGAAACTGAAAATATTATTCTCTCCGATATGCTGAATTACTATATTCATTTGGGTAAAGCTATCAATAAAGGAGAAGGCAGAATTTTGAATAATAAAGTTTCACCTGACCAACTTGAGGCTTATGGTCATGTTTTCTGTAATGTTATCAATTCTATTTATGAAGAAAAAGATGCGACAGGCAATACTATTCAAAAATGGCAAATTGGTAGGGTCTATCAAAGTGCAGCCTATAGCATTTATGAGTTTATATACGGCAAAGTCAAAGATATAAAATTTGATGTTAGTCGCATCGAAAGTTCAGATGATATAGATGATGACTTACATGGTCTTGTATTTAATGCAATTGATAACAAAAGTGCAGTTTATATGCGAGTTGTACGTGAGTATGACCATGTAAATGGATATGACATATTATTACTAATTAAGCCTAATGCCTTACGTTATTGGCTCAGGTCTATTGCGTTGCGAGATGCTGATGATACAATATGGGATATGTACGAAACTGGATTTTAAATATATAATACATCATGAAAAAACCTTCTAACTATCAAAATCAAAATCAAAAGCTTATTGCAAGATTGGTAAGTTTTATAGATACGGCTTTAAAAAACTTTACATCATCAGATGACTACCTCGAACAGTATGTTAATAACTCGGAAGCAAACGAAAATACACTTACTTCCGCACTGAGATACTATTTAGATATAAGGTCAAGGGCTGAGTTAAGTGCTATACTTTTGTTTGGTAGTCAAGAACAACAAAAATCTTCCAATTCGGGAAAAGGAAGCAAAAGAACCGTTGATATTGCCATTAAAACTGCGCATAGTAAGGGCTATTGGATATATTGCTTAGAAGCAAAATGGATAGATGCTAACGATTACGTTACAACTAATACAGGAGCTATAAAAAGGTTTAAAAAATGTGAGCACGGATTAAGTAGTGAAAATCCTAATAATGCAATCCCACTTGTAGAAAATGGAATAGTTGCATATATAAAAACAGATATAGCCCACATAAATTTTTTATCAAAAATAAATAGTAATATTAAAAAACTTGCAAATCAGTACCATTTAAAAAAAGATAAATTTGGTTTGAATTGGCAAAAAGCAGAAATACTAACAGCGAATCCTCCTTCTCAAAGCAATAAATATATTTCACAACACGTACGAATAGATAACTCAAATCTCATCCTACATCATTTTTGGGTAGAAGTTGATATTCCGTAAATTATCACGAACGAAACAGCACGCATCGCCTATCTTTTTGAGCTATACAATCAATACACCGCCCCGCTATTTCAGAAGGAAAAGAAGAAGCGAGGGAAAAAGCATAACTAACAGTTCTCTGAGAACTGTTAGTTATGCTTTTAATGTTATTTCTAAAAATTTATCCATAGCGTAGGGTGGTTTGCAAAACCTACGCTATGGAAAATGTATTCCGTGCTGAACCATCGGGAGGGTCTCAC